>NZ_SLUN01000001.1 GCF_004340685.1 Hydrogenispora ethanolica | reverse complement strand
AGTGTCAGCCTCCTTCGTATTGTAGCTCTGTTCTAAGCTCTCGCTTAGTTTAACCTACGTTTTGCGAATCGGATGCTGGCACTTCCATTATATCTTACACGGATCCTGGCATCCCTTACAAGGATGAAGAATATCCTAGTTGGACGGAAGACCATACCTGACATGAGGGGAGATCGACTGATATATTAGGTGGGCCGGGATGGAGGACGGAGCGCCGGGGAAGGCGGGTACTCAATACCCGAACAATATTCCGTCCATCAATCCCTCACTGTAAATCAATTCGTCCTGCCGGTTCATCTGATCCATCCGGCGACAATCATAACGGTCCAGGAGTTTTTGGTCGTCGGGAGTCAACTTGGCGGTGAGCTGTTTCAGCAATTGACCCGGTTCCTCGCCCAGTTCCCGGAATTCCGGGTCAAGGTTGACAATCTTCTCATGGATCTGCCAGAGACGATGGAGGATAAATTTTTAAATGCCTTTGCTGTCACCGGTTAACATGGCGGACCTCCTGGCTTCCCATATCTCTACCATCAACTGTTCTTTTCCAACTAATTGTATTGTCATAGCATACAAGTAAAGCTAAAGGTGCTTGAAAATGATATGGTGTGCATGTTTTCAGAATGTCTAAGCTATCCTCGGAATTTAAGCACAAGAATCCGTTGAGATTGATAATTCACAGCCGTTGGTGCAAGTCTGCCCGCTTCCAAAATCAAATCAACCTTTTCTTGCTCCACTCTTTTGTTGTTGAATTTTCTGACCGAACAGCGGTCTTTTACTAAATCTAAAAAATCCATTGTTACCCCCCCCAATCGTTTCCTACAATTTCAATTATGAATGGGCTTTGGCTATTATTTGTGCCGGACATTTTTCGCCATTTGTGAACCATTTACATTCGCGGCATTCAAAGCAGGGCTTATAGTCGCTGTCTTTCATGGAATGCTTTATGAAATCTGAATCGGCTAAAAAGGGCTTTCCATATGCCACAAAATCACAGCAGTTATTTTCAATCAATACATTTCCTCTGTCCAATGTCTTAATGTCATTCACAGCAATGACAGGGATATTTACATGCTTTTTAACATGGCATCCTGTGTAGACTGCATCATTGTATTCAAAAGCCGTAGGCAATTGCAGTTTCCTATCTTCGGGTATTCCAGTAGACACATGCAACATATCAATACCCATATTCTCCAGAGCTTGAGCTGTCTGGACATCTATATCCAGATTGTCACCCCAACCCATTCGATAGGATACAATAAAGTGATCTCCGGCGAAACTTTTAATCGCCTCCGTAATTTCCTTTACCAAAGTTAATCTTCCGATTAAATCACCGCCATAAGCATCCTGCCGTTTATTGGAATAGGACGATGCTATCATATTCAGAAAAAAGGTATGCGCTCCATGCAATTCAATACCATCAAGGCCAGCTTTTTTGCAAATCTCTGCGCCACAAATAAACCCATCTCTAATTTTGACTAAATCATTCTTTGTCAGCTTATTGACATCTTCCGAATTGTTATCATAAAAACTGAAACCAGGTAAACCAAGCTGCGCAAAAAATCTGGTTTCGTTTTTATGACAGGCTTCCGCTATTTTATTTAGATAGCCAATGTGCAGTTCAGAATAAGCGCCTGCTCCGCCTGCTATCTCTTTTTCGGCGGATATGGAAAGCACTTGGCTAATCATTAAGCCGATTCCTTTGTCTGACCGTCCTAAATAATCCTGTAAGAGTTTTTCACCCATAATGCCGTTTTTGCTTGGGTAACCGAAACGCACCATAGGGGCCATAACAACCCTGTTGGCAAAATGAATGTTTTTCACTTGAATCGGACTAAATATATTTGACATACAATCACGCTCCTAAACCTTTCTCAACCTTGAACATATTTACATTTTCTATTATAATGAATTATATTGATAAAAGAAAGTACGCACTATTTTGTAGTATACACACCGAAAGGAGAGTAATGGTATAGAAAATATATGCCGTAGCAAACAGGCCCCGTTTGAAAATACACTTGCTATTATTGGGGGAAAATGGAAATTAAAACTTCTGTATGAATTGGCCTGTGAAACAACATTGAGATATGGTGAGTTAAAGCGAAACATCCCATATATCACCCATAAAATGCTAAGCACGCAACTGAAAGAACTGGAAAATGACGGAATGATTGTGCGCAAGGAATATGCTCAAATTCCACCAAAGGTAGAATATTCCTTGTCCTCCAAAGGGTTATCATTTCTTCCTATATTGGATGAAATGTGCAACTGGGGCAAACAAAATACTTTAGTAATGAAAATAGAGGATAAGGATTAACCATCGGTGATAAACCAGACCAAGGAAGCATAACGACTACCAAGTACTACTTTGATCAAACATCATTCCAAAGTTTTAAAAACCTTCTGACCAAAGAAGATTACGTGATCGTCGAAGCCTGTACCAACGCCGCCTAAGTTTGTTGGAAAGCCGTATGCGGGAAAACCGCACGTACGGTTTGACGAGGGGGGAAGGCATCCGTGCCTTTCTCTACTCTACCATTCTGTCTGGCAACCAAGTTATGGCTTCCGTTGACGACCGCAGTTTTTCATCCTCCGTGCAACGACATGATCTTAAAAGCCATGTGATAAAGTCCTCAAATTCGGAAATCACTCTGTCAAAGGATTAAAAATCGACTTTATCACTTGCTTTTCTGAGCTTTTGTGTTCACCCTGACCTTCGGGCAGGGTTTATCACAACGCTTTTAAATCACATGATTTACGAAAAAACGGTAGATCGTTCGTTATTTTCGCAAATCATATACACTAGGGATTCATGTCGTTGCATTGGGAAAAGATGCGTCGTCCGCCTTCATCCCTGAAGGCGGTTGCTGTTTCGGAAGATAAAAGCTTCTATCGATATGTGAGTTTAATAAGAAATCAAAATTAAAGCAACATCCTGCCGTAATATGGGGACACCTTCCGCAGCCTTCGATCGTTCCGGCGCCGGAAATCGGACTTCAATCGCGATGACGGTACTGCAAATACTGGAGGAACCGTTTGACCGCCAGGGAAGCGGTCTTTGAATCCTTGATCGCCAGGCCGATCTCGCGGTAGGCGGGCACCTCCAGTTCTTTTTGCACAATCCGGTAGGGGTTGCGCTTGAGGATCAATTCCGGCAGGATGCTGATGCCCAGGCCGTTTTCGACCATGGCCATAATCGCATAGTCGTCCCAGGTCGTGAAGCGGACATTGGGGACGATATGATGCATTTTAAGAATCTCCGCGATCTCGCCTCTCCCGCCCTTCTCCAAAAGCATAAAGGGCTCCTCTGCCAAAGCGCCGAGCGGAAAGGATTCTCGTTCGGCCAGCGGATGGTGTTCCGGCAGTATCACCAGCAATCGGTCCCGCTCCAGGAAGACGCTCTCCAGATCGGGGTTGAACGGAAACGTAAGAAAGCCGCAGTCCACGCGGCCTTGGATGATCCAGCTTTCAATCTCGGTATAGTCGCCCAGGAGCAGTTCGAACTCGATGTTGGGGTAGTCCTTTTGGAACGACTTGATCATGTTGGGCAGCCAATGCGTGGCCACGCTGGAAAAGGTCCCGACCCGGATCAGGCCGGAGTTCAGTCCGTGCAACTCCTCGATCTCGGTCAGCAATTTCTGATGCGCGTGACAGACATTTTGCAGATGCGGCAGGATTTTGAGTCCGTCGGAGGTGATCCGCACGCCGGAGCGTTTCCGTTCCAGCAGCGCAATTCCCCACTCGGCTTCCAAGTCGTTCATCATGTGGCTGATTCCCGACTGGGTGTAACCGAGCGCTTCGGCCGCCTTGGTCAGACTGCCGTATTCCACGGTTTTAATGAAGGCCAGGTATTTCTGGATGCTCATCGCAGGAGACCCCATTCCGTTTTCTCATGTTGAAGATGAAGGAGATGCGTTTTTCTAATGGATCAACTTATATTATAATGGTTTAAAAGCCATGTGATAAAGTCTCCAATCCGGACATCATCCTTTCAAAGTGGACTAAAAACGACTTTATCACTTGCTTTTCTGAGCTTTTGTGAACGCCCCGACCTTCGGACGGGGTTTATCACAACGCTTTTAAACAAGGAAGTCAACGTTTCATCGGCGTTTAATCAGCAATTTGAAACGCAGCGGAGAATCGTCATGGGCGCCAGGCTAAAAATCATCGCCGCCATGCTCATCTGGGGCAGCATGGGGCTGCTGGTCCGCAACATCCCTCTGTCGTCGGGCGAAATTGCCCTGGTCCGGGGCGGAATCGGCGTATTTTTTCTTGTAACGGTCAGCTTTCTCATGAAAACCCCGCTTGCCAGGCGAGAGCTCATCCATAACCAACCGGTGCTGCTTGCCTCGGGGATTGCGCTCGGTGTGAACTGGATTCTCCTGTTTGAGGCCTATCAACATACCACCATCGCCAATGCGACGCTCAGCTACTATCTGGCCCCCGTCATCATCACCGTGCTGTCGCGCCTTGTTCTAAAAGAAAAACTGACCGTGATCAAAGGGATTTGCATTCTCGCCGCGCTGACCGGCTTGGCGCTGGTCGCTGGGGTATTTACGGCCGCGCCGCCAACAGCTGGCCATAATCTCGGGATACTCTACGGGGTGGCCGCGGCCGTGGCCTATGCCGGCTTCACGCTGCTGAACAAGTTCCTCAAAGGCCTGACGAGCCTCGCGGCGACCATCGCCCAGCTGGGAGTGGCCGCGCTGGTTCTGCTGCCGTACACGCTTTTCACGGGTGATGCGACCGCTGTCATCGCGGGCCGGACCGTCCTCTTGCTGATCATCCTGGGGATTATCCATACCGGGATGGCCTTCTGGCTGTTTTTCTCCGCCGTCAAGGATTTGAAGGCGCAGACCGTCGCGGTATTCAGCTATATCGACCCGGTGACCGCCATCATCTTGTCCGCCTGCCTACTGGACGAAAAAATGGGACCGGTCCAGATCCTCGGCGCCTGTTTGATACTGGGTTCCACGCTCCTCAGCGAGATCTGCGGCAGTTTCAATCTCCGGGTTGTCGCCCATAAGCCGGTCAAGACGGTGTAGAAGGGCGAGTTAAAACTTGGGGATTCGAGTTCCCCTGAGGAGTACCCAAAAAATTCAAAACCTGCGAATAGCAGGTTTTTTAATTGGTTTGCAGCAGGGGCAATGATCGTTATCAAAGCGGCACTGCGATCAACGCTTGACTTGGAGGTAACTCAAAGGTATAGGATGAAGATAAGGATTCGGATGAGAATAAGGCGGAGCGCTAGCCGCCGGAAGGACCGGATTCAGGAGATCATGCGGGGAATCATCTTCAGCTTGACGATAAGGAGTGGATGGGAATGCAACCATTGCAACGGCGCCGTTTCGGCAAGACCGGCCTGATGGTGACCGAGCTCAGTCTGGGAGCGATGAATCTGCGGCGGGCCGCCCGCTATGACCAGGTGGACCGGGTGGTTCATTACGCCCTGGATCAGGGGGTCAACCTGATTGACACCGCCCGCGCCTATAACGGCCAACTGCCGGGGGGCGAGACGGTGGAGAGCGAAGTGGTGGTGGGCCGGGTAATCGCCGGCCGCAAGGATCTGCGGGAGCCGGTGGTGATCGTCACCAAGGGCCACGGCTATACCCCGGAGAAGTTCGATGCCGATCTGGAGACTAGCCTCGCCAAACTGGGCGTGGCGGGCCGGCACGACTTGCGGATCGGCCCCAACCCCATCAAGCTGGTTTATTTCTTTCACGGTATCAGCGAAGAACGCTGGAGCGAGATGAAGTCCTCGGGCGTGCTGGACAAGATTCAAGCGGTCAAGGAAGCGGGCCTCATTCACTACATCGGGTTCTCCAGCCATTATAAGGATGCCGTCGAGATCCGGGAGGCCATCGAGAGCGACCGCTTCGACGTGGCTGAACTGCCCTATAACATCTTCAACCAGAGCCTGGCGCCCTTGATCGAGCTGGCGCACGGGCACGATCTGGGGATCATCAACATGAAAGCCTTCGACGGCAACGAAATGGCCGAGCTGTTCCGGCTGTTGAGCGAGCATATAGAGATCGGCTACCGCGAGATGCTGCAATTCTGTCTCGCCAACCCGTTCATTGCCACGGTCGACGCCGGTGCCATCTATCCCGAGCAATTCCAGGCCGACATCGCGACCGCTTTGGCGCCGTTGCCGGATGCTCCCCGCTTGGAGGAGTACCGCCGCATCGGTTTGCGGCTGGCGGCCGATCTCAACCTGAGCGAGTTATGCCGCGACTGCCGCCACTGCCAGGAGTATTTCGCCTGTCCCCAGGGGATCGACTTCCCGACGGTGCTGCTGCTATTATCCAGGTACCGCCTGGCCAGGATCTTCGGCAAAGACGCCGCCGCTTACAGCGCCGCCTACCGGGAGCTGAAGCCGGCCGCCGCCCAGTGTCTCCAGTGCGGCCAGTGCGAGCCGCTCTGCGAATACAACCTGAAGATTCCTGCGCTGTTGCAGGCGGCGGAGCGGGAATTATAGAGGTTTTCGGCGAGGACGTTCCCTTTTTTAAGAAAAAGAGCCGTGGATTCCATGGCTCTTTCATTTTTTCAACCCGAATTGCGGCAAAGCTGACTCGCCAATGAGATCGCAATTCTCGGATCGCATCGGTTTCGAGAGGAAAACTCGGAGCCTTTCGTGAATATTCTTATATCCATCCCGGCTTCGAATAATCTAAGCGGCGCAAGAGCGCTTTGCGGGTTATCAAGCATTTGAGGCCGTTACGAGGTGAAGTCCCATGCCGAGCAAAACCTATGTTACCAGCATGCCGGATAAGACCGGCGCTTTTCTGCTGGCCTCGCGCATCATCGCCAAGCATCAGGGCAATATCGTCCGGGTCAGCTATAACAAAGCGGTCGATCTGCATACGCTGTTCATTGATGTCGAGGCGGACGAGGGAAGTCTCGCCGAAATCGCCCGGGAGCTGGAAAGCGTCGGCTATCTCAAACGGGGCAATCCCGAGGTGCGGGTGATCGTCGTGGCCATCAAGCTTCCCGACCGGCCCGGCGCGTTGCTGCCGGTGCTGAAGGTGCTGGACCGCTACGACATTAACATCTCCTATATCAATTCCAGCTCCAATCATACCCCGTATCAGCATTTCAAGATGGGCCTGCTGATCGAGGACCCTCCGCTCATCAAGATGCTGCTGGACGAGATCAGCGAGCTCTACCCGATCGATATCATTGATTACGACGATTCCCAGGAGATCCTGGATAACACCATTTTTTACATCCGGCTGGCCAACGAGATGCAAAAATGCCTGGGCCTCTCCGCCGAAAAAACCATGGAATTCATCTCGGAGTCCAACCGCATCCTCCAGCTGTTGCAGGAGAAAGGCGAGAACCCCGCCAAGGTCTTCGACTCCATCCGGCGCTTCGCCCATTTCATCGGCGCACACCAGGGCAGCCGTTTTCAGGCGGATATCGAAAAGCTGAGGGTGAGCGAGGCGGTCGTCCTTTACAGCATTCAGCCGCCCTGCGGCAGCAATACCTATGTGCTCGAGACCTCCGGCGAGCTGACGCTGATCGATACCGGCTACGCGATCTATGCCGCCGAGATGTTTGCGATCCTGCGGCAACTGTTTCCCGATTGGGAGCGGCGGCTCAAGAAAGTATACATCACCCACGCCGACGTGGACCACTGCGGCCTGCTGTCCAAGCTGCCGGAGGTAACGATCGGCCTCAACCAAAAGAGCGCCGACAGTCTGCGCCGCCAGAGCATCGGAATCCCCGACTACCGGGAAACCCGCGACGCCGGGTTCGGCTACAGCAGGTTGAGCCGGATCATCTCCGGCTATCTGCCGCCGGATGCCGGGCAGTTTGAGCTGATCGATCAGGATACGCCGGGCGAACACGACGAGCTGATTCCCATCGGAAAGGTCGGCTTCGCGGACCTGGAGTTTGAGGTATGGGAGGGGAGCGGCGGCCACCTTGAGGGCGAGATGGTCTATCTTTGCCGGGCGCGCGGGATCGCCTTCACCGGCGACAACCTGGTCAATATCAGCGGCTTCTCTCCGGAACGGGCGGAATTCAATTCTCTGGCGCCTTATTTGATGCGGAGCGTGAATGTGGATTCCGGGAAGGCGACGGCCATGCGCCAGGCGATCATCCGCCTCATCGAGGAGGTCGGCAGGGACAACCGGAAGCCGTGCCTGATCTGCGGCGGCCACGGGCCGCTCTCGGTATACGCCGGGGGGAGGCTCACCGGTATCCAAGGGGGCGAGAAAATCACGCTGTGAGCCGCTCGGTCGGGAGCGGTTTGCGCCCGGAACGCTCAGATCGTCTTGCCGAGCCACAGGCCGAGCAGGACCAGGGCCAAGCCGCCCAGGTTATTGGCCGCGATATTGACCAAGGCCCCCGGCAGCTGGCTGCCCATGAAATTGGCGCTCTCCAGCGCATAAGTGGAGAAAGTGGTTAACCCGCCCAGAAAGCCGGTCATGAATAGCAGGCGGATGGGGGGCGAAAGCAGGTTCCGCCCCGCCAGCGAAAACCCCAGACCAATCAGGAAACAGCCGCTCAGGTTCACACCCAGGGTGCCCAGGGGGAAATGGTTCCCAAACCATTTCATCGCCAGCAATGAAAAAAGATAGCGGCAGGCGGACCCCAGTCCGCCGCCGATCATGACCAATAGGATATTCAACGTGATCCCGCTCCTATCCCGTAAAATCTGAATCGGAGTTGTCAGCCCGAGACAGGAGTGGGCGAACCCCGGTGTTTCTTAGAAGCCATGTGATAAAGTCTCTTTCCAACCGATTCGGTCTGGAAAAGTTTCAAAAAACGACTTTATCCCTTGCTTCTCTGAGCTTTTGTGTTCAACCTTGCCTGCGGCCGGGGTTTTATCACAACGCTTTGTAGAGAGGCGATTTACTTCGCCATGGCCTCTTCGATGGCCACCGCCACCGCGACCGTGGCTCCGACCATCGGGTTGTTGCCGATGCCCAGGAAGCCCATCATCTCCACGTGGGCCGGCACCGAGGACGAACCGGCGAACTGAGCGTCGGAATGCATCCGGCCCATGGTGTCGGTCATGCCGTAGGAAGCGGGGCCGGCGGCCATGTTGTCGGGATGGAGGGTCCGGCCGGTGCCGCCGCCCGAGGCCACCGAGAAATATTTCTTGCCAATCTCGTAGCATTCCTTTTTGTAGGTCCCGGCCACCGGATGCTGGAAGCGGGTGGGGTTGGTGGAATTGCCGGTGATCGAGACATCGACGCCTTCATGATGCATGATGGCGACGCCTTCCCGGACATCGTCAGCACCGTAGCAGCGGACCTTGGCCCGTTCGCCTTTAGAATAGGCAATTTCGCGGACGATATTCAGTTTGCCCGTGGCATAGTCGAATTGGGTCTGCATATAGGTAAAGCCGTTGACCCGGGAGATGATCTGCGCCGCGTCCTTGCCCAGGCCGTTCAGAATGACCTGCAAGGGTTCGGTCCGGACCTTGTTGGCCGACTTGGCGATGCCGATCGCGCCCTCGGCGGCGGCGAAGGATTCGTGCCCGGCCAGAAAGGCGAAGCATTTGGTCTCTTCCCGCAACAGCATCGCCGCGAGATTGCCGTGGCCCAGCCCGACTTTGCGATCGTCGGCCACGGTCCCGGGAATACAGAAAGCCTGCAATCCCTCGCCGATGGTCTCGGCGGCCTCGGCCGCCTTGCGGCAACCCTTCTTGATCGCCAGCGCCGCGCCGACTACATAGGCCCAGCAGGCATTCTCAAAACAGATCGGCTGAATGGCTTTGGTGATGGTGTAAGGGTCGATCCCTTTCTGCTCGCAGATGGCCTTGGCTTCCTCGATCGAGGAAATTCCATATTGAGAAAGAACGGCATTGATCTGCGCGATTCTCCGTTCATAGCTTTCAAACAATGACATGTCGTTTTCCTCCTCTTTGATTTATTCGTACCGCGGATCGATGTATTTCTGGGCTTCGTCAAACCTGCCGTAGCGCCCGGTGGCCTTTTGCAAAGCTTCATTGGCGTCGGTGCCCTTTTTGATCATGTCCATCATCTTGCCGAGGTGCACGAACTCATAGCCGATGATCTCGCCGTTGTCGTCCAAAGCCACCCGGGTGACGTAGCCTTCGGCCATCTCCAGGTAGCGCGGCCCTTTGGCGAGGGTCCCGTACATCGTCCCGACTTGGCTGCGCAGGCCTTTGCCCAGATCCTCGAGGCCCGCGCCGATGGGCAGGCCGCCCTCGGAAAAGGCTGTCTGGGTTCGGCCGTAGGCGATCTGGAGAAACAGCTCGCGCATGGCGGTATTGATGGCGTCGCATACCAGGTCGGTATTCAAAGCCTCCAAGATGGTCTTGCCGGAGAGGATCTCCGCCGCCATCGCCGCCGAATGGGTCATGCCCGAACAGCCGATGGTCTCCACCAGGGCTTCCTGGATGACGCCATCTTTGACGTTCAGCGTCAGCTTACAGGCGCCCTGCTGGGGAGCACACCAGCCCACGCCATGGGTTAAACCGGAGATGTCCTTGATCTCTTTGGCCTGAACCCAGCGGCCTTCCTGGGGAATCGGAGCCGGTCCGTGATTCGGCCCTTTTGCAACACACGACATTTTTTCCACTTCCGATGAGTAGATCATTCTGTGACCCCTTTCGTTCCATGTAATTGGGTTGAGGAAAAACTATTCCAACTTCAAAATATTAGATGAAAAATGCAAAATCCTTCTTTTTCGGTACTTTAAATATTCATAACAAAAAACTCCCCTGTTTTGGAAGCGGACCAAAACAGGGGAGCCTCGGTCTTGCGCGGCGGTTGGGGCCGGGCGGAGGGTCCGGCATCCCGTCACGGGATAAAATGCACCCCGATCGCCACCAGGCTGAGCAGGATGGCGATTCCGGGGAGAAGCCACTGGCGGTTGTTCCGGGGCGGGCTCAGCGGCCGGGGAGTTGGGGCGCTGGCAGCGGCCGCTTGTTTGAAAGCCGTCTGGAGCTCGTTCAGCCGTTGCTGGTTGGAGAGGTCCAGCGAACGCAGCAGCCGGCGGAGTTGATTGCCCTCTTCCTCCTGCTTTTCCCGGAGCGACTGGCATTGCTGGCTGAAGGCATTCTTCCAGCGGGCATAGTCGTGACTGAGCGAGGCCAGCGAACGGTTGAGTTCCTCCAGCGAATCGCGCAAATCATTGGAGAAGGTGACCAGCGAGTCGATCGTCTCTTGCTTGGTCTTCATTTCGACCACGGCTTTTTTGACGGTCAAAAGGTTGCTGAGCAACTCGCCGTCGGTGGCGTTATTCTGAATTTCGCTGATGGATTGGAGCACCAGGTCATACTCCTGCTTCATCGCTCCGGAGATCGCAAACAGAAACATGATCAGATCGAAAGTTTTCTGCTGAATCGTAACGACTTCGCCCACATTCCCCGCCAAGCTTTTGATATTCTCCGATTTATTCCAGAAGCTGTCCCACTTGCCCTGCGTCTTAATGGACAGGGATTGACTGGAGATCTCTTTCAATTTGGCGATGGAATTGGATACGCTGGCGCGGAATTCTCCGGAAAGCCTCGCATTCTTTTCGATTTCCAGCCGTTCCGGGACGGTGATGTCGGAGTTCATTGCAATTCCTCCTTCAATTCTTGGAGCGCCTGTTGCAATTCCAGTTTCCGCCGGCGGATCTCCTGGAACGTCTCGCGCGTCTTCCGGTCATTGCCGGCCCAGTCTTCGCTCAGGATGGAGCGAAACCGGGGATCGCGGCTCAGCTGTTGCAACCGGGTTTCGAAATTCTCCTGCCATATCCTGTCCAGCTCCCGGATGTCGGCCGCTTTGTTTTGGATCTGGCGCATCAGCTTCTGATATTCCAGGCAGTTGTCCAGCAAATGCCGGCCGGTGCAAAGGAGCAAACCGCCGATGGTCGAATGATGAAAGTTCAACAGCTCCATGACCTGGTTTGCGCCCGAGGTGATGGCATTTTCGGTGATATACGCGGAAAACTGGGCGATCATCTGCATGGCGTAAAAGCCGTTCTCCTTGAGGAGTCTTTGATGCGCGGCAAACAAATCCGCAAAATTGGTTTGGAGGCCGGGCGCGGCCAGCGGGCTGCCGGGAATGACTTTGAAGATGAAGGTATATCCCTGCAAGATAAAGCTCATGCAGGCGCAGTGCGGGATTTTTTGGAGATCGACCAGGATCTCGTTATGAAAGAGCTCCATGAAACCGGGCGCGTGTTGCAGCGCGGCGGGGACCTGAAACCCCAGCGACTGGAAGAACTCCAAAGTGCTCCGGTACGCATCCGGCGTCGCAACGGCCAGGGCGGCGCGGCCGGGGTGGATAAGTTGGCCGAATTTCTGGGCGAAGGCCGTTCCCAGGGTCGGGACATCCAGCCTCGGGAATTTCGACTCCCAAAAAAGCTTGGTGACGCCGCTGAGGAGGCCGGCGATGGAAGCGACCAGCACATCCTGGAGTTGGATGCGAATGGCGAATAATTGCGATACTTGGTCGGTCAGGCCGTCGATCTCCTTGCTTTTTTGCTCTTTCAAAGCGAGGAGATCGAATTGATTCATGACAAATTCAAGATCGCCGGGGAGCTCTTGGCTCATCGCGTCACCTTCCTGCCCGGGAAAGACGCTCCGCCGCCGCGTCGGGCGCTACGGCTCGTTTTCGCACGGTCCGATTCCACTAGTAAATTCTGTAAATTTTATTAAAATCCTTCCTGTAATGGAAAACCTGACAAAAAGAGGCGCATTTCCATCCTCATTAGGATCGGGAGCCCCAGCTGGGGAAATCATCCCTGCGGAACAGGCCGCGGCGGCGAGCGTTTCCAATCGGGATAGGCATGGTAATAAATACTTTTCCGGGAATCAGAAGGGGATTTGTTTTGGATATGGAAGTTACAGATAGGAAAGTCCGAAGGAAGAAAACCCTGTAATTGGTTTGAATTGGGATCTGGGGGACGAGGATCCCGACCGAGCAAAAAAAGATGAGGTTGAAGCGATGAAGATCATCCTTGTTTCATTATTTTTAGCCCTGTTGACGATGGGAGCGGTCCTCGCCGATTCCGGGGCGCTCCTTTCCAGCCCCGCGCCGCCGGCCGCTGTCGCGGAGGGGACGTCGCCGGGCGAGCGGATGCCGCTGCCGGCGCAACCGATCCGGATCGTCGCGCCGGCGGAGAACGCACAGCTGCCGGCGTTGGCTGCCACCTTCGTCTGCGGCGCGGTACCGCCGGGCGGGCAGCTCCGGATCAACGGCGCGGCGGTCGAGGTCCATCCGGAAGGCGGGTTTCTGGCCATGGTGCCGCTCGCTCCCGGCCCAAACTTGATCCGCGCCGAGCTGGAATACGGCGGCGCCCATTATGAGCTGACCCGGACCATCCGGGTGGCCGAGCCGGCGCGGCCCGCGCCGGTCCACCCCTTGACCGTCGAGTATGTGACGCCCGGCCAGGACCAGGAGTTGCTCCCCGGCGACGCGGTGACAGTGACCGCCAAGGGCAGCCCCGGCATGAAAGCCTATTTCACCGTGAGCAGAGTCCGCAAACGCTGGCCCATGATCGAGTCCGCGGAGACGCCCGGGATCTATCAGGGAGTCTACCGGGTCGGCGCCAAGGACCGGCTGAAGCAGTCGCGGATCAAGGTCACGCTGGCCGATGACCGGCACAAGCGGCGGTCGGCCGAGGCCAAGGGCGCCCTGTCGCTGTTCCCGGGCGATCTCCCGGTCCTGGCCGAAACGGTCTCCCCGGACGCGGTCCTGCGGGCCGGCCCCGCCGTCTCCGCCTACGACAGGGCCGGTTATCTGATGTTTCCGCCGCCCGGGACGCTCCTTCAGCTCACCGGCAGGAACGGCGATGAATACCGGGTCCGGCTGAACCGGACCCGCAACGTCTGGGTCAGCGCCGGCCAGATCAAGCTGCTCCCCTCGGGGACTCCTCCGGCCCGGGTGGTCGCGGGGAGCGTCGCCATCAGCGCCGTGGACGGCCGTTCGGCCCGGATCCGCCTGCCGCTGGGGCGGAAGATCCCGTTCCTGGTCGCGCCCGATCCCGGCGGACGGTATCTCGATCTCTCGCTCTTCGGCGCTACCTCCAATACCGATCTGATCGCCTATGCCGCAACCGGCCCGATCCGGCGGGTGCAATGGTTCCAGGACGACGAGGAGACCTACCGGCTGCGGATCGCCACCGTTCCCAGGAGTTGGTGGGGTTACGACGTCCGCTACGAAGGCAATGCGTTGGTGGTGGAACTGCGGCTGCCGCCGCCGCTGCCCGCCGGCGCGTCGCCCCTGGCGGGGCTGGCCGTGGCCGTGGATGCCGGCCATTCCCCCGACACCGGAGCCGTCGGCGTCACCGGTTATCTCGAAAAAGACGCCAACCTGGCCATCGCCCTCCAATTGCAAAAGCAGCTGGAGGCCGAGGGCGCCAAAGTCATCATGATCCGCCGGGGCGATGAGGGCGTCCCCTTGAACGAACGGCCCCGGATCGCCTGGCAAAAACAGGCCGACATCCTGGTGAGCATCCACAACAACTCGCTGGGCTACGGCGGGAACCCGCTCCTCAAGCACGGCTACGGGGTATACTATTTCACCCCCATGAGCCAGGCGCTGGCCGGGGAGATTCACCGGAGCTACGGCGAGACCTTCGGTCCCGGCGCCGCCTTCGGCTTGCGGGACGACGGCCTGTACTACGACAATCTGGCGGTCACCCGCGGCCCGCAGATGCCCGCGGTGCTCACCGAGTCGGCCTATCTGATCCATCCCGTCGAAGAGGCTTATCTCCGGAACGATGCCTTCCGCGCGGCCTGCGCCGCCGCGATCCGGCGCGGGATCGAGCGCTACGCCGGCCGCATGCGCCCGGTGATGGCGCCGGCGGAGTAGATTCCGGCGGGCAGCGGGGAACCGGCGCAAAAAAAGGCGTCCCCAAAGTCCCCCGGATCGTGATAGAATCAAAGCGACCGGTCCTTTCCGGTCACCGGACCCTGAAAGGAAGGCCGGGTTTGATAAAGATAGGATAGCGGGTGTTTCCAATGATCTCCATCGGCCGGTTGGCAAAGCAAATGAAAATCTCCCGGACGGCGCTGCTGTACTATGATTCGCTGGGACTCCTGCGGCCGGCGGCGGTCAGCCGGGCCGGCTACCGGATGTACTCGGAACAGGACGTCGAACGGCTGGGCAAGATCCTGGATTACCGCAAGACCGGTCTTTCGCTGGCCGAGATCCGGCGGCTGCTCGATGGGGAGGCGGGGGAGGACCGGGTGGTAGCGCTGTTGCTCAAACGGTTGGGAGAGATTAACGGGGAGATCGCCGGGCTCAAAAAACAGCAGGAGATCCTGATCCGGTTGATCCGGGCCCGGGAACTGCTCCAAACCCTCCGCCGCTCCGATCCCCAAAGCTTCGCCGCGATCCTGGAGAACGCCGGGATCGCCGCCGCGGATTATGACGCCTGGCACCAAAGCTTCGAAGCGCATTCGCCGGAACTGCACGCCCGGTTTTTAGAGGCGGCGGGATTCAGCGCGGCGGATATCCGCGAGCTGCGCCAAGAATTGCGGGCCCAGGCGCCGGCCCCGCAGGGTCATTCACGGCAGGCTGGGGAGGGCCCGGACCCGTTGCTTTAGAAAGCGATTGATCCTTTCCGAGCCGATCAGCATGGCCACGATGTAAAACGCCACCAAAAACGGGAAGATGGCGATGGTGGCGCGCGAGGCGATCAGGCCCAGCAGCGGCGGGAGAAAGGTCGTGCCGGTATAGGCGAGCGCCATTTGATAGCCGATGATCGTCTGGGAATGCTCTTTCCCGAAGCGGCTGGGCGTCTCATGCAACATGCACGGATAAATGGGGGCGAACCCCAGCCCGACCAGCAGCAGGCCGGCCAGCGAGGCCAGGGCCGGCAGCGGCAGCAGGAGCAGCGCCGCTCCTGCCAGGGAGACCAGCTGCCCCAGGCGGATCAGGGTGCGGTTGTTGACCTTCAAGGTAATAAAGCCGGCGATCAACCTGCCGATCGTAATTCCGGCGTAATAGATCGAGACCCATTGCGCCGCCGTCGCCGCGGGCAGTTGCTTCACATTCACCAGGAAGCTGCTGCCCCAGAGGCCCACGGTGGCTTCGGCGCCGCAATAAAAGAGGAAAGAGACCAGGGCCAGCTTGACCCCTTGGATCCGCAGCGGTTTGACGGGGGTCCCGGCCGCTTCGGCCGGAACCCCCGCTGAGTCTTCCGCCGCGGCCGCGGCGGAGCCGTCGTGAATCTCCCTGGCCACCCGGTCCCAGAGCGGCAGGGTGAAAAAGAGCACCCAGACCAGGCCGAACTGGATCGCCGCCACCACCAGGTAGCCTTGATGCCAGGAACCCCGGCCGGCGATGAAATGGGCCATGATGACCGGGCCGAGCGTCGCGCCCACCCCCCAGAAGCAATGGAGCCAGCTCATGTGATGGGCCTTGTAGTGCGCCGCCACGTAACTGTTCAGGCCGGCGTCCACCGAGCCCGCCCCCAGGCCGAGCGGCACCGCCAAGACGATCAGCCACATAAAGCAGGACGCCAGCGAGAACCCGAACAGCGCGCCGGCGGTCATCAGACAACTGATCAGGGTGACCTTGCCGGTGCCCAGCCATTGCAGCATCCTGCCGCTGGCCAGGCTGGAGACGATGGTCCCGCCGGCGATGATCATCGAGAGCAGCCCGGCGGCCTCGAGCGACGCCCCGCATTCATGCCGCATCACCGGCCAGGCCACTCCCAGCAACGAATCGGGCAATCCCAGGCTGATAAAAGACAAGTAGATCACAATCAGGAAAAGTGTCGCCATCGCCGGTCAAACCGCCTTTCAATGATGTAGATTGGGGACTCCGTCCCGGAGCGCCTGGCGGCCTGGGCGTAATGGCCTGAAACCACCGGGGATTTTCCGCTAATATTTTCCATGGAAACAACAGTTTATTATATATCATTCCGGGGGCGCATTGTCAAGCCGATTCCGTGCTAATTGCGGCGGAGGCCAGGCGAGCGATGAGCGGCCGCAGGGCTCAATAGCGCTCCGCGAACCCTCCCGCGATCCGCCATGGGGGCGGCGCGGCATTCTCCGAATAATACTCGGTCAGCTCGCGGATGAGGCCGTCTTCGAAACGGAAAAACGAAGTGGCGTAGAAGGAGGCCGAGCCGTCCGCGGCGGCCACCTCGGCCACGCTGATCACCTGGTCGGCCACGGACCACAGCTGCTCCAGCCGGATGCGCCAGCGCCCCGGATAACTTTGATTCATTTGGATGAAGGATTCGCTGCCGTGGAAGCGTTCCCGGGTGTTGGGCCAACGGATGACCGCGTCCGGCTTCATCAGCTCCCGGACCGCCGCGAAGTCGGCCGCGTCGAAGCACCGCCAGAATTCCCGGACCCGGGTCTCGTTCGAATGGTTCATGAGTTCTCATTCCTCCCGATGGCTGATGTTTCCAATGATACCAAACAAACGTTCGCATGTAAAGCCCCGCTTCTCCGATTGCCATCCGGCCCCCGGAATGGCAATCCTGCCTCCGGAAGTGCTATATCCGGCCGGAGAAAGGCATTTTCCATCCCGAGAATCGCACTTTCGGCTCGGAAAATCGCAATCGCCATCTCGAAAATTGGAATTCCGCTCCTGAGAATGGCAATTTCCATTCCGAGAAGCGTTTTTTCGCCCCGGTGAATTGCAAAATCGCGCCGGGAAATTGCATTTCCGGTCCTGAGAATTGCATTTTTGCTCCGGTAAATTGCAATATCGGAGTTGATAATTGAATTATCAACTCCGATATTGCAAATTCCAGCTTTAAAAATGAGTATTTCTTCAATAGTTATGAAAATTTTGAAGAAAAAAGTAGAAATAAGGGTTTTGAATCGGGAATCCGCAAAAAATAAAACCCGGCGGCGGCTTACCGGGAAAGCGCGATCAGGCCGGCAATAGCAGGGCCCGAACAGGTGAAAGAGCCCAGCGGATGAGGGACCTTGGCGTACGGACCGTGGAAATCGCTGCCGCCGGTGGCGATGAGGCGGTAGCGCTCGGCGATGGCGCCGATCCTGGCGCGGGTGGCCGCATCGTTGCGGGGATGGTTGTATTCGACGCCCCGGACCATCTTGGCGGCGGCCAGCTCCTCCAGCAGATCGGCCGAGTCGAACTGGCCGGGGTGGGCCATCACCGCGATGCCGCCCACTTGCCGGATGAGGCGCGCCACTTCCCGGACGTCGGGGTAGCGGTTCGGCACATAGCAGCTGCCGCGGCTGGAGATCAGCTCCTCCATGAGCGGGCCGATGGCCACGTTGGTATACCCCAGATCGGCCAGGGCCTGCATGATGTGGGACTCGTAGATCGACTGGCTCTGGCTGCTGTAGCGCTCGATATGCTCCAGCGTCACCGGATAGCGCGCCATGATCTTCGCGATCATCTGCCGCTTGGTGGCTGCCCGCGAGCGGAGCGTCCGGTCCAAAAAGGCTTGCAGCGTGACGGGGTCCCGCGGAAAATAGCAGAGCATATGCACGGGGCGATCGCGCTGGTCGTCGCGGCAGGAGATCTCCACCCCCGGAATGACCCCGACGCCCAGCGCCTGCCCGATGACCCGGGCGCGCTCGACTCCGGCCAGCGTATCGTGGTCGGTGATCGCCACATAATCCAGGCCGATCCGTTGGGCGTAGGCCAGAATATCGGCCACGCTCAGGCTGCCGTCCGAACAGAGGCTGTGGCAATGCAGATCGCCGGTCATGCCCTGCCCCCCTTTCCGCCGCCGGCCGCCCCCGCCGCAGCGCCGAGGGTTCGAAAGGCGGCGACTACGTCCGGGAATTCGGCGGGCGGGTGATTGAAGAGGCCGGAGGAGCCGAGGACCAGCACATTGGCGCCGGCCGCCACCAGCCGGGGGGCGGTGGTCTCCATGATCTGCCCGTCGACCATGATGTCCGGCGCCTTGCCGTGCTCGGCCAGGAGCCCGCGCAGCCGGGCCAGTTTCCCAAAGACGCCGGGGATCAGCGTTTGTCCGGCGAAGCCGGGCTCCACCGTCATCACCAGGATGACGTCGAGATAATCCAGGAGATAGGGAAGGGCGTTGATGTCCGTCGCCGGATTGAGGGCGATGCCCGCCTTCCGGCCCTGGCTCCGGATCAGTTTGAGGGTCCGGATGGGCTGGCGCAGCGCCTCCAGGTGCGGGATGAGGATATCCGCGCCGGCGGCGGCGAATTCCGGGATATACCGGTCGGGGTCCTCGATCATCAGATGGACATCCACCGGGAGGCCGGTCGCCTGCTTGACCGCTGCGACGATGCTCTGGTTCAGGCTGAAATTGGACACGAAGTGCCCATCCATTACGTCGATATGAAATTGATCCGCCCCCGCGCGCTCCAGCGCTTTCAATTGGCTCTTCAGCTCCAGGGGAGGGATGCACATCACCGAGGGAGAGATCTTGTTCATCGGCGCGCTCCCCGTCCGGGACCCCTGTTACTCCAGGTGGAATGCTTCCTTGAATTCGGCATACTTCTCCTCCCACAGGCGCGTCTGGCGCGGCTGATATTCGGCGATGGGAAAGGAATTGGCGATGACCGCTTTGCCCTGCTCGATGCCGGCGATCTCCCGGTTGGCCAAGAGCTGCAGCAGGATGTTGCCGAGCGCGGTGGCGTGGGGCAGCCCGGCCAGGACCGGCCGGTTGCAGGCGTTGGCCGTGAATTGGCAGAGCAGTTTGTCCTTGGAGCCGCCGCCGACGATATTGATGCAGGGCAGCGCTTTCCCGCTCAACTGCTCAATCTTCTCAATGGCCCAGCGGTATTTGAAAGCCAGGCTCTCGGCGGCGCAGCGCACGGTCTCGCCCATGGTCTGCGGGGCCCTGCCGTCGGTCTCCAGGCACTTGCGGCGGATCTTGTCCGCCATTCCCTCGGGCGAAAAGAAGAGGGGATCGTCGGGATCGATCCGGTGGGCGAAAGGAGCCGCCTGGCCGGCCGCGGCTTCCATCTCCGCGAAGCTGTAATCCGCGCCCTGGCGGTGATAATCGCTCTGCAGCTGCTGGATGATCCAGAGCCCCATCACGTTGCGGAGCAGGCGGTGCCGGCCCGCCAAGCCGCCTTCGTTGGCGATGTTGTAGCGGTAGCCCGCCGGCTCGATGATGGGCGCCGCCACTTCGGTGCCCACCAGCGACCAGGTGCCGCTGCTGATGATCGCCCGGTCGCCCCGGGATACCGCGGCCAGGAAGGCCGAGGCCGTGTCGTGCTCGCAGACCGCGATCACCTCGAATCCGGCGCTGCCGAGCTCGCGATTGTAGGCCTCCTTGGTCCGGCCGATGGCCGTGCCCGGCTGGACCAGCGGGCCGAGGATCCGCCGGGGGATGCGGTAGGCTTCCAGGATGGCGTCGTTCCAATCGCCGGTCCGGAAGTCGAACATCTGGCTGACCGAGGCGATGGTATACTCGGCCACTGTCTCGCCGGTCAAGAAATGGGCCAGCAGATCGGGGGTGAAAAGCATTTTGTAGGCGTTCTCCAACAGGTAGCCCTGCCCGGCTTCCTGCATCGCGGCCAGCTGCATCAGGGTATTGAAGGGCGCGATCTGGTTGCCGGTCAGCTCGTAAAGCTTTTCCGGGGCCATTTTGGCGTAAATGGCGTCCCGGTGCCGTTCGGTCCGGGGGTCCCGGTAGCAGCGCAGCGGCGTGAGCAGCTCGCCCTGGCGGTCGATGAAGGCAAAATCATTGGAGAAGGTATCCAGCCCCAGGGAAACGAGCGGCCCGGCGGCGAGCCGGGCCGCTTTGCGCACCCCGAGGTTCAATTGGTTGTAGATATGGAAGATGTCCCAGTAGAGGCCGGCGTTGAGGGAGATGGGATAGTTCCCGAAGCGGTGCGCTTCCTCCAGGCTGAGCCGCTCGCCGTCAAAACGGCCCAATAAAAGCTTGCCGCCGCTCCCGCCGAGGTCAAAGGCCAGACAATTCATGATGGCTCTCCTTAGTTGATCATTTGATCACGATCAGTTCGGTTTTATATTTCTTCAGATAGTCCAGGGCGGACAGATCGGTTTTGTTGTCGGTGATGATCGAGTCGATGGACGAGAAATCGGCCAGGAAGATCTGGCCCATTCTCAGGAATTTGGTATAGTCGGCCAGGATGATCACGCTCTGCGAGCGCTCGATCATCATCCGCTTGGTATCGACCTCCGCCGCGCTCGAATCGGTCAGCATCTGCTGTTCAGTAATGCTGGCGCAGGATAAAAAGGCTTTGCTGGGATAGTAATCCTTGGCAATCCGCTGGGGAATGGTGCCGGAGAAGGACATGTTGCTCTCCTTGAAGACGCCCCCCAGGCAGATGAATTGCAGATTGGGATTGTGGACCTGCACCGCCTCAAGCAACAGTTTCAGGGAGTTGGTGATGATGCAGACGTGAATGTCCTTGGGGATATACCGCAGCAGATAGATGGTTGTCGAGCTGTTGTCCACAAAAATGGTGTCCCCGTCGGCAATCATCGCCGCGGCCCGTTTGCAGATGACGAGCTTCTCTTCATAGCGCTGGATCTCGCGGACCGACACCGGGAATTCGACTTGCGCGGTCTTGGATGTGGAAACGTTGAGCACGGCTCCGCCATGGGTGCGTTTGATGACGCCTTCTTTTTCCAACTCGCGCAGATCGCGGCGGATCGTTTCCTTGCAGGCCCCGAACCGTTCGGCCAGAGAGTTGACATCGACCTTTCCGGCCCGTTCCAGAATGTTGATGATTTCCGATTTTCGTTCCAATCCAAACATCGTATCAGTCCTTTAGCGAGATTATCGTGGGATCGCGAAGCGCTTTGCGAAGATCGCGGCGGCCATTGTATCATCCGGTATGCAAGAAAGTATGGGCTAATTCCAGAGCAGTCCGGCGACTCACGAGTCGCTGCTGCCCGGAGATAAACCCGCCGTCGATTCGGCAACGGATCCACTCCTATTTTACCATAAATAGCAAAATTCTGTGGGCGATCCGGGCATTTTTCCGGTTAAAAATCGGTTTTCCGCTCCATCCGTTGGTTTGGGATGCCCGAATCCACGCGGGCTTGCCGCCGGCCGGGTTTTCTTTAGATATTGTTTTTAAAGATGCCGCACATTGCATCGCATTCGATCCGTTCCAGCATGCTGTAGGCCATGAAAATGTCGTCGCCGGAGACGACCACGCCGTGGAGTGGCAGGATGCAGCCGATGGGCTTCTTTTCGGCAATGGCCCGGTGCTCCTCGAAGTATTGGTAGACATTCTCCGATAACTCCCTGGTATAGGCCTTGGTATAGGGAATGCAGCCCACTTCGCCCCGGCCCATGGTGGCCTCGGAAATGTTGGGAATCGGTTTGCTCTGGACGACATACACCATGCAGTACATAGGATGGGCGTGAATGGTGCAGCCGATGTTGTCGAAGTTCTTGAGGATCAATTGATGCATGTAGCTTTCGCGCGAAAGCTTGCCCGTGCCCTCCAGGATATTCAAGTCGAAATCCACCAGCAGCATGTCTTCCACCGCCAGCTCGCAATGTTTGCGATCCGACATCAGGGAGGGGGTGATCAGCATGCGGTCGGGCGCGACCTTCACCGCGAAATTGCCGCCCGCGGCATTGGTCAACCGGCGGTCCCACATCATTTTGGCGACTTTCACCATTTCCTGGCGGGTTTCAATGAACGACAGATTACTCATTATCAAATTGCTCCTTCCACGTTATCCGATCTTTTTCACTTGACATTGGGCGATTAATTGGTCCGCGCGGGCGGGATCGAAGCCCACCGACAGAGAGGACTCGGCGGTGGCCGCCGAAACCGCGGTGGCGGTTTTGATGATCTGCTCGATGGGCGCGCCGGCGTTGAAGCCGTAAATCAGCCCGGCCAGATAACTGTCGCCGCAACCGATGGTGTTGCAGACATTGACCCGGGGCGGAATCGCCTTGAAGATGCCCTGCGGGCATTTGACGATGGAACCGTCCTTGCCCAGAGAGACCGCGATGATCTCCACCTGATACCGGTCCAGCGACTGCAGCGCCGCCAGAACGCTCTGGTCGTCGCCTGCAATTTTCTTGCCGCATAACAGCGATAATTCATCCAGGTTCGGCTTGATCAGAAAGGGGGCAACCTCGATGCATTTGAGCAGCGTCGGTCCGCTGGTGTCCAGGAAGATCTTGAGCCGTTTGTCCTTCAAATGTTCCAGGATTTCGTTATAGACCAGCGGGTCGGAGTAGTTGGAGGCATCGCCGGAGATCACCAAATCATCACCGGGGGCGGTCTTTTCCTTTAATAACGCGACGATTTCGTCCAGGTCCTCCTTGACGAGGGAGACGCCTTTTTCCGCGACGATGGTGCAGTCGTTGCTTTTCTCGACGAATAAATAGTTGGTGCGGCTGTTTTCATTCTTCCGGTGCAGAAAGGCGACATCCAGGTCGTATCTCCGTAGGTACTCGATGATTCGCTCGCCCGATCCGCCGTGGACGATGCCGAAGGCGCGGCTGTTCAGCCCCAGAAGCCTCAGATTGATCGAGACATGGGTGCCTTTGCCGCCGATGACGTCGGTCGAGTGGTCCACCCGGTTGGTGACGTTCTTCTCGAACTTATCCAGATACAAGACTCTATCGATGGCAGGGTTCAAGGTAAGTGTGTTAATCATCTGAAACAAACCCTTTCTGATGTGCGTTTCAAAAAAGCTGCATAAGACAACATTATCTGTGTTTATGCCCGTATCGTAACACCATTCGGGCATAAAGTCAATGTCTAATGTCGGGAAATAATTTGAGACATTTACGGAAAAGATAAGTGACGGTAATCTATACGGGCGAGGTAAATAAGAGATAAGCGGCTAATTGCAAAGACTTTGGGGACGCGGATGTCTCGAAGTTAACTTTTTTTTAAGTATTGCAAACTAACAAAAACGGTGATACAATGACCACGTAAACAAAAAAATGTGCGTTTTTCTGTTTTTGTTTTTGCGTTTGATGGGAGAAGCGGGCTTATCTGTGTTGCATCAATTAAGGAGGTATCCACTGATGAAATTGGGTTTTTTTACTGCCAATTTTACTGAAAAGCCGCTGGAGGATGTCGCCAAGCTGGCCGCAGACTACGGTTACGAATTGTTGGAGATCCCCGCCTATGAGGGAAACGGACAGCTGGAACCGAAGGAGATATTGAAAGGCAACAACGCGGCGGCGCTCAAAAAGATGGTCGCCAGTTACGGCCTGGGAATCGCCGCGCTGAGCAACCATCCCGAATCCTTCCTGATCATGGGTCCGGGCGGCGTTGAAACCGACTTTATTATGAAGGGAACGAAGGAAGAGAAAGTGGCCTTCGGCACCGAGGGCCTGATCCGGACCGCCCAAGCCGCCAACGCTTTGGAGGTTCCGGTGGTGGTCGGCTATCCCGGCATCGACAATTGGGGCCGTTTCTTCCCCTTTCCCTACGGGCAAGGCTGGGCCGATTATGAGGCGGAATTTGCCGCCAAGTTCGTCCCGATCCTCGACAAATTCAAGGAATACGGCGTTAAATTCGCGATCGAGCCCCATCCCAACAGCTTCGTCTATGACATTTATACGGCCGAAAAAGCCATTGAACTGGTGGACCATCATCCCTGCCTTGGCTATAACCTAGACCCGGCCAACATTATTTACCTGGGCTTGCGGGTCGAAAACTTCATTGACCGCCTGGGCGACCGGATCTTCCACGTCCATGCCAAGGACGGGGAGATCGTCGAGCATAATATGCCGACCGGCGGCATCCTGATGCAAGGCGACTGGCAGCGGCTGGACCGCACTTTCCGCTTCCGGATTCCCGGCTGGGGAAGTGTGCCTTGGAAAAAAGTCATCACCGAACTCTCGATGGTCGGCTACCACGGGGTTCTCAGCTATGAGCACGAGGACGTCACCATGAGCCGGATGGACGGCGTGGAAAAGACGGCCGCTTTCCTGAAACCGCTGTTGATCAAGGCCCCCTATGAGGGGAGAACTGATAAACTGTTCAGCGAATTGCAGGCAGGCAAGGTAAAACAGCAATATTGAATAAGGAAAATTCCGATGGTGAGGAGCAATGAAGAATGGGAAGAATGATGCGCGCCCAAGTAGTCGAAGCGCCGAACCGGATGGCGCTCAAGCAGGTCCCGGTCCCGGAGATCAACGACGATGAAGTGCTGATCAAAGTGAAAATATGCGGAATCTGCGGCACGGACCTTAAAATTTACGCCGGTCTGTATGCTGCCGATCATCTGCCGCTGATCTCCGGGCATGAATTCTGGGGCGTGGTGGAAGAGATCGGGCAAAACGTCCGCGGCGTCAAGGTGGGCGACCGGGTTTCGGCCGACATCTGTCTGACCTGCGGGACCTGTTATTTCTGCCGCCGGGGCGAAGGTTTGCTCTGCGAGAGCTTCACCCAGCTCGGCATCCACACCAACGGCGCCTTTGCCGAATATGTCAAAGCGCCGTGGCAAAACTGCTATGTCATCCCGGACGGGGTCAACGATTATTCGGCCGCCTTTATCGAACCGATGACCGCGGTCCTGGAAAGCTCGAAGAAGATGAACTGCACCATCTCGTCGAGCGTAGTGATCATCGGTTGCGGACTGGGCATTCTGCACGCCGCCATGGCCAAACTGCGCGGCGCCGCTCCGGTGATGCTGATCGGGGACAGCCAGTCGCGGCTGGAGATCGCTAAAAAAATGAATGTCGCCGACTACTATATCAATATCCACGAGGTGGACGACGTGGTCGCCGAGGTAAAAAAGCTCACCGGCGGCGTGGGCGCCGACTTTGTGCTGGAAGCGGTCGGGACGCCCGCCACCTATGAGCAGGCTTTCAAGATGGTGCGCCGCGGCGGCGTGGTCGAAGCCTTCGGCGTGGTGCCCCAGGGCCGGACCGCCCAATTCGAGCCCTACGAATTCGTGCTCGGCGAGAAGAAGGTCCGCGGCAGCTGCGCCGGGATCGGCAATGACTGGGCCGAGGTCATCAATCTCCTGTCTTACAAGCGGATCGACCCTACGCCGCTCTTCTCGGAGGTCGTTCCCCTGGAGGAGCTGGAGAATTCGCTGCATGAACTGAAAACCAACAAAGAGATCATTAAGATCTTCGTCTCCCCGGAGATTGACCGCAAGATCAGGATTAATGCCTAAAAGCCATGTGATAAAGTCTTTCGAAACGGAAGTCCGCTTGCAAAAAGATTTAAACGACTTTATCACTTGCTTTTCTGAGCTTTTGTGTTCACCCTGACCTTCGGGCAGGGTTTATCACAACGCTTCTAAAAAACATTGGATTGGAAAAGGAGATTATTCGCATGGGTTATAAAGAAACTTTGCTGAGCCCGATCAAAATCGGCCGGCGCGAGTGTCCCAACCGTTTTTTCATTCAGGCGATGGAGTGCAATGACGAGGATGAGACCGGCAATCCTTCCGAGTCGACCACCGAGCGCTACGAGGAGCTTTTCCGGGGCGAGGCCGGCCTGGTCAGCCTGGAGGCGATCTCGGTGACCCGCGAGAGCCGTTCGCGGGACAACCAATTGATGATCATGGCGCCGAACCGGGAACCGCTCACCAAGTTCGTCCAGCGGGTCAAGGCGGCCAACCCCAAATCGCTGTTTATCTTCCAGCTGACCCACTCCGGCGAGCTGAGCAACCCGGCCTTCTCGCGGCGGGTGACGGTGAAGCCGCTGCCCGGCTACGGCGGGGAGCTCTTGACCGAAGAGGAAGTGGATAAGATCATGGATGGCTTCGTGCTGGCGGCGGAGATCGCGCATGACGCCGGCGCCGATGGTATCGACATGAAGCTTTGCCACGGCTATTTCGGTTCCCAGATCCTCCGGCCCTACAACGACCGTAAGTGGAAATACGGCGGCTCGTGGGAGAACCGCAGCCGCTTCGCGTTCGAGCTGTACGAACGGATCGCCAAGGCGGTCAATGATCCCAATTTCCTGATCGGTTCCAAGATCTCGGCCTGGGAGGGTTTCCCCGGCGGCTTCGGCACCGCCGGCGTGGATTCGCCGGTGATCGACCTGACCGAACCGATCGCCCTTCTGAAAGGGTTGGAGGAGCGCGGCGCGCAATTCTTCATCCAGTCGGCGGGCAGCCCCTCGATCACGATCAGCCTGACCCAGGTCGACAAACATGTGCCGTACTTCGCCTACCTGCACCAGACTTTTTCCAAGGCTTTCAAGGACCATCTCAAGCCGGAAACGGTGGTCATCGGCTCCAACTATTCCGTCTTCCGCAACGGCAAGAACGGCCTCTGCGCCGTGAACCAGGAGGAAAGCTCCCTGTTGCATTTCGGGGCCAAATGCATCGAAGACGGCGTGACCGACATGATCGGCCTGGGCCGGCAGTCTTTCGCCGATCCCTACCTCCCCAAGAAGCTCCGGGAAGGCAAGGAGGCCGAGATCAAGTACTGCACCGTTTGCGACAATTGCCTGGAACTTCTGATTCAGCAAAGCAAGGTTGGTTGCTGCACCTTCAATAAACGTTACACCGATATCCTGGTCCAGACCCGGAAGGAAAAGGGCAAACTGACCGTTGCCCATACCTGATCGCGGCGCTGACCATCCTATTATAGAGAAAGGAGGAGGGCGGTTCAGAGGATAGGTTGATTCGGCCGGCCGGCTTCAGGAAACGGATGGAACCGGCTGACGGGGAATACCAAAAAACGGGAGGTTTTCAGATGAAAAAAATCATAGGCCTGATGATGATCTGCGTAATGATATTTGCCATGACTTTCACCGGCTACGCCGCTCCGAACGGACCGATCGGCATCGTTGTTCCTTCGGCCGACCACGGCTGGATGGCGGCGGTGTCCTACTTCGCCAGACAAAAAGCGTTGCAATTGGGACTCAAAGAGGGCATCGGCTACAAGCTGGTTACCTCGGCCAACGTCAACGAGCAGGCCAATCAGATCGACGAAATGATCGCCTTGAACTGCTCGGCCATTGTCCTTTTGCCGCATAACGACGAGGTATCGGTCGCCGCGGATAAAATCCTCAAAAACAAGATCAAACTGGTGCTGTTCGACCGGAAGGTCTCCGGCGACTACACGGCGTACATCGCCGGCGACAATGTCGGCCTCGGCGTGAAAGCTGCCGAGTATATCGGCAAAAAGCTGGGCGGCAAGGGCACCGTCGCCGTGATGAACACCCCCAGCGTGGGTTCGGTCAGCTCGGAGCGGGTGCGCGGCTTCAAACAAACGGTGGCCAAGAAATTCCCCGGTCTCAAATTGGTGGACGTCACCTCGGGCGGGTTCTCGATGGAAGACGGCCTGAAGATGGCCACTGACATGCTGGTCGCCTATCCCAAACTGGACGCGGTGTTCTCCATCGACGACGAGCCCTCCATGGGCATCCTGCAAGCCATCAAGGACGCCAAGCGCAAAGACATCAAATTGCTCTCCGGCGGCGGCGGAACCCAGACCTATTTCAAAACCATGGGCCAGAACACCGGCATCGACCTGTTTACCGTCACCTATAGCCCGTCGATGATCAAAGACGCCATCCAGGCGGCCTATGACATCACCAAAGGCAAGACCGTCAAGAAGAATACCATCATCCCGCCGACGGTAGTGAACAAAGACAACTTCGCCAAGTTCCTGGATAAAGGTTCGCCCTATTGATGGCCGGCCGGAACGGCGGCCGGAACATCACGGGATGAAGCCGGCTATCGGATTCGCGGCCCAAGGGTACGGACAGACTGAATTTACTGTTGGGGTATGGTGCAAATCATACCCCAACCAGTCATTGGGGTGCAGCAGATGTCAGATTATATTTTAGAAATGAAGTCCATCCATAAATCCTTCGGTTCCAACGAAGTCCTGCACGGCGTGGACTTCCGCCTGAAGCGCTCCGAGATCCACGCGCTTTTGGGCGAGAACGGGACCGGCAAAAGCACGCTGATGAATATCTTGGGCGGCGTTTTTCCGGCCGGGTCGGGGGAGATCCTTCTGGACGGCGTCAGGACCACGATCGCTTCGCCGGCCGACGCCCAGCAGAAGGGGATCGCCTTCATCCACCAGGAGTTGACGCTCATCAACGATCTGGCCGTCTACGAGAATCTGTTCCTCGGGAACGAGCTCAAAAAAGGCGGCTTTCTGGATGTCGCCCAGATGTGCCAGAGATCCCGGGCCGTGCTGGAACGGATGCGCGTCGATCTCGATCCCCGGACCCTCGTCAGCGAGCTCGACGCCTCCTACAAGCAGATCGTGGAGATCGCCCGCGCTCTCTTGCGCAACGCCCGGATCCTGATCATGGACGAACCGACCACCGCCCTGACCGAGGTGGAGATCCGCCATGTCTTCGCGATCATGGCCTCCCTGAAAGAGCAGGGCGTCAGCATCGTCTTCATCTCCCACAAGCTGAAAGAGGTGGTGGAGATCTGCGACAGCTACACAGTGATGCGCGACGGCCACAACGTCATCGCCGGGCCGGTCGACGACCGGGTGGATGAGACGCTGCTCGCCAAGCACATGGTGGGCAAGGAGCTGTCCGACGATGAATTGTATTGCCCGCGCCAGACCGGAGCGACCGTGCTCGAAGCGGTGGGATTGACCCGGGAAGGGGAGTTCCGCGACATCAGCTTCCGGGTGGGCAAGGGCGAGATCGTGGGCTTTACCGGTTTGTTGGGGGACGGCCGCAGCGAATTGTTCATGACCATCTTCGGCTGCAACAAGCATTACAGCGGCGAGATTTACCTGAACGGCGAGCGCCGGACGATGCATACCACCACCAGGGCGTGCGGCTGCGGCATCGGCTATGTGCCGCGCAACCGCAAGGAGAACGGCATCATCCGCGATATGTCGGTGTTGCAAAACACCTCGATCTCCATTATCAACAGCCTGAAACGGTTGCTTTTTATCGACCCCCAGAAAGAGCAGGAATTAACCGCCCAATTTGTGAATGACCTAAATATCAAAGTCAATTGCGTCGACGATTCGATTACCAGCCTTTCCGGCGGGAACCAGCAGAAAGTGGTCCTGTCCAAGTGGCTGGCGGCCAATCCGCAGCTGATCGTGCTCGACAATCCCACCCAGGGAGTGGATGTCGGGGCGAAGCTGGAGATCTATCACATTATTATGAAACTTGCGCAGCAGGGCATGAGCGTTATTGTTCTCTCGAGCGAGGCGCAGGAAGTCCTAAAGCTTTGCGATAGAATTTATGTCATGTATCACGGGGAGATCCGCAAAGAATTCCAGCGCGCGGAGGCGGACGCGGAGAAGATCATGGTCGTCGCCACCGGGGGCGTCGTCGCCTGAGCGGCGCGACGCGGGACCGGGAACGCCCCGGAGCCTGGCTTTTGACCGCGCTGCCGAATATTTATCGAGGGAGCTGAATGAAATATGCCATCCGCAACCAAAAGCTTTCATTTCAAAAAATTCATCGGGAACAACAGTGCCTTCGCAGCATTTGTCTTTATATTTGTGATATCCGTGCTTTTAAAGGGCAGCGTCTTTCTCTCGTACAATAATATCATCAATATCCTGCGCAACAACTCGATCATCGGCATCATCGCCCTCGGCATGACGCTGGTCATCATCACCGGCGGGATCGATCTGTCGGTGGGCTCGTTATTGGTCATCGTGGGCATCGCCGTCCTGGCGGTCACCAATTTCACCGGCAATATCCTGCTCGGGCTCCTCGTGGGCATCGTCGCCGGCATCCTGCTCGGGGCGTTGTCCGGCACTTTGGTGGCCAAGTTCAAGCTGCCCGCCTTCATCGTCACCCTGGGCACCATGAGCATTTACCGCTCCGTGTCGCAATATCTCCTCAACGGCGGCGGGATCATGATCGACGGCCGGGTCAGGGATCCTTTCATCGCCATCTCCAACACCAATCTGTTCGAGGTCCTGCCCATGCCGGTCCTGTACTGGATCGCCATCAGCATCGCCGCCTACCTTTTCGCCATGAAGACCACCACCGGCCGGCACGTCTACGCGGTGGGCAGCAATGAAAAGGCCACCCTGCTCTCGGGGATCAATGTGGACCGGGTCAAGATCATCGTCTACGCCATCAGCGGCTTCCTGGTCGCGCTGGCCGCCATCGTCGAATGTTCCCGGCTGGGCAGCATCAATTCGGCCTCCTCCGGCTCCTCCTATGAGATGGACGCCATCGCCGCCGCGGTGGTCGGCGGAACCAGCATGGCCGGGGGCAAGGGCAAGATCGTCGGCACCTTCTGCGGCGCGCTCACCCTGGGCGTGATCAATAACATGATGACCCTCTTGGGAGTCCCGCCTTTTCTGGTAGGGGCGGTCAAGGGCCTGATCATCATCGCCGCGGTGCTGCTGCAATGGAACCTGAACGAAAAGAACGCCTGACCCGCTTCGAAAATTCAACCGGCTTCACACCCCATCCTGATCAACCATTCCGGGAGCGCTGCTTCCGGAATGGTTTTTTTGGTTGTCAAGCGGGCCAACGCTTCCGGAAAACCGGCCGGATAGGCCGGAAATACCACTTTCAGTCCGGAAAATTGCAATTTCCATTGCGGAAATGCTATTTCCGGTCCGGATAAATGCATTTTCTGAGCGAAGAATTGTAATATCCGACCAGAGAATTGTATTTCCCATCCAGATAATTGTATTTTCGATCGTGACAATCGCATTTCCGGTCATGAGAATGGTATTTCCGATCATGGAAATTGAATTTCCAGTCCTTCAAATTGAAATATCTCGGTTAAAGAATCAATTTTTCATCAAAAAAATAAAATATTCGGTTAAAAATATAGGATAAGCGATTAAAAATGACTTTATGCGGATTGATTCGATAAAACCGGCCGGAAAATAATTCACACTACGAGCCAGGGGCGGGCGGAGAATGGGGCGGCGCGCCAAACCGCCCCTTTTCCGCTTCTCGCTTCTTGAGAACCCATCCGCCGCCAATGGTATATACATGGATACTATACCACCGGAAAGTGCTTACTGGTTTTTCCGGGCACGACCCGGTAAGATTGGGGTGGGGAGAAACTGCCGGGAACGTCCCTCCGGGCGAGGAGCCTGACGCGGGGAACCGCGGGCATTGCCCGAAGTGTGAATAACGGATCCGGCACGATAAGGAAAGGAAGCGAAGCAAATGCCAAAGATTGTCGCGCTCAACGGCAGCCCCAGGAGGCAAGGCAGTACCGCCGCCCTGGTGGAGGAGATCGTCAAGGGCGCCGTCCTGCAGGGGGCGGAGGCCGACATCTATGATCTGAACGGGATGAATATCCGGGGCTGCCAGAGTTGTTACACCTGCAAAAGCGAGGGCCGCTGCGCGGTGCAGGACGACATGCAGGAGTTATACGGCCAGATCGCCGCCGCTGACGGGCTCATCCTGGGCACGCCGGTTTATATGTGGCAGATGAGCGCCCAGCTGAAGCTGGCGGTCGACCGGCTGTTGCCGTTTTTGAAACCCGGCTATGTCAGCGCCCTGGCTCCGGGCAAGAAGGTGGTGCTCGCGGTGACCCAGGGCCGGGAGGGCACGGCCATGTTCCGCCCCTATTTCGAACAGGTGGCGAAAAACCTGCTCTTTTTGGGCTTCGGCGCCTGTGAGATCCTGATCGCCGGCGGCACCCGCCAGCCCGCCGATCTGCTGAAGCAGGCCGAAGTGCTGGCCGAAGCCCGGCGCCTGGGAGAGTGGCTGGCCGAAAGCGGGCCGGAAGATGCCGCGGATTCGCCGGAGTAAACAGAAACTGAACGATGGCTGGCGGTAGTGAAGCATCCGGGAAAGAACAGCAGCCGGAACATGATGAGAGGCGGGGAGGGCGAGGCCGGATCGCTCTCCCCGCTCTCTATTTCCCTGAGCAAAAGGAAACGGCTGAGGGAAAGCGAATAATACGGAAACGGAAAGACGGCTTCGCCAGCCCGGCGGGGTTGAAAAAAGCCATTTTGAGCGGGATAGGAGTGAAGCGACATGAAATTTGCGATCGTGGGAGCCGGCGCCATGGGCTGCCTGGTCGGGGCGATGCTGGCCAAGGCCGGGGCCGAGGTTTGGCTCGTCAACCGGAATGAGGCGATCACCGGGGCCATCCGGCGCGACGGCCTCAAGGTGACCCTGCAAGGCGAGGACGAATGGGTCCCGATCCGGGCGGTGCAGTCGCCGGCGGAGATCGGGGCGACGATGGACGTCATCCTGTTTCTGGTGAAAGGCTGCCATACCGAGGCAGCGGCGGCGGCCGCCCGTTGCCTGGCCGATGAGCGCACCTACGTCATGACCCTGCAGAACGGCATCGGCAATGTGGAGATCCTGGCCCAATGCTTCGCCCGGGAGCGGATTCTCTACGGCCTGCTGGAGTTCGCCGGGAAGATGATCGAGCCCGGCCATGTCCAGGGCTTCATCGGCGCGAATTCGAAGATCTGTTTCGGCCCGGCCACCAAAGTCGTCACCGAGGAGATGGAGCGGATCGCCGCCTATTTCAAACCCGGCATCAAGGTCATCCTGCGTCCGGACATCGACAGCGAGGTCTGGATCAAATTGCGGAACAACTCCGCCAATGTGCTCTTCGGTTTCCTGCGGCTCTCCATCGGCCAGGCGCTGGCGGCGGAAGGCGCCGCCGAATTGATCCAGGGAGTCCGGGAGGAAGTGATCGCGGTGGCCCGGGCCAAGGGGATCCAGTTCACTCCGGAAGAACTCCAGGTCAATGGCGGCAAGACCCCGGTCAATCCCGAACTCTACGCGCATATCCCCTCCACCGCGCTGGACATGAAGAACAAGAAACCCACCGAAGTCGAGTTCCTCAACGGCGCGGTCTACCGCGAGGGCTTGCGGGTGGGAGTGCCCACCCCTTATAATGAATTGCTCTATAAGATGGTCAAGATTTACGAAAATACCTATGAGTTGCAGTTTTGAGGGAGCTATATAAGTTGAATTAAATTTCTATTATGCATCATGTCCCTAAAGCCGGCCATGATGGATAAATTAAGGAATTTAATTCAACTTATTACCGCGGTAATAGGATGAAATAAATTCCGTTTTGATTCCATTTGCATTCGGCCTTAGGAATGCAAATCTTATTAAAGAAATTTATTTCATCCTATATAGCGCGACGGGCCGGCCAATGCCCGCCGCGGAGCGGGATGGGAGTCGAAATGGAAGCCCTGCTCCCGGAAGACCGCCAGGCAGGCGTCGACCACCGCCGGATCATAGCATACCGCCCGGTTGAGCGTGATCTCCGCCAGCGCTTTTTCCATTCCCAGAGCGGGCCGGTAAGGACGGTGGCAGGTCATCGCCTCAACCACGTCGGCCACTCCGAGGATCCTGGCCTCCAACAGGATTTGCTCGCCCCGGAGCCCCCGGGGATACCCCGAACCGTTCCAGCGCTCGTGATGTTGGAGGACGATCGGCGCGACGGGCTCCGGGAACGCGCAGGCGTTGATGATCTCGTATCCGGTCTGGGCGTGCGTTTGAATCAGCCGGTATTCGATCTCGTCCAGCTGGCCGGGCTTATAAAGGATCTCAAACGGGATGCGGAACTTGCCGATGTCGTGAATGAGGGCCGCCCAATAAACCGTACGGACTTGCGCTCCGGGTAGCGACAGCGCCGCGGCGATGGCCGCGGCCAGCTCGGCCACTCTTTCCTGGTGTTCGCGAAGATAGCCGTCGCGGAAGCCCACCAGGTCCGCGAGCGCCCAGATCACCGGCTCCGTCGCGCCGTTTTGCTTCCGCTTCATGATATTGCGCTGCATGTTGAAGATTCGTCCAATCTGTCAAATCGTTTGCTGTGACGGCGGAGCCGGTCAGACCGATATAAGGTCCGCGGCGCGGGGCGACGATTCATTCAGGCCGATCAGGTTCGAGACGTTGAGCAGATAATAGCGCTCATGGAACGGACTGTCCTGGATGGGCTTGATAGTCATCAAGAGCGGCAACCGCTCTCCGTCCTTGCGGAGGCCATCGCTCCGCAGCACCATCTCGCCGCTGGCGGCGGCGTCCAACCGCTCCAGGAATTCAGGATACCGTTCGGCCGGAAAAACCCGAACCACCGGCATCCCTTCCAGTTCCGCCACATCGTCGTAACCGAACAGATGCGCGAAGGAGAGGCTGACCTGATCGAAGACCCAATTCCGGTTCCGGCAGACGAGAAAGCCGGTGTAAGTATGAATATAGGCCAAGCGGTACTTGTGAGTCAACTGGCGGAATTGCTTCACGAGGAACCGGTTGGCCTCGCTCCTCACCTGCAAGACCTGGGCATAGAAAAAATTGAGCCGCCGCATATCCCGTAATTCGGCCATCAGCTGCCGCTTGGTTTTAAACTGGTAGATCATTGTGGAATCCTCCGTGATGGGCTACATTTCCGGCGATGGAGCGGGTGGGGGTCCTTCCCTGAATAATTCGACAAATTTATCGACCACCAGCGGCTGAAAATCGCCGCCCTTCGCCAGCAGCAACTGTTCAATCGCCTCGTCCGGCGATAAGACCCGGTTTTGAAAGATGGCCGAGGTCAGCCAGTCGAAGCGGTTGGCCACGCTGACAATCGCGGCATGAATATGGATCTGGTCTTCCTTGAGGCCGGCGGGATAGCCGCCGCCGGAATGCTTCTCATGATGTTGCAGCGCCACCAGGTAGACGCCTTTGCCCAACTTGTCGGCTGCCAGCAAATCCGCTCCGATCTTGGTGTGCTGCTGATAAATCAGATCCTGCCGCTCGAAGATGCCCGGCGTCTTCATCACCACCGCCGCCGGAAGCATGATCTTTCCGATATCGTGGTACAGGGCGCCCAACGCCAGATCGCGCAATGAACGCGCATCGAGATTCAATTTGTCGGCGATGGCCACCGCCAGCAGGGAAACATTGATCGAATGGGAATAAATGCTTTTGTATCCCTGGATCAGCACCTTTAAATGATTGCTCAACAGGGGGCTTTGATTGGCCTCCCCCAGAATGGACTTCATATATTTGGAGGCTTTTACGATGCTGGATAAGTCCAGTTTGGCGAAACGGGTCTCGAATTGTTTGGCCGCCTCGGTTAATGAATGGGTCGTCACGGCTAGTTGATCCGGGACGATCCGGTAAGGGATCATTTTATCTTCCAACTTCTGAATAATGGCGGGGGTGAGCGCCGCGCCTTCCGCCAACAATAACCGTCCGGAATCGTCGAAGACATCATGGGCGACATAGCCGGTCACAGGGGGCTTGTTTCTTGGCTTTACAGGCATCGTTCGATTCCTCCGAGTCAGATAACCAACGGCCGATCCGGCAGGTAAAGAAGCGAGCAGGTCTTGTTGCGATAGCTTACAACATCCGGGAAACCCATTGGGTTGCAGAATCCCATGCCATAAACCAAGTCTCGTTGGCTCTGCTCATGACTTCAGGGCGACAGGATAAGCTCGGGAAGGAGGAAACGCCAGAGGAAAGTGGTTTGATGGCGGCATCTCATCGTATACGGCGCCTTCGATATGGTATAATAGATGATATCAATCTTTCCAGCTGCGGCCCTTTCACCTCAGTCGGTCAGCCATGGAAGGCTGCTTGCCTTTCTAGACATACGGGATCACTTCATTTTCTGCGGACTTTACTTGCAAAATCGATAAGAGCGTTTCAACTGGGTTACCCTAACCGCGGTGACCGTCTTCCAAATGCGTCCGTAAACAGCTTTGAATACTAGCCATGGCAGGATAGTTGTTTTTGAGAGCCGGGTTCCGGATCAGCCCAAAACGATTGGACCGTTGCATTGATTTTAATGGAAATAGAAAGACGATTCCTTTTTACACTATTTATTAAAGAATTGACTTTATTATATTCTAAATAGGGACAAATGTCAACGGAGGGTTTCTAAAAAGAAACATGAACACCATTGGCGAACGCTTAAAAAAGGGACGTTTAGCGACGAATCTTTCAATTGTCGAAGTTTCGGACAAAACGGGCATTTCACGCGGTAATTTGAGCCGATTGGAAAATGACGTCAATAAACCGTCATCCGAGGCATTAATATTACTTTCCGATTTATATGACGTTTCGGTCGATTGGATCTTAAAGGGTCAGGAATATACCGTTGTTTCTAAAAAGAATCAAAACGAGATCATGGTCGTAGAGGATAAACGGTTGCGGGCTTTTTTGGAGCGGATCAACCGGCTTTGGGCGGAGGGGAACCGGGATGTCAGAGGCTGGATCATCATCCAATTATCGAAAGCTTTTCCGGAAATAGCCGAAGAGCTAAAAAAAGAGAATGAAAATGCTGCAACAGCAGAAACTGCGTAAACGAGGCTGGAAGATTTTTATAAATCGCCTCGTTTGTTTTTTTTGAATCGTTTTTGTTGCAATGATGAACAGTTCGAATACAAGCTCAAGTTTACCTGAATATCCGCTGTAGCAGCCGGTTCCGAGTTCGTAATATTATACCACATATTTCTGTAAAATGTGATGACTGATCTCTTAACGATAGAAAGCAGGAATTTTGGATTGTTTTAGCAAATAATTAAATTTATGGATTTTGCGGTAAGGAGGAGCCGATTTGATACCTGACGAAGGATTATCTCGGGTACTTGTTCCGCTGGCCTTCTTCCAGACCGACCGGAGAGCCGGGGCATGAACCTGCGTTGGATATTTGCAGGGACGCTGCGCCGGCAGTTATCCGTTTCCCTGATACTTTTGGTCGCCGGCGCCGTTTTTGCCATCGGTTTTGCCTCCATCACCATCGCCCAGGAAGTCATCCGCCATCATACGGCCCGGTTTGGCGGCAAGATGCTGACTCAGGCCGCCTACCGCTTGGGGAGTGTCATCGACAACGCGGAAACGACAGTGGATTCGCTGATTCTGGACCGCAGACTGGCGCCATTGCTGCAACGCTTGGCCGGCCCCGATTCGCGCACCAGCCAGGCGGCACGGACTGCGCTTCGCGATCTCCTGATACAGTATAAAGCCTCTCTGCTGCCAGGCGCCGAGCTGGTCGTGGTCGACCCGGCCGGCAATACGGTGACGACATACCTGCAGCAATCAATCCTCAAAAAAATTATCCCGGCCCGCTTCGCGAATCAGTCGAAAGCGTGGCGTTTGCGATATCTCCCCGACTATCAGGCCCATGAGCTCACCGGTTCCGGCCGGCTGCTGGAGTTGACCGCGCGGATTATCAGCCTGCCGGGCCAGGCCCAAAGCGGCTGGATCATCTTGCATCTGGATTACCGGATCGTCGAGTCGATCATGACCAATATCTCATTGCAGGAGAACAGCCTGAGCCGCTTTCAAAGCGACGCGACGGTTTTCGGCCCGGAAAAGCAGGTGATTTTTCCGTGGATTGCCCCCTCCGATCCGGTGGTGGCCAGCGCCTATCGAAAACTGGCGGGGCGGCTTCGCAATACCGAAACGCTTGAGGAAACCGTCGACGGTCGAAGGCATCTGGTCATCGCAACGGCGGTCCCCTGGACTCCTTGGGAAGTCTATATCGCGGCGCCGGCCAGCCGGCTTTATGACGGACTGGAGCACCTTTACGACAGCCTGTTCATCATCGGGTTGATCTGCGCCGTGAGCGCCGGCGGTTTGGCCGCCTTGATCTCGTTTTTCGTTACCAAACCGGTTCACCGGCTCCGGAAAGCCATGCGTCTGGTGGAGGAGGGCCAGTTCTCCGTCCGGGCGCCGGAGGGCGGTCCTTTGGAGATTCAGACCTTGGGCCGGGCCTTCAACCGGATGCTCCGAGAGGTCGACCGGCTGACCAAGCGGCTGGTGGCGGAGGAGAGTGAGCGCAAAACCGCGGTCATCAAGGCGCTGCAGGCGCAGATCGCGCCGCATTTTCTCTTTAACACCCTGGCGGCGCTGGCCGGGATGACCGCGAAGCGCCCTCCCGGGGAAGTGGCCGAGGCTTTACGCTCGCTGCGGCGGCTGCTCTACCTGAGCATCGGCAAATCCGGCGATTTTGTGCCGCTGGCCGAAGAGTTCGAGCATATCCACCATTATTTATATTTAATGAATATCCGTTATCCCGGCCGCTTCTCCCTGCAGCTGCAATTGCCGGAAGAACTGCGGCATTGCCAGACGCTCCGGCTGATCCTCCAGCCGATTGTCGAGAACTGTTTGCAACACGGTCTAAAGTCCCGGAGCGGACTGGTTCAGGTCGTGGCGTCCCGGGAGGGAGACGCCGTGATGATCCGGGTTACCGACAATGGGCAGGGGATGTCCCGGGAAGAACTGAGCGCCGTCTGGCAACGGGACCACCACCGGTCCGGGGTCGGCGTCCGGAACGTCGACGCCCGTTTGAAGCTGAGCTTTGGACCGGATTACGGGCTGGCCCTGGTGAGTTCGCCGGGAGAGGGAACCACGGCTTCGTTACGGATGCCATTCCGGGAAGTCCGCGAACCAGTTCGACTTGATCGGGAACAGGTCGATGAATTGCCAAAGGAGCGGGTGTGATGTGGCGGGTCATCCTGGTCGATGATGAAGAGTTTGTCCGGGCGGAATTGGCGGCGCTCTTTCCCTGGCGGCGGTATCAGTTCGAATTGGCCGGGGAGGCCGAAAGCGCCCAGGCCGCCATCGCTCAGATCGCGGCACTCCAGCCGGATCTGGTGATCACCGACATCCGCATGCCCGAGATGGATGGGCTGGCCTTCATTTCTTGGCTCGGCCGGCATCATCCCCGGCTGGTGGTGGCCGTGGTCAGCGCCTATCATGATTTTCCGCTGGTCCGGGAGGCGCTGCGGCTGGGAGCGGCCGATTATTTGATGAAAGCGGAAGCCACCGCGACGACGGCCGGGGCCTTTCTGGAACGGATCGCCGGCATCCTGGAGCGCCGCCACTCCTCCCGGCACCAGCAGGAGGAGCTAACCAGCAATATGGCCCGTTATCACCGCCTGGCGACCGAATCGTTCTGGCGCGACACTCTGACCCGGGCCTCCGATGAGCCGGAGCTTGAGAGCAGGGCGCGCCAGCTGGGAGTGGTGCTGGAGCAAGCCTGGTTTGGGCTGATCTTCATCCACGTTTCCGGCGAGCGCTCCGGCAGGCTCGATCCAGTCGCGCTCCGCCGGGAGTTGGAGGCCCAGATTGGAACCCGCTGGGATTGGGAGGGGAACTGGAAGCTGATTGATTTCGGGCGGGGCGATTTTGCCGTGCTTGCCAGCCGGATGGGGCCGAGACCGGCCGCGGAAGCCGCTGCCAAACTGCAGGAGATCGCCGGCCGGTTGGCGCTGAATACAGCGGAGGTCAAACGGACTACCTGCGCTTCTTCCGAGCTATGCCCATTCCCCGATCTGCCCCGGAGCTTCCGGGAAGTGCGTCAAGTCAATCTGCTGCGGTTGTACCACCGGGAGGGCGAGTGCATCGAAACAGGCGAGCTGGCAAGGTTGCGGCAAGCGGCGCCGCCCTCCACCCTTGAATTGCTGGCCGCCTGGGAGCGGATTTTGCGGGAAGCCGAGCCGGCGGCGGTCCATCATTTTCTGGATCAGGTCTTCGCGGCGATCCTGCCCCGGTCGCTGAGCCCCGAGGCCGCCCGCGGCTTGGTCCTGGAATTCATCAATACCTTGCGCCGGGTCTCATTAGAATACCAGGTGCGTTGGGAAGAGGGGGGATCCGGTGAGCCGGATCTCCCGGAAATTTTGGAACAAGCCGAATCGATCCAGGACTGGCGGATTCAAATCGAAGACCGGGTCGGCCATTATCTCCGCTCCGTCGGCGCCAATGCCCACCCGCAAGCCTCGGCGACGATCCGTAAAGCGCTGGCCTATATCCAGCTTCATTTCAGCCGCGATCTTTCCCTGGAGGAGGTCGCCAGCCATGCCGGGGTCAGCAAGAGTTATCTCTGCCGGGTTTTCCCCGAGTACGCCGGGGAGCATTTCCGCGACTACCTGCAACGGCTGCGCCTGGAACGGGCCAAGGAGCTGTTGCGGTTCACCAATGATCACATCTATGAGATCGCCGCCAAGGTCGGTTTTTGGAATAGCCGTTATTTCAGCAAGGTCTTTCATGAGGCGGTGGGGATGACCCCCGCCGATTACCGGCGCGTTCCGGTTTACGAAACTTCCGCCGCCCCGGGGTTGAAAGCGGGGGAAGAATGAGCTTCCTATATTTGACCAAACGGGGATGATGGAGGGAAAGATGATCATCCAACGATCCAAAGCCGGGACCATTGGGCGTTTGATTTTGACGGTGTTGTTCGGCTTGCTGTTGATGATCGTTCCGGCAACGGCCAAGCCGGCCGGGATCCGCATCTCCATCTGGACGATCAACCAACCGGGAATGGACGCGGTGGGGAACTGGGTCCAAAAGAAGATCGGCCAGTTCGAGAAGGCGAATCCCGGCATCTTTATCGACCATAGCTTTTGGGAGAACCAATCCTATAAAATTAAGCTGAAAGTGGCGATGTTTAGCGGGAAAGGCCCCGATATCCTCTACAACTGGGGCGGCGAGAGCCAGCTGGTCTATTCGCGCGAGGGTTTGCTGTACGACTTGACCGGGGATTTGGGAAAGCATCGATGGGGGTTGTCGCCGGGGATGTTCGCCACTCATAGTTACCGCGGCCGGATCTACGGTATTCCCATCTTTCCCACGGTCGACGTCGTTTGGTACAATAAGGAGCTTTTTGTAAAGCATGGCTGGAAAACGCCGCAGACCTGGCCGGAATTCCTGGCGCTCTGCGACAGGATCAAGGCCGCCGGGTACATTCCGGTGGCCATGGGCGGGCAGGAAGCGTGGACCATTCTCCATCCCTATATGGATATCGTGGACCGGATCGCCGGGAGCGGGCTTTACCCCGCGGCCAAGGCCCGTCAAGTCAGTTTCACCCATCCGGACTTCGTGGCGGCTTTCCGGATTCTCCAGGGCCTGGCCCAACGAGACTACTTGCCGGCCGAGGTTTTAAGCCTGAATTACACCGAAGCCACGCAACTGATGATGCAGGACAAAGCGGTGATGATGTTCATGGGCGATTGGCAGTACAGCCGTCTAACGAATCAAATGCACCGCGACTTCGATAAATGGGACTTTTTCCCCTTTCCGGTTTTTCCGGGCGGGAAAGGGCTGCCTCGCAATATTATCGGCGCGGTCGACGGCTTTTCGGTCAAAAACTCCAAGCATGCGAAAGCGGCCGTTAAGTTTCTGAAGTTTTTGGCCAGCCGCGACAGTTTGATTGAGAGCTATCAAAAGTCCGGTTTCCTGGTGGCGCTGGCAACGCCCTACCTGGATAAGAACGCCCGCCCCCAACTCAAAAGGATCGCCGCGTTGCTGGCCCAGGCCACTTCGTTGACGCAATGGTGGGACCAGGATCTGCCGGAAGCGGTCACCCAGGTGTTGCTCCAAAGTGCGCAGGATTTGATAGCCGGCCGGTGCAGCCCGGAAGAGGCTGCCGCGATGATTGAGGCGGCTTACCGGAAGAACTAGCTGAAGTTCCAGTTCAAATGGCGAGTCGTTGGGAGGAAAAGATGGCCAGTCGACATTTTCAATTCAAAATGACCGTGCACTGTTTTTTATTGCTGCTTTTATCCCTGGCGGCTGTCTTGCCGACCCTGGCAACGGCGCGGCAGACACGGATTACGGTCTGGTCCATCAACCAGCCGGTGCTGGATCTGACCGGCGACTGGATAGAGCGGGAGATCCGCAAGTTTGAAGCGGCCAATCCCGGAATCATGGTGGAACATCGTTTCTGGGAGAACCAGTCCTATAAGATCAAGCTGAAGGTGGCCATGTTCGGCGGGGAGGGGCCGGACATTTTATTCAATTGGGGCGGGGAAAGCCAGCGAATCTACTCCAGGGCGGGCCTTTTGTATGACTTGACCCGCGATCTGGGCAGGGACAAGTGGGGTTTGGCACCGGGGATGTTTGCCTCGCACAGTTACAAAGGGAGAATTTACGGTATCCCGCTCTTTCCGTCGGTGGAAGTCATTTGGTACAACAAAGAAATCTTCCTGAAACATGGCTGGAAGACGCCGCAAACCTGGCAGGAGTTTCTGGGGCTCTGCGAGCGGATCAGGACGGCCGGATATATCCCGATTGCCATGGGCGGCCAGGAACCGTGGATGATCCTCTATCCCTACATGTATCTGGTGGACCGGTTGGCTGGCAGTGGGCTCTATCCCGCGGCGAAAGCCCGGCAGATCGGCTTCACCCATCCCGATTTTGTGAGGGCTTTTCGGCTTTTGCGCCAGTTGGCCCGGCAAGGGTACTTGCCGGAGGAGGTTCTGAGCCTTAATTATATGGAAGCCACCCAGTTGATGATCCAAAACAAAGCTGCGATGATCTTTATGGGCGATTGGGAGTATCAACGCCTGACCCGGCAGATGCGGCAGGACTTCGACAAATGGGATTTCTTCCCCTTTCCGGTGCTGGCCGGGGGGAAGGGTTCGGCTCAAGACATCATCGGAGCGGTGGCCGGTTTTTCCATCAAGGCTTCCCCCAATTCGCGAACGGCGTTGAAGTTTCTGAAATTTCTCTCCGGCAAGGCCAGCTTGGTTGAGAGTTATCAAATGACCGGCAAAGTGGTGACCCTGGCAACCCCGTATATGGGAGAAAATGACCATCCCCAAATCAAAGGCATCGCCAAGCTCCTGGCCAATGCTCCGGCATTGACCCAATGGTGGGATCAGGATCTGCCGGAACCGGTTACCCAGGTTTTGCTCCAGAGTCTGCAGGATCTGCTGGCCGGGAGGTGTAGTCCGGAGGAAGCCGCCGTTGCCATTGAAACGGCCTATCGCAAAACGAGTGAAAAAAGATGAAACAGCTCGGCCCAGCCGTTTAGACTTGGACCGAACTCAATCTAAAAGCCATGTGATAAAGTCCTCAAATTCGGAAATCATCCTTTCAATGGACTAAAAAACGACTTTATCACTTGCTTTTCTGAGCTTTTGTGTTCACCCTGGCCTTCGGACAGGGTTTATCACAACGCTTCTAAATTGGAGAGGGGATTCATGATTTATGGCTGTTAAAGAAGCTTATCTGACCATCGATGACGCGCCCGGCAAAGATTTTCGCAACAAAGTCGCTTTCCTGGCGCAACATGACATCCCGGCCATCTTTTTTTGCGTCGGGGAAAACATTTTGCAACATGAGGAAGAGGTCATCGCTGCCATCCGCCGGGGCTTTGTCATCGGCAATCATTCCTGGACCCACCCGCATTTTTCCGATTTGCCGGTGGCGGAAGGGCAACAAGAGATCCGGCGCACCGATGAAGCCATCGAAACCGTTTACCGGAAAAGCGGCATCGCCCGGCCGGCCAAGGTTTTCCGGTTTCCCTTTTTCGACGACGGCGGCGCCGCCAATGCGGCCGAGTACGAAGCCCGGTCGGAACAACCGTCCGGGGAAAACCCGGTCTGTCCCCGGGAAGACCGGCGGGCCGCCCTGCAATCGTTTCTCGGCGAATTGGGGTATCGCCAGCCGGACTTCCGCGGGATCAACCTGCAATGGGCCAGCGGGCAAAAGTTATTGGACGGCTACGATGTCCGTTGTACGTTCGACCAGTTGGAATACTGGCTCAATCAACCCGGGGCTCCTGGGGGCCTGAACCAACCCGCGGCCATTCTGGCGCGGATCGAAGCGGACGACCCGGAGAACGGCAAAGCGTTGAATCGCTTGGACACCAGGGATATCATTTTGATCCATGATCACGATCCGGAGGCGTCCGTGGCGCTGTTTTATCAAATCATCCGCCGCTATCTGGAGAAAGGCATCCGCTTTATCACGCCTTTTTGAAAGCGGTTCGGGACCGTCTTGATTTGACAGCGAATCGGGGAGAGTAACACCATTCTCCGCAGCCCAAAGGCCTTTGGGCCCCGGAGCCCGATGGTTTCCCTGCCCGATTCGGGCCGAGGGTTAGGACCATAGACGTCCATGACTTATCCTTCAATCCCTTCCGTGAGTGAGCGGAGCTAACTTGATAATCATTAAGAGCTTTATCCGTCAAAGATAGCTCCGAAGTCACCCAAGATCGATCTGGAATCATCGCAGACCGATCTTTATCCACCAAAGGAACTACGGCGGTAATTGCCGTAGTTCCTTGATTAACAAAAGATCGATCTTGATCCGCAAAAGGAAGATCTTGATCCACAAAAGATCGATCTTTATCCACAAAAGGAACTATGGCGGTGATTGCCGTAGTTCCTTGATTAACAAAAGATCGATCTTTTGTGGATAAGTAAGTTACCGGAATCATCCGGGATGAAACCAGCCAGCCTCCGCCTGACCCCTCCGCGACTTCAATTCCATGGTCATCAATCTTGGCTTGTTTTTCGACGCCTTCCCATCCGGTCAGGTTGATCATAACGCTTTTATATTATTAGGAGAGAATTGCAATTACCATAATGCCAATATATAGTGATAAGCCCCGAATATATTGTGTTGCGAAGTTTTTGCCATGAAATTTGCAATTCGCTCTGTATCAAAGAGCGGTGAATTAACCCGAAAGTTACGGTTTCAAACTTTCGGGTTTTTGTTTTGCCCTGCTTTGAAGAAGTCAATAATTTGGCATATTCGGACAATGTTTGAGCACTGGCCCGTTGTTAACCTTTTTGATACATTGATCGATGGAGAACGTTTCAGACGTTAAGATGAAAAGGGAGGGTTTCGATGAAAAAGAAATTTTGGATGGCGGGAGTATTGATTTTGGTTGTTTTGGTGGCCGGAATGAGCATCGTCGGCGCCGCCGCCCCGGTGAAGCTGACCGTGTGGAGTTTGCAACGGCCCAACGAGACCGACTCACTGGGCTGGTGCATGATGAACCAGATTAAAGCCTTTGAAAAGGCCAATCCGGGGATTGATATCGAGTATAACTACACCGAAAATGAGGCCTATAAAACCAAACTGCAAGTAGCCATGCTGGGCGGCGCCGGACCCGATATCCTCTTTAACTGGGGTGGCGAAACCCAGGCCATCTATTCGCGGGAAGGGTTGCTTTACGATCTCACCAAAGCGGTGGGCAAGGATTACTGGGGTTTATCGAAAGGACTGTTCTCCAATCATGTTTATAACGGGAGGATCTATGGCATTCCGTTCTTCCCGACGGTGAATACGGTGTGGTACAACAAAAAGATGTTCGCCAAATACGGGATCACTCCCCCCAAGACCTGGTCGCAGCTGTTAACCGTCTGCGAAAAGCTGAAAAGCCAGGGCATTATTCCGTTTACCGTCGGCGGCAAGGATTCCTGGACGATCCTGCATGCCTTTATGTACATGGCGGACCGGGTCGCCGGAGCGAAAATGTATCAAGCCGCCAAAGCCGGCAAGGCCCGCTTCGACAATCCGGCTTTTGTCAAAGCCTTCGGATTGCTGGACACTTTGGTCAAAAAGGGCTATTTCCCGCCCGACGCTTTAAACCTGACCTATGGAGACGCCTGCCAGTTGATGATGAAGGATAAAGCGGCGATGATGGCCATGGGCAATTGGCACTTTACCGTGCTCACCAATGAGAACAAGTCGGACTTCGACAAATGGGATTTTTTCACCTATCCGGTGGTCGAAGGCGGTAAAAGCGATCCCCACTCCATTCTGGGCGCAGCCGACGGTTTTTCGATCAACCAATCCTGTAAAAATCCCGCGGCGGCCGTCAAGTTCCTGAAATTCATGGCCAGCAAGGAAAATATGGCCGAACGGTTCCAAAAGTCCAGCAGCCTGGCTTCCCTGGCCACTCCCTATATGGAGGACAACACGCTTCCGCAAATGAAAGGGCTCGCCAACGTCCTAGCGCATGCTTCCTCACTGACCCTGTGGTGGGATCAGGATCTGCCGGCGCCGATGTCCCAAGCTCTGCTCCAGGGGCTCCAGGAGATCATGGGCGGCGCCAAAACGCCGAAACAAGTCGCCACGGCATTTGAGGAAGCCCGTAAACTGAAGTAACGGCTTCCAACACTGGTTCGCTTGGCGGGGAGTGGCCGAAAAGGGGCCCCTCCCCTTTATGAAGTTTACGGCCGCTGTAATCGTGCGGACGAAGTATTTTTTTCAGCGATGAAGGGAGAATGGCTGATGTCAGATGGGGTACCAGCGGTAAAAAAGCACTCTTTCGCTTGGCGGCGTAAGCTGTTTGTCGGCTTATTGATCGGCCCGGCCCTGTTATTGATCCTGACCTTCGCCTACTGGCCGATTCTATCGACGCTGCAGTACTCATTCAACTCATGGAACGGTTTTTCCAAGGAGATGACTTGGGTGGGGTGGGACAATTACCTCCGTTTGTTGCGGGATCCGTATTTTTATAACGCCCTCAAAAACAATCTGCTGATCGTCGCGGTCTCATTGCTCATTCAATTGCCGCTGTCTTTTGTGACGGCTTATACCATTTTTAAGGTGAAGAATCGCTGGGCCGAATTGTCGAAAGTGATCTTTTATATCCCCTGCATTCTGTCGATGGTGATGATCGGCCTCTTATGGCGGTTTATTTACGACTATCAGTACGGCACGCTCAATACATTGTTAAAAGCGATTCATCTGCCGGGATTGGCGCGGGTGTGGCTGACCGATCCCCAAACGGCGCTGGGGGCGATCCTGGTGGTCGTGGTCTGGGTTTATTTCGGCTATCACTGCCTGATTCATTCGGCGGGCATCAATGCCCTGCCCGTGACCATTCTGGAAGCGGCCAAAATCGACGGGGCCAAAGGCTGGGTGATGGTGGGCGGCATCATGCTCCCGATGCTTTCCGAAGTGATCCGGGTTTCGCTCATCATCAGTCTGGTCGGTTCCTTCCAGTTCTTCGATCTGATCTGGATCCTGACCGGCGGCGGGCCCTTCCACCGCACCGATGTGCTGGCCACTTATATGTACAACCGGGCTTTTCAGGCCAGGGAGTTCGGCTACGGCGGCGCCATCGCGGTGGTCATTCTGCTGTGCGCGCTCGGCGCCACGCTGATTCAAAATCTATGGCAGCGTGAGAATGCCAAAGGGGGTCAGGCCAATGAAGTTTAAACTCGCCAAGTTGTTTCTGGCGTTGCTGAGTTTGGTGATCATGGTTCCGCTGCTGTACGTCGTTTATATCTCATTCCAGACTCCGGAGGAGTACTATAAGATGCTTTGGCCCCGGGCGCTCCAGTTTGACAATTACCGGAATATCCTTTGCGCCCCTTATTTCTGGCGCTGGGCCGTCAATTCGGGAGTTATCGCCCTGGGGACGCTGGTGATGGTGCTGATCATCGGGGCTATGGCCGGGTATGTGGTGGCCAAGTTCTCCTCCCGGCCCGTCCGGGTGGTGGCGGTGCTTATTTTGGGCGCCCTGATGATCCCGGTCCATATGGTGCTGATGCCGGTCTTCATCCTCTCCCGCCATTTAGGGATCATCAATACCCCCTGGTCGGTGATGGGCCCCGGCGTGGCCTTCGGCATCCCGATCGCCATGTATATCTTCCGGGGCTTTTTTATGAATATTCCCGACTCGCTCGCGGAGGCGGCCCGGATCGACGGCGCCGGCGAGCTTGGTGTATTCCTGAAAGTGATGTTGCCCATGACCAAGCCGGCCATGGCGACGGTCGGTATTTTCACTTTTCTCGGCGCTTGGAACGGCTTTTTATTCCCCCTGACCCTGCTGCAAAGCACCGAGACGTATACGTTGCCGGTCGGGTTGGCCACCATCGGCACGCAATATTTCACCAATTATCCGGCTCAGGCAGCGGCGATGCTGCTGGTCAGCCTGCCGCTGATTCTGTTTTACGCCCGGTTCAACCGACTGGTGATCCAGGGGATGGTCGAGGGGGCGGTGAAAGGCTAGGCGCGACAGTTCGGTTTTAGAGCCCGATTACCCCCTCGATCTGCCGCCAGATCTCATCCCGGCCCTGCCCGGTCACTGCCGAGAACGGAATGACCGGCGCCTCCGCGGCCATGCCGAGCACCTCCCGGATCGTCCGCAGCCGGATCGGGATCTGGCCGCGCGGGATCTTATCCAGCTTGGTGGCAACCACCAGGCTGGGCCGTTCCTGCGCCGCCAGCCACGCATACATCACCTGATCCTCGTTGGAAGGCGCATGCCTGATATCCACCAGCATCACAATCAGCTGCAACTGCTCCCGGGTCTGCAGGTAGGTCTCGATCATCCTGCCCCAGGCCTCCTTGGCGGCCTGGGAGACCCGGGCGTAGCCGTATCCCGGCAAATCCACAAAGTAAAGCGCCTCATTGACGAGGTAAAAATTAATCTCGCGCGTCTTGCCCGGCGTCGCCGACGCCCGGGCGAGACTCTTGCGGTAGAGCAACGCGTTGATGATCGAGGACTTCCCGACGTTGGACCGGCCGACCCAGGCCACCTCCGGCAGGTAGCGCTTGGGATATTGTTCCGGCTTGACCGCGGTGGTTTCATATTTGGCTTCTTTGATCTGCATGATGACTCCTTCGCGTAGTTTTGCCGCACCCCAAAGCCCGGCGGCGTCGTTGCTCCCGGGTATTCCCCATCGATAGTTTTGGCGATTTTCCGGCAAAGATTCGGACCGGGGCTTCGGCCATCGTTCCCGGCCCGGTCTGATATGATTATACTAAACAAACCGCCGGCGGCAAAGTCCAATCTGGCGGGGCGCCACCGGGGCCTGCGGCGCTACCAAATTTTATAAAAACAGGTTTCCGGAAGATAATTCAAATTATAGTGGAATATCAGAATTAAACATTTCTGAATGAAAATTTATAAATAAAAACAGAATATCATATATCGAAAATAAATTCCGATCGTGAAAATTGAAAAAACGATCTGGACAATTGAAATTTCAGACTTGGAAAGTAATTTTCCATTAATAAAAATCATAAATTTTGGTCCGGAAGGATGGCAATCGGAGTCCGAAAAATCGCCGCCCCGGCCGCAGAATAATTGCCGATGGGGCTTTATTCCAGAACGTATGTTTGCTATCATGGAAACAAACATCTGTTTGGGACGGCGGAAGCGCGGCTCATTCATGAAAGGGGATTCCCGATGGCCTTTGTGTCCAATGGAAATGTAACGATCCACTATGAGGTGGAAGGGGAAGGGGAGCCACTCGTCCTGCAGCACGGTTTCTTCGGCAGTATTCAGGACTGGTACGAATATGGCTATGTGGAAGCCTTAAAGCGCCGGTTTCGGCTGCTGCTGATCGACGCGCGCGGCCACGGCGCCAGCGCCAAGCCGCACCAGCCGGAAGAGTACTCGTTATACCTCCGGGCGCTGGATGTCGTCAAAGTGCTCGACGCCCAAAAGATAGAAAAATGCCATTACCTGGGCTATTCCATGGGCGGCTGGATCGGGTTCGGCCTGATGAAATGGTTTCCGGCCCGTTTTCGCTCTTTTGTCCTCAGCGCCATCCAGCCCTACGCCATGGAGACCCTGGGCATGCGGGAAGCTGTGGCGACGCTCGAACGCTGGGTTCCGCAGCTTCCGATCTCCGAAGCCCGGAAAGAGCGTTTCCTGAGCAATGACAGGGAAGCCTTGCTGGCGGCGGTGGCCGAGAACCGGACCGACAATGCCGAAGCCTTGCGGAACCTTACGGTGCCTTGCCTACTGATGGCTGGGGATCGCGATGCCATCTACCAAGCAGTACGGCAGAGTTCCCGGCTGTCCGGGCGGATTGAGCTGGTGACCATCCCGGGAGCCGATCATAATGCCACGTTATCCCGGAGCGACCGGGTAATCCCGGAGTTGAAGCGGTTTTTGGAAGGGACTTGATTCAGGCCTTCGTGTCATCCCCGGTGGAATATATTTCGAATTAAAAACAAAGAATCGCTTGTAAGACTGCGAAAACTTTACTTGGAACTTGAAATATGAGCCATCATTACAGGAGGACTCCATGATGCAACGTCCCAAGATTGTCTTCGGGATCGCCGGCAGCGGCTGGCGGGCCGAGTGTTTTCTGCAAGTCGCCCAATTGTTGCCGGAGCTTTTTGAGGTTTGCGGGGTGGTTACCCGCAGCCAAACCCGCAAAGCCGAGCTGGAAACGAAATGGGCCGCCCCGGTCTATCCGTCCGTCGCCGCGCTGCTGGCAGCGGCGCAACCCCGCTTTGTGGTGACCGCCGTGGCCCGGGAGGTCGCGGCCCGGTTCATCCTGGAGCTGACCGGCCAAGGCGTGCCGGTCCTGGCGGAAACTCCTCCCGCGGGCGATCTCCGGGAGTTGACCGAACTCTACGGCGCGCTGCGGCCCGACGCCAAAGTGCAGGTTGCCGAGCAATACCATTTGCAACCCATGCACCAGGCGCGGCTGACGCTGGCCGGGTCGGGCCGGCTGGGCGAGATTCATTATGCCCATGTCTCCATCAACCACAGCTATCACGGGATCAGCCTGATCCGCAGGGCGCTGGGGATCGGCTTTGAAAACGCGGTCATCAACGCCTTCGGATTCGAGCATCCGGCGGTGGAAGGGCCGGGCCGCAACGGGCCGCCCGACCGCGAACGGATCGTCCGGAACGATCATCTGTTGGCGGTCATCGATTTCGGGGCCAAGTCCGGCTTGTTTGATTTTGAGCAGAATCAGCACCGTTCCTGGGCGCGTTCCGAGCGGATGCTCATCCGCGGGGTGCGCGGGGAGATCCATAATGATTCCGTGAAGTATCTGCGGGATTTCCGGACGCCCGTCACTTTTGAGCTGAAGCGGCAGAGCGCCGGAGAGTATGAGAACGTGGAGGGCTATTATCTCAAAGGAATTCTGGGCGGCGAAGCCTGGCTGTATACGAACCCGTTTCTGCCGGGCCGGCTGATGGATGAGGAGATCGCGCTGGCGACCTGCCTGATGAAGATGGACCAATACGTCAGCGACGGCACGGAATTTTACAGCCTGGCCGAGGCCAGCCAGGATCAGTATCTGGCCCTGATGATGGAGGAGTCGCGCCGGCTCCGCCGTCCGGTGGAAACGGCCACCCAGATCTGGGCTCCGGCCCGGTAAATCGATCCTTTCGCTCCCCCGCTCTTTTTTACGATTATAGGACGAAAGGATCGCAGTTAGACTTCGAAGCGATTTTCCTGAGCAATCGGGGTGAGGAGCTGAAAGAGCTCATTTTGTGAAGCGCGGATCTCTTTGGACGGCTGAAGAGCTTGCTCAGTCGTTCAAGGAGCTCTTTTTGGGGAAAAAGAGTTCTTTCAATCGCCCAAGGAGCTCTTTTTGTGAATCAACAAGCTCCTTTTGTGAATAAGAGAGCTCGCTCAGTCGCTCAGCAAGCTCTTTTTGTGGATGAGTGAGCTCATTTTGTGACTGAAAGAGCTCTTTTTCGGAAGAATGAGCTCTTTCAGTCGTTGGGCAAGCTCTTTTTGTGAATAAACGAGTTCTTTTGGTGAATAAGCGATCTATCCATCCTAAAAACATCTTCCAACCGGTCCAAAGCAAAAAAATCCACCGAAAAGCACCTGATGAGCTCAGTTGCTTGGGGCGGTTTCTTATCGGCAGCTTACTGCTTCGGCGGAGCGAACTTGATATTCCGTTTTCCCCAAAAACCCGTCACCGTCATCCGAAGGACCGCGGCGGATTTCGTTTTTTCATTTAAGCTTCCATGGTCTCCTCGAGGATTTTCGGGGGCGCCTTTCTGCGCAACTCCGGCAGCTGGGACAGGAGCATTCCAACCAGCATCAGCAGGCAGCCCAGATAGCCCCGGAGCCCCAAGTTTTCCTGCAGAATCAGCCAGCCGCCGAGGCTCGCGAAGACCGCTTCCATGCTGAGGACGAGGGCGGCATGGGAGGGCTTGGCGTGTTTCTGGCCGAGCACCTGCAGGGTATAGGCGACGCCCACCGAACCGATGCCCCCGTAGAGCAGCGGGATCAGCGCCTGTTCGATCCCGCGGAGGGTAATCTTCTCAAAGAACAGGGCCACCGCCATGCTCAACGCCGCGCAGGTCAAAAACTGAACCACGCACAATTGCAGGGCATTCACCCGTTTCGACAAATGATCAATCACCAGAATATGCAGGGCCCAGAAGAAGGCTCCGGCCAGCACCACCAGATCGCTGCCGACAATGGTGAAATCCGCCGTAACGCTGAGAAAGTACAGTCCGGCGGTGGCGACGGCCACCCCCAGCCAGGCGCTGGCATGCAGGCGTTGCCGGAGAAAGATCCCCAGGACGGGGACGAGGACGATGTAGAGCCCGGTGATGAAGGCGGCCTTTCCCGCCGAGGTATGAATCAGGCCGATCTGTTGCAGGGAGGCTCCCATAAACAGCACGCACCCGGCGAGGATCCCGGCCGGGACGACGCTGACCGGTTTGGACCCGGCCGCCCGGCGCTCCGGGGACCCCTTCATGAAATAAAGCAACGGCAGCAAAGACAGACTGCCCAAGGCGAAACGGATCCCGTTAAAACTGAATGAGCCCAGGTATTGGGCGCCGACCCGCTGGGCCACGAAGGCCAGGCCCCAGATGGCCGCGGCCAACAGCAGCAGCAAATTGGCGCGGAGTTCTTGTTTCTTCATGGCGAATTCCTTATGTTTTGAATCTCGTACTCATAACCCATTGATTGTAACATAAAGCAATCCTCGGGGCAATGGAGACATTCCCGCCGCCGGATTCGGATCAAAACCGGCCGGGCGCGCAGGCAAGTACTTCTTTTATCTTCCGCGAGACTCCGGTTACCGGCTGTTCTTTCCCACTTGCCCCGGAAGGTTTGTTATCAAGTCCGGCGTCTGTTATGATGAAGTCAAGCCACGTAGCGAGGAAAGATTGTCAATGTCGTGGCATGCTGAGGCTGGAAAAGGAGGAATTTCATGATGATTCAGCTGTTTTGCTCCAGCGCGCTGAGGACGCTCTTGAGCGGCTACTTGACTTCCCGGGGCTTGGAGGTTGGCGAGGCGGGAGAGGTGGCGCTGGTGGAACGGGGTCAGGAGCCAGCGGGTCCCTTGCCGGGAGTGGTCATCAGTTTTATGCCGGAGCGCTTGGAGCATTTGACAGCGCTATTCGATAGCTTGGCGGGCCGGCGGCGGGAAGGCTTGCCCGGGGTGATCAGCGGCTGGCGCGAAGAGAAAGACACCTGTGAGCTGATTCCTTATGAGCGGATCTTATATTTTGAAGCCATGGGAAACGCGGTGTATCTTGTAACGCCGGAACAGCGGTTGACTGTCAAATATAAACTCTATGAGTTGGAACAAACGTTGCGGCCCCAAGGCTTCATCCGGGTCGGCAAGTCGCAGTTGGTAAATGTGGCGGGGATCCGCGAGATTATTCCCTGGTTTGGCGGCCGTTACATCCTGCGGCTGGCTAACCGGCAGGAACTTGAGGTATCGCGGATCTATGCCAAGGAGTTCAGGGCGTTTTTAGAATTGTAACGTGAGGGGGTTATCATCATGAATCGAACCAATCATCTCAAAGCCTACGGTTGGACGGCGCTGGCGTCCGGAGCGGCCGGATTCATCGTGGGAATGACCGCGTTGCTGACGACGTTTTATCGGCCGGGGATGCTCCGGGTTTTGCTGGCGTCCATTCTGGCCGGGGTAATCATCGGCTCGTTCAGCCAGGCAGTCTGCTCGGGACTGGCCAATCGTATCCATCACCGGCCGCTCTTGCTTTGGGGCCTGGTATTGGTAATCATCGGAGCGGGAACTTTGGGCGCGACTTGGTGCATCGGCGAGCTTCCGCCGGGAAAGGTGGCCATTCTGGTGGCGGTGGCCGAATTGTTGGGTTTGAGCATTGCGTATGCCAATTACCGGCATTTTGTCGTCATCAATCAAAAGTTGCGCCAAAAACAGGAACAGTTGGGAAACGGTCCTGCAGCAAAAAATCTTACAAAGGACAGAAAATGATGAAAAAACAAACCGTACGGAAAACGTTCATATTGATATCGTTTTTGCTATTTCCCATCACCATATTTTATCTGTCGCCCTATTTGATCATCCAGGCCGGCTTAAAGGGGATCGTATCCGGCAGTTTTGTAACGTTTGGCAGCTTGTTTTTAGGCTCCCTCTTTTGGGGCCGGGCATTTTGCGGATGGGTCTGTCCGGCCGGCGGATTGCAGGAATGCTGCGCCGCGGCGGTCGGCAAGAAAGCCAAAGGCGGCAGGCTGAACTGGATAAAATATCTGATCTGGCTGCCCTGGCTGGTGTCGGTTATCGCCGTATTCGTTGGCGCGGGCGGAATTAAAAAGCTGGATTTGTTTTACTCTACCGATCATGGAGTTTCGGTTAGCGGATTGTTGAGTTATATCCCCTATTTGGGAGTGGTTGCTCTGATAGTCAGTCTCTCCCTCGCGTTCGGAAAGCGTTCCTTTTGTCACTATGTCTGTTGGATGGCTCCGTTGATGACGATCGGCAGCCAAATCAAGAATAAACTGGGCTATCCATCGCTTCATCTGGAAGCGGATGGCGAAAAGTGCGTCCATTGCAAGCTTTGCAATCAGAAATGCCCGATGAGTTTGGATGTCCATGAAATGGTGCGCCAAAACAAGCTGAATCATCCGGAATGCATATTGTGCGGTGAGTGTGTGGACTCGTGCGGCAAAAAAGCGATCGGATTCCGGTTTACGCATCAATAGCATCGAATTGTGGGATTTGGGGATCCCGGTGGACCACGATGGTGTCAGGATAATATACATTCCTGGTCAAGCTGCCCAAACCGGGCGGGCTCCTACTGGCTGGAGAGCTGCTATTGCCCTTCACGGATCGGACCGAACTCCCGGATCGGACTGGATGGAAAGAGCCAATTGAAAAGCCAGGGATAAGTCTTTGAAATTATGGAACTGTCTTGAAATTTAATAAAACGGCCGCTTTTAAACCGCGCTCCAAGAATCTAACCGGCTCATTCCGCAGCTCGCTTTTGATACCACAGGCATTGCTCCCGCCAGCGGCAGTCGCCGCAGATGCCTTGCAGAGCGGCGCGGGTCTTGAACGCCGCGTTCACCCGGTCCCAGAGGGAACGGCCGCTGGCGCTGTATCCCGCCTCCAGATTCAGCCTCATTAAGATTTTGGCGTCCATCGACCGGATCGCGGCCGCCGCATCCGGATCTTTTTGACAGCCGGCGACGCCGGCATGGGGACAACAGGCGCAGACATCGTCGTTTTCGGCGACCAGTTCCACGAGTGTCCCGGGGTCGGCGTCCAGGATCGCGACGATCCGGGCCAGATTGGCGGTGAAGCCTTGGCTGTAGCCATAGCCTTGAAAGCCTTGCAAGCAGAGGAGATGGTGGGCCCGCAAGCGGATGCCGGCCGGCTTCCCGCTCTCGCAATGACGTTGTTTTTCCTGATTCATGAGCGGATCACTCCCATCGTCCCGGGGAGCGGGACGCAATGTTGATGATCAGGGATTCGGTTTTGCCGGCATTTTTCCCTGCTTCGCTGAGGCGCAGCGGATATTTTTTCGAGGTTTCGCCCCGGCTGTCCGGGGAGCGGGGCGGCTTTCCATGGATCAGGGAACGCCGGATGATTTAAAAGCCATGTGATAAAGTCCTCAAATTCGGAAATCATCCTTTCAATGGACTAAAAAACGACTTTATCACTTGCTTTTCTGAGCTTTTGTGTTCACCCTGGCCTTCGGGCAGGGTTTATCACAACGCTTTTAATCCCCTTAACAAGAAATCAACCCGGCCGTTGCGCACGGCTGGGTTGATTAGGCGGCCGGCCTTTGTCGGCCCAGGTTAATGTTCCGCCTGACGGGCTCCTTTGAAGAGACCCCGGATCTTGAAGTAGCCGCGAACCAGGCCCATCACGGGCTTGAAATAGAAGCGCTCCATGTCCGCGGCGACCTCCTGCAAATGGCGGCGGATGGGCAACCGCTGCGGACAATGCTTTTCGCACTGGCCGCAATTCCGGCAGAGCGAGGCGTAGGAGGGCTGCCCGCCGTCCACTCCGGCGGTAAAACCCAGATAGTTGAATTGGGGCATCCTGTCGTTGAACAGGTACTTATCATTGTACGAACTGAAACAGAGCGGGATATTCACCCCGGCCGGGCACGGCAGGCAATAGCCGCAGCCGGTGCAGCCGACCTTCATCATCTTGCCGAGTGTCTCCTTGACCTCGCCGACCAGCGCTAGTTCGGCGGCGGAGAGCGACTGCGGGAGGGCTTCCCCGGCGATCCGGATATTCTCGGCGATATGCGACTCCTCGTTCATTCCCGACAGCAGCAGCGACACTTCGGGATGGTTCCAGATCCAGCGCAGCGCCCATTCGGCGGGAGACCGTTTCACCGGGGCCCGGTCCCAGACTGCCTGCACTGCCGGGGGCATCTTGCCCACCAGGAAACCGCCGCGCAGCGGCTCCATGATCGCCACGCCCAAGCCTTTGGCGGCGGCGTATTCGAGGCCATCCCTGCCCGCCTGGTTGTGTTCGTCGAAATAATTGTACTGGATCTGGCAGAACTCCCAGGGGTAATCATCGATGATCCGCGGAAACTGGTCCTTGCCGCCGTGATAGGAGAAGCCGATGCGGCGGATCTTCCCGGCCTGCCTGGCCCGTTCGAGGAAATCCTCCACTCCGAGCTGCTTCAGCCGTTGCCAGCCCGCCATGCCCGTCAGCATGTGCATCAGGTAATAATCGATATGGTCGGTCTGGAGCCTTTTGAGCTGGGTATCGAGCAGCGTATCCATGTCTTTGCGCGAGTGGACCAGGGGCAGGGGCAGCTTGGTGGCGACCAGCACCCGGTCACGGTAGCCTTTGGCCAGGATCTTGCCGAGCACGGCCTCGCTCTTGCCGTTGTGATAGAAATAGGCGGTATCGAAATAATTGACCCCTTGCTCGATGGCCGAGACGATCTGCCTTTCGGTGCGCGCTTCATCGATCCTGCCGTTCTGCTGGGGGAGGCGCATACACCCATAGCCCAGGATCGAGACCTGATCTCCGGTCCGGCCCATCGGACGGTATAACATTCCGCTCAACTCCTTTTCGTCAAGATTTTTCGTTGGAACGAGAGTGAAAAGATTCCAGGAATGAATGTTCATTCCGTAACCGCGAAAAAAAGAGCAACTTTTAGCGTTTGATCATATCCCAGATGGCGGCGAGCCCGGTTTCATACCGGGGATCACCCAGTTGCATCGCCCCGGAAAGCTGCAATTTGGCCAAGGCGGTCACGCTGCTGTAGACCAGGGCGCCGATCATTTCGAACGGCAGCTCCTTTAACAGCTGTTCCGCCAGGGCCCGCCGGAACAGGTCCTGAATGGGCTGAAAGAGCCGGAGCAGCTCGGCGCGGGTGACGGCGGTGATCAGCGGCGAGTTCTCGTACTGTTCGGCGAAGGCGAGCTCCGCCGGATGCGCCACGCAGTAACGGACCAGGGCGTCCAACAGATGTTGAAAGCCCTCCCGGACCGGCAGCTGCTCCGAATAACCCTTGAGGATGCTCCGGGTGAGCCGGGACTTGATCTCAATATACAGGGCATTGATCAGATCGTCCTTGCTGGCGAAGTAGCGGTAGATCGTGCCGACCCCGATCCCGGCCCGTTCGGCGATCCGCGACATCGGCGCGCCGTGGAAGCCTTGCTCGGCGATGAGTTCCAGCGCGGCCTGGAGCGCGGCGGCTTTTTTATCCAGTGCTTCTTCGGTCATGGCCTCTCCCGGAGTTCAATTGGTCAGGAATGAATGTTCATTCCGCCTACCCCTTACTATATTTTATTCCGTGGCAATTGTCAAGCCGGCAGTTTTTTGCGCTCCGTGGCGGGGCGCCGGGTCGCAGTTCGTGCCCGGATAACCGGGCTATTCAGTGGAAAGAATTGAAAGAGTTGCAATTTTCCGAGGAAGAGGCGAATAGGTTATTGACATATGCCCATAATAAATTTAGAATAATTATGGGCATAAGCCAAAATGAATGTCGGACGAAAGCATCACGACCGCCAATCCGTTCGGCATTGCGCCGCGCGGGATCCGTTCGTCGGGACTCCGGTTCCGGCGTTGCATGGATCCAGCCCGGGCTCTACCCTGAATCGGCTTTGCGACGGATATCTTTAACGAATCGAGGAGCGATAATGGCAGATACGGAAGGATCGATCTTTGAAAAGAGCGTCAATCCCTACGGGATGATCAAGCGGGTGGTGGCGGTGATGAGCGGCAAGGGCGGGGTCGGCAAGTCCTCGGTCACGGCGCTGCTTGCGGCGGAGCTGCGCCGTCGGGGGCTGGCCGTGGGAATCCTCGACGCCGATGTGACCGGGCCCAGCATCCCCAAACTTTTCGGGCTCAAAGGCCGGGCCGGCCATAACGGCGTAGCGATGGAGCCGCTGCAGTCGGCCGGCGGGGTCAAGGTCATCTCCATCAACCTGCTGCTGGAGCAGGAGGACCAGCCGGTGATCTGGCGCGGTCCGCTCGTCGCCGGAGTGGTCAAACAGTTCTTTGCCGAGGTGGATTGGGGCGACCTGGATTATCTCCTGGTCGACCTGCCGCCGGGGACCGGGGATGTGCCGCTGACAACGATGCAATCGCTGCCGTTGGACGGGATGATCGTGGTCAGCTCGCCCCAGGAACTGGTGGAGCTGATCGTCAAGAAAGCCGTGCATATGGCGGAGCAGATGCGGACCCCCATTCTCGGGATGGTCGAAAACTATAGTTATCTGGAGTGTCCGGACTGCCACCGCCGGATCGACCTCTTCGGGCCGAGCCGGGCCGAGGCGGTGGCGGCCGATTTCGGCCTGGCCTTGCTGGGGCGGCTGCCGCTGGTGCCGGAGGTGGCGACCCTGGCCGACGCCGGCCGGATCGAGGCGGTGGCGGAGCAGGTGCCGGAGTTTTTCGCGCCGATCGCGGCCCAATTTTTGGCGAAGCTGCCGGCCAAAGCCTGAGACGGTGGTGGCGGCGGGTTCCGGCCAGGCCGGCGCGCCGTTTCCCGGCGGCGGAAGCGGCTCCCCGATAATCAGAAGGAGGAATGGTACCATGAAGATTGCCATTGCTACCGATGGCGGTGCGGTGGCGCAGCATTTCGGCCACTGTGAAGGGTTTACCTTGTATGAGGTGGAGAACGGGACGGCCAAGGAGGAAAAATTCATCCCCAACCCCGGGCATCAGCCGGGTTTCCTGCCCAACTTCCTGCATGAACAGGGCGCGGGGGCCGTCATTGCCGGAGGAATGGGGGACGGCGCGGTCCGCATCTTCCGGGAGCACGGGATCGCGGTGATCACCGGCATCAGCGGCTCCAAGGAACAGGCGATCGAACGTTACAGCCGCGGCGAATTGGTCTCCGGCGGGTCCGTCTGCCACGAGCACAGCCATGCCGGCAGTTGCGGCGGGCACGCCTAAGGAGAACGGAGGGAGGGCCAAAGTCCTCCCTTTTTTGATCCGGGCGGCCGCGCTTGCGGCGGACCCTCCGGAGATGGTAAGATGGACCTGACGAACACTGCAGATGGAGTTGAAATTCATGCCCCGTCCGGTCAAATGGCGTAAAGTTTCATTCATCCCCCCGGTCCGGCGCTTCGTCCCGGCCGGCCGGCCCCAGTGCGGACTGGAGGAGAACCTGTTGAAGGTGGAGGAGCTGGAGGCCATCCGGCTCAAAGATCTCGAAGGCTTGGAGCAGGAGGAGTGCGCCGCGCGAATGGAGGTTTCCCGCCAAACCTTCCAGCGGATCCTGCTCGCCGCCAGGGCCAAGATCGCCGACGCCCTGGCCAACGGCAAGGCGCTGCGGATCGAAGGCGGCAATTTCACCCGTAATATCTGCCCGATGCGCTGCCGGAACTGCGGCAAAGAGTGGCAGGAGAGCTATGAGCATCTCCAGCAGGTGCGGGAGGGTTCCTACGACTGTCCCTCCTGCGGCTCGCCGGAGATCATTTGCCGGTCCGGGAGCGGCCAGTGCTGTTGCGCCGGCGGCTGCCGGCATCCGGGTCCGGACGATCAGGCGCCGCTGGCCTGAGCGGCAATCCGGGGACTCCTTCCGGGTCCCCCAAATCCCCAATCCGTCCCGCCGCCATCCGCAAACTCCTTTTACTCCCCGATCGGGCCGCCTCGGTATGGCGGTTCCTTCTATGGCTGGGCCGGAAACGGCGCCGCTTTTCCGCAAGGGTTTCCTCTCAAAAAATATTATTTCTCTTCCTCGACTCAAATCGTTATTTTTCCGGCGGATTTTTCATCTCATTTGGCAAAAATCTTATTTTATGAGAGGTAATTTGCAATTTCAGGACGGAGAATTTAATTATCGGTTCCGATATTACAATTGTCGGGAGTGGAAATTCAACTCTCCGGATCGAAAATGCGATTTTCTAGTCTGATAATTTAATTCTCAGGACCGGAAATGCGATTCTCCGAATTGAAAATTCCATTCTCGGGATGGCAAATGCAATTCTCCGCGACGGAAATGCGATTCTCGGGCCTGAAACTTCATTTTCTACGAGTAGAATCGCTATTTTCCGGCGGGAATTTGAATTTGCGGCGGCGGAAACTGCCATCGGCCCGCCCCGGAAGGAGCATTCCGGTTAGGGAGCGGGGGCGATCCGCTAGCGCCGGTTTCCCTCTGCCAATCCCTGGAAGAAGCGGCATTTTGCAAAAAAATCTGGTTTGGTTGCAGGAAATCATCCAATTTTGTCAAAATACTTTTTTGATATCTGATATATCAGATATCAAATGGGAAATTTGCCGAATTCTTCAATCCGGACCTTGGCTCCCAAACCGCCGACGATTGCATCCGGGCCGCACACCCAAAAAGAGCCGGGACCCAAAGCCGTGCCGGGGAACGGGCGATTTCCCCCCAATACTGAAATGGAGGTCAGTTGGTTTGAAAATTACCAAGATCGAAACCTATCTGTACTTTTCTTCCTGGCGCAATCTGACCCTTGTCAAGGTGGATACGGATGAGGGCATCAGCGGCGTCGGCGAGGCGACCTGCCGCAACAAGGAGCTCGCCATCCGCGAGGCGATCCAGGAACATATCGGCCCCCGCCTGATCGGTACCTCGCCCTTTGACGTCGAAGCGCTGTTCCATAACTTCTTCACCCGCGACCCGTGGCGGAACGGCGCGGTCTTCAACAGCGCCATCAGCGGCATCGAGATCGCGCTCTGGGATATCATCGGCAAAAAGCTGGGGGCGCCCGTCTATCACCTGATGGGCGGCAAGATGCGGGACCGGATCCGGTTGTATGCCAATGACTGGTTCAAGGGTTGCCGGACCAGCGAGGAGTTTGCCGCCAAAGCCGTCACCACTGTCCGCGATTATGGCTTCACCGCGTTGAAATGGGATCCCCTGAAAGTGTCCGCCGCGACCGACGAGCGGGAGCGGGTCGAGGCCGGACTGGACTGCGTGGCCGCGGTGCGCCAGGCGGTCGGCAGCGAGGTGGATCTGCTGATCGAACTGCACGGCATGCTGAGCTACGACGGCGCGCTGGCCTTCGTGCGGGAGGTGGAAGACCTCAAGCCGCTGCTGGTGGAGGAGCCGATGCATCCCGATAACGGCGACGGCTACCGGAAACTGGCGCTGCGCGCCAACGTACCGCTGGCCGCCGGCGAACGCAGCTTCACCCGCTGGGGTTATCAGTCCATCTTCCAGGCCGGCAATTTATCGGTTATTCAACCGGATATCAGTCATATGGGCGGGATCCACGAGACCAAGAAAGTGGCCAGCCAGGCGGAGACCCTCTACCTGAAGGTGGCCCCCCACAATTCCAACGGGCCGGTCGCCTCCATGGCCAATGTCATGCTCGACGCCACGCTGCCCAACTTCCTGATTCAGGAGTTCATGTTCGAAAACCTGGAGCTGTCCCGGACGTTGCTGTCGGAATCCTTCCATTATGAGGACGGCTACATCCTGCTCCAGGATAAGCCGGGCCTCGGCATCACGGTGAACTTTGACGAGTTGGCCAAAGGGGAGTATAAAAACGTGTTTTCATTTTAAAATCCGCGCCGCGAACCCCGGTCGGGGGAGGCTTTTGAGCGGCAAGCGGCTAGATAGCAATAGGCGGGGATGAATCGTGGGCCCGGCGAAGGAGGTGTCAAGGACGGGAATCCCACCCTATGGAAATTCAAGAAAACAGGAGGTAAGATTGGATGAAAGCGAAAGTTTGTTTGGTTCTGGCATTATGCCTGATCGCTGCCTTGTTTTCGGTGAACGTTTTCGCCGATAGAACCGTCGAGTTGAAGTTCGTGAACAGTTCCGTCGTCCAAGCGCCCGACAAGGGGGCCATGGAAGAACTGGTCGCGCAGTTTGAGAAGGAGAACCCGGATATCAAGATTGTCCATATCGGCAACAATCCGCCCTGGGCCAAATTATTGACCCTGGTGCTGGGCGGCCAGACCCCCGACATCACCCAGATGTACCCGCAGGATATTCCGGCTGCCCGTGAATTGGGAGTCATGGAAGATCTGACCCCCTATATCAAAAAAGAAGGCGCCAAATTCAAGAATTCGCTGGTGCCGAAGATCACCGCTTCCGGCAATTTTGACGGAAAGCAGTTGGTGCTGCCCTTTTTCGCCATGTCTTCGGCGGTGCTGTACAATACCGAGCATTTCAAGAACGCCGGACTGGCGGCTCCCCAAACCCTGGCCGAGCTGACCAAGGCCAGCGTCAAACTGACCGACGGCAAAAGCCGTTGGGGAATGGGGATCGTCGGCTCCAAGGCGCCGAAGGCCGACTCGGCCTATAGCCGCCTCTTCCCGATCATGCGCAGTTTCGGCGCCCAGGTCCTAGAACAAAAGGGCGGCCACTGGAGCGCCGGTTTCAACAATGCCAAGGGCGTCCGCTCGATTCAATACTTAACCGATCTGGTCAACAAATATAAAGTGGTGCCTCCCGGAGTGACCGACGCCAGCTACAACGATGTCCGGGTCGGCTTCGCCAACGGCCGGATCGCGATGATGATGACCTCCAACAACACCGTCGGCCAGGCGGTGGCGGACAATCCCCAGATCGACGGCAAGATGGGCGCCTTCCTCTTCCCCAAGGCCGGCTTCGCCAAGTACGCCAGCATGAACGGCTGCATCTACCTGGGAATTTTGAAGAACTCCAAACATAAGGCGGAAGCCTGGCGCTTCGTCCGTTTCCTGCTGCGCCCCGAGAACCAGGAGAAATTCGCCAAGATCACCTGCCGCCTCCCGGTGACCTCCGCCAGTCTGAAAAAGGATTTCATCCAGAATGATCCGGCCCTGAAGGTTTTCGCCCAGGCCTTGAATTACAACGAGGACTATCCGCCGGTGGCCGAGAACGGCGAGATCGGCGCGGCTTTGGTCGAATGCCTGCAACAGGCCATTCTGGGAAAACCGGTCAAGGAAGCGGTCTCTGAGGCTGCCAAGAAGGTCGACTCCATTATGGAAAAAGCCAAGAAATAACCGCACAGACCCGGGGGATCCCGGCCTTACCGGGATCCCCATCTTTCAATGTTCGGAGGGATATGATTGGTCAGCCGCAATCTTGAGATGAAGGGCTTCTCTTTTTCGGAACGGATGAACGCGTTCGGATTCATCTTCCCGGCGCTGCTGCTCCTGGCGGTAGTGATGCTTTATCCGCTGCTTTACGGGATCTATATCAGCTTTTTCGATACCAACCTGCTCACCAAGTTCGACTTCGTGGGACTCGGCAATTATCTTTCCATCTTCAGCGACCAGGGGTTTTGGAGCAGCATCTGGGTGACCATCGTTTTTTCGCTGGGCACGGTCCTCCTCCAGCTGATACTGGGGATGAGCGTTGCCAGCTATTTGAATACCAGGATTTACGGCCGCAGCGTGTTCCGGGCCGTGCTGTTGATCCCCTGGATGCTGTCGATGGTCGTCGGCGGCCTGCTGTGGCGCTGGATCTATAACCCGATGTACGGGCTGTTGAATAACTTCCTGATCGGTTTGGGACTGCTGGACCAGGGCGTCGCCTGGCTGGGCATCCCGGACCTGGCCATGTTCTCGGTGATCATCGCCTATGCCTGGAAAAGCTTCTCCTTCAGCATGCTGATGATCCTGGCCGGGTTGCAGTCCATTCCCAAGGACCTCTGCGAAGCGGCGGAATGCGACGGCGGCGGCCGCTGGACAGTCTTTCGCCATGTGGTGCTGCCGCACATCGGCAATATCGTCCTCATCACGTCCTTGCTCGACTTTTTCCGCAGTTTCAAGGAGTTTCCGATGATCTTCGTCATGACCGGGGGCGGACCCGGCACCGCCACCAACGTCATCTCCAATTCCGTGCGGCAGGTGGCGTTCGACCAGATCAGATTCGGCTACAGTTCGGCGATGGCCTGTGTGATGCTCCTCCTGCTCCTGATTTCGAGTATTCTGTTGAACCGGATGACCCGTTCGGACTGGCGTTAAAAAAGAAGGAGGCAGGGAGAGAATGCTGATGAATGAGAACGAAAATTACGGCCCGGCCCGGATTGAGCTCAAAGTGGCCTTGAATACCCTGGTCGGAGTGGTCATCGCCTTTCTGGTGCTGTTGCCGTTCTTCTGGATGATCCTCACTTCGCTGAAGACGCCGGAGCAACTTTTCAAAATCCCTTTTCAACTCTTCCCCGAAAAGGCGACGCTCCAGAACTATGTATCGGTCTGGCGCGACTACCCGTTCGTGGAGTATTTCGTCAATAGCGTGGTGGTCTGCATTGTGACGGCGGTGGCGGTGGTCTCCACCAGCTCGCTGGCTGCCTATGGCTTCGCCCGCTTTCATTTCAAGGGGCAATCGCTGGTGGAGATGGTCGTCCTGACCACCCAGATGATCCCGGTGATCGTGGTGGTGATCCCGATGTTCAAGATCATCCGAAATATCGGGTTGTACGACACTCAGCTCGGCCTGATCATCTCCTATACCAGTGTGACGCTTCCCTTTTGCATCTGGATGATGAAAAGCTTCGTGGAGAATATCCCGAAAGAGATCGACCTGGCGGCGATGATCGACGGCTGCACCCGGCTGCAAGCCTTTTGGAAGGCGGTCTTCCCGCTGATGCTGCCGGGCCTGGTGGCCACCACCGTCTTTACCTTCCTGGAGAGCTGGAATCTGTATTTGATCCCGCTGGTGCTGTCCTCGGAAAAATCGATTCCTCTGACCGTAGGAATTGCCGGGCTGATCAGCGAACATAAGATTGATTGGGGCCAGATCATGGCAGCGTCCACGGTGGCCTCGGTGCCTTCGATTATTCTATTCCTGATTTTCGAGCGCTACCTGATCGCCAACCTCACCGCCGGGGCGGTCAAACAATAGGGCCGACGCCCGAAATGCGGTTGGCCGAAGGCGGACCCGGCGCAATGAGCGCGGCGGTGCCAAACGAATCAGCGCCGCATTGGTTTTGGAAGACTTTGAATCCCCGCTTTTGGGAAAAGAGGAGATTAGCATGAAAGAAGATGACTCAATTTCGAATTTAGCTTTTTTGAAAACGAAAATTCCGGGCCAAGTCCGAGACGCGATCCTCAATACGCTCCGGCGGGCGATTATCACGGGCCAACTCAAGCCGGGCCAACGCATTACCGAACGGCAACTGAGCCAGATCTTCAACATCAGCACGACTCCCATCAAAGAAGCGTTGCGGATCTTGGAGGCCGAAGGGTTGATCCAGATCTTCGCCCGCCGCGGGACCGTCGTTTCGAACTTTGCTTCGATGAAGATCAATGAGATATTTCAGATCCGGGCCGCTTTGGAAGGCGTGGCCGCGGCCTTCGCCACTCAAAACGCCACGGACGAGGAGCTGGAAAAGATACGGCTGCATTGGGAGGGGTTGAAGATCCTGCTGGACGCATCCTCGCCGGATCTGATCCGGGCGAACACCCAATTTCATGTCATGATCCGGGCGGCCTCCCACAATGGCTATCTCTTAAGCCTCTTAAACCGGGTGGTCGCCTATGACCTGATCTTCCGGCAGCTGAACTTGCGCTCCGATGAAGAACGGTATCTCGGCTGGGAAGAGCATGGCCGGGTACTCCAGGCATTATTGAACCGGGACGCCGCTCAAGCGGATAAGCTGCTGCGGGAGCATATCGTCCGTTCCGGCAACCGGATCATCAATCATCTCAATGAGGCGCTCAAGCAGAATAACCAGGAGGTCACCAACGAGATCGGCAAGCTCCTGCTGAACCAGGAGAGCCAGCTCCGCGAGTTGGAAACCTTCTTCGCCACTAACTATTTGGAGGACTACGATAATGAATTATAAACCCGCTGGAATTATTCCACCCGTGATCACCCCCTTCACCAAAGAGGGCGCCATCAACCGGCCGGTCTTCCGGCAGTTGCTCAACCGGCTGATCGACGCCGGGGTGCACGGCATCTTCGTTGCCGGCAGCCAAGGGGAGTTTTATGCTTTGGAGCGGGAGGAACGGATCCAGGCGTTTGAGATCGCGGTGGAGGAAGTGAACGGCCGGGTGCCGGTCTATGCGGGAACCGCCGCCATCACCACCGCCGAGACGGTCCGGCTGACCCAGGCCGCCGAAGCGGCGGGGATCGATGCGGTCTCGATCATCACGCCCTTTTTTATCACGCCGAACAGCCAGGAAATATACCAGCATTACAAGACCGTCGCCGAATCCACCCGGCTGCCGGTATTGCTCTATAATAACCCGGACCGGACCAATGTCGGCCTGTCGGTGGCGCTGATCCAGCAATTGGCGCAGATCGACAATATCGTGGGGATCAAGGACAGCAGCGGCGATATGACCATGGTCGGAGAGATCATCCGGAATACCGGCTTCGACTTCCATTTGCTCTGCGGCAGAGACACCATGATCTATGCGGCGCTGAGCTATGGCGGCAGCGGCGCGGTTCCGGCCTCGGCCAACGTCGCCCCGGAATTGGCGGTCTCCATTTACGAGCTCTTCCAAAAAGGCGATCGCCAGGGCGCGCTGAAAGCCCAGTACCGGTTGGCGCCGCTCAGGATCGCTTTCGGCTTGGGCAGTTTCCCGGTGGTGATCAAGGAGGCCATGGAGATCATGGGCTTCGATGTCGGAACCACCCGCGCGCCCATCGGCCCGCTGACCCCGGAGAAACGCCAAACCTTGCTGGGCATCCTGAACGAGCTGGATCTCATCGCCTGAGCGCGCCGCCGGCCGCAACCAATCTACATAAGAAAGCCAACCTGAACGGGAGTGGAGTCATGCTCGTCACCGAGAGTTTGTGCAAGAGCTACCATGGGAAGACGGTCGTGAAGAACCTGAAGCTTCATATCGCCCCGGGAGAGATCTATGGCTTCCTGGGTCCCAACGGCGCCGGAAAGAGCACCACTATCGGCATGATCCTGGGGATCATTCCGGCCACTGCCGGCACCGTCCGGCTCTTCGGCCGGACGCTTGGCGAGGACCCCATCGGGATCAAACGCCGGATCGGGGTAGTCGGCGAGGTCCAGCATTGTTACGCCGAAATGACCGGCTATGAGTATCTGAGTTTTTTTGCGGGCCTGTTCGGCGTCGCGGAGCGGCGCCGCCGCATCTGGGAACTGCTGGACCGGCTCGGCCTGGCGGGCGACGGGCGGTTGCCGGTGGGCGCCTATTCCCAGGGAATGCAACAGAAATTGGGAATCGCGCGGGCGCTGGTCCACGATCCGGAGTTCTTGATCCTCGACGAGCCGGTCTCCTCTCTGGACCCCCAAGGGATCAAAGGGGTGCGCGATCTGATCCTGGAAGAGAACCGGAGGGGCAAGACCTTTCTGGTCTCCTCCCATCTGCTGTCGGAGGTCGAAAAGACCTGCCACCGGATTGGCATTATGAACCGCGGCCGGTTGCTGGCCGAGGATACGGTGGACGACATCCGCGCCAAGCTCTGCAGCGGCGCGGAGATCCAAGTCGAGCTGGCGGAGGAGCTGACTGGTATCGCGGCGGCCTTGAAAACGTTGCCCTTTGTGGACTCCGTGACCGCCAACGGCAACTTATTGATGGTCGGGACCCGGAGCGGACCCGACTTCCGCGCCGACATCGCCAGGTTCATCCTGGACCGCGGCGGCCTGGTCACCCGGATCGCGCGGCGCCAGATGAGCCTGGAGGAAGCCTTTGTAACCATCACCGAGAATAACATCTCACTATTGCACGACGGGCGGGAGGAGCGATGAACATGCGAAATTGCCGCTCCCGGCTAGCCATTGCCGGGCGTATCGCCGGACGGGGCATCCGCGCCGCGCTGCTGGGGTTCGGCCTCTATGGAGTGACCTGCGCCGGAGCCTTGCTGGCGGTGCTGGCCACCGGGGTCCATCTGGGGGCGCTGGCCGAAAACGGTTTATTGGTGATCGCCAACCCCCTTAACTTTCCGTTTTATATGGTGACGGTGTTGAGCGCCATGTATCTGGCGGTGATTGCGGCGATCTCGATCAGCCGTGAACGGGAGCGGGGCACCCTGGAGGTGCTCTTTTACGGACCGGTCGATCCGGTTTCGCTGATGATCGCCAAATTTCTGGAACCGGTCGGCATTTACGGGTTGATCCTGGCCATGGATGCGGTGATCCTGGCGGGATTCGGCAGCGCCACCGGGTTTGGATTTCCGGGCGAAGCCGGGCTGGCCATGTTGTTGGCCCTGGCGCCGCTTTCCTGCATGATCGCCTTGGGCCTTCTGCTGTCGGCGCTGACCGCCAGGATCCGCGGCTCCGTCCTGGCGCTGGTGGCGATCCTGTTTGGGTTGCTGATCATTCAATGGGGGGACACCGTCGTCAACGGTCTGGAGAACCTGCCCCCGGCGCTGGTCCCGGCCAAAGCATTGCTCAGCCTCGCCGCTGGGCTGCTATCCTGGGTTTCCCCTTTCGCCTATCTCAGCCGGGGCTGGGCCGCGATCGAAACCGCGGATCCCGGCGCGGCGCTGCTGGTCCTGGCGGGGTCCCTGGCCTATACGCTAATCCTGCTGGCTTTGGCCGTCCTGAGCTTGAGAGTGAAAGGAGTGAGGACCCGATGAACCGCAGAATCCCGCTGTTGCTGATGCTGGCGGCGTTCCTGGGAGTGGCCGGGTTGGGGCCCACGGTCCTGGCGGAGTCCAAAACGCTCGCCGGGCCTTCCCAAAAGCCGGTCCGGGTCCAGCTGAAACGGGAGTTCGTCTACGGGTTCTTCCTGTTCGACGGCGCCCGGTACGGAACCGCTTTCTGTCCGCAAGCCATCGCTACCGTCTATCTGCAGGCCGATGTCGCCAATGTGGCCACCGTCCACCGGACCGCGGTCTACTTTTGGCCGATCACCCGGGAGTATATGGCCGACTGGGAGAGCTATCAGGCCACGCCGCGCGGCCGGCTCGAAGTGTTGCGCGGCGGCCGGGTCATCCGCAGCCTGGCCCCGACCCGTTTTTCCCTCCGCTATGCGGGGGGAGCCCAGGAAGCGCCGACCGGCTTGCGGAGCGGCGACCGGGCGGTTCGCGCCGTCCGGGCTTACCGGGCGCGCCAGGAGGATTACAACCGGGCGGTGGCCGATTACTATCAACAATACGGCGCCTATCAAAGCCTGGCTAAACGATATCTCCAAAACCCGGCGGCCTTTCCGGCCCCGCCGCAGGAGCCCAGGGAGCCGGAGTCGCCCCGCGAATACTGTTCCGACCTGGATGAAGGCTTTATCCTGAAACTGCCGCCCGGTACGTACCGGATCCGCCTGAGGGATCTAACCGGGAAGATCGTGGCTGGCAGCGAGCGGCGGGTGGTGGCCTTTGCCCCCTCCAAACACGGCGTCGGCTACGAAGTGGTGCCCGAGGAGAAGTGGACCTACCCGCTGCGCAGCGATGATTCCAGCGCCAACCTCTTCATCGGGCGGGGGCGGGTCATCTTCCTGAAGCCCTACGCGGCGGCACGCTATAACCAGTATGCCTACACCAAGCTGACCCGGCTGGCGGCGCCGGAGAGCGGGCGGGGCCAGGAGAACAAGCAGACCTGGGCGGCGCTGGCGCCGCTGGCCGGGAAGGGATTGACCCTGCAGATCCGGAACGGCTCCAAGGTGATTGCGGAGATCGCCGAACGCCCGTATTATGTGCGGCAGAGCTCCGGCCAGGCCCTGGGCTATGATATCGTGGAATACGATCCCGGGGATCCGGCGGCCGGCGGTCCCACGTTTGCGGGGTACAAGATCGCCCTCCGCCAGGGAGCCGGGGATTTCAGCCTGCGCCTGGTCGACGCCGCCGGCCGGGAAGTGCCGGGGAGCCTTCGCCGGCTGCGGGTAGTCTCGCCGTCCCGGAACGCCCCGTTGTACGCGATGGCCCTCTTTCCCTTGCTGGTGGGAGCGGCGATCCTCGGGTTCCGCCGCCGCCGGTCCGGCCGCGGCGACCGGGCGACGGAGAAGGGCGCGGCACCGCCCGGCTGAGAATGTCCTGCGAAAGCATGATCAATATTTTGGAGGCGAATCAAGTTGGAACTTCGAGCAAGAGCAGCCCAATTATTAAAGGAATTCAAAGGAGACGATTACCGGTTCGGGCTTCATATCCTGGAGCAAGTCGGCGAGCTGGCCGCGGGCTTCGGCAAGACGGCCCTGGTCATCGCCAATCAGCGCTTTTTAAAACCGGTGGCCGACCGGGTGGTGGCGTCCCTGGAGCAACACCATGTCACGCTGGCCGGGGGCAAGATCGTGCCCGACGCCGGTCCGAACTGCCCCCGGGAAGATGTTTACCGCATTGAGAGCTACATCCTGCATTACCGGCCGGATTGCCTTATCGTGCTGGGCGGCGGCAGCTCCATCGATGCCGCCAAAGCCGCCAATGTCCTGGCGAGCTTGGGAGAGTTTAGTCCGGAGATTGACAGCTATTTCGGGACCGGATTGGTCAGCGAGGCGCTGCGGCGGACCGGCAAACGGCTTTACCCGCTGATTGCGGTGGAGACCGCCGCCAGTTCCGGCGCGCACCTGACCAAATATTCCAATGTCACCGACCCCGTGGCCGGGCAGAAGAAGCTGATCGTCGATCCGGCGATCATTCCGGCCAAAGCGGTCTTCGACTATGCGGTCACCGAGACCATGCCGGTGGGTCTGACCATCGACGGCGCTTTGGACGGGATCGCCCACTGCCTGGAGGTCTTTTTCGGCGCGGCGCCGGAAAAGTTCGACGCTATTCAGGAAGTGGCCTGCCTCGGCATTGAATTGGTCGTCCGTTACGCCAAGCGGGTGATGGAGAATCCGCATGATCTGGAGGCCAGAGAGGCGCTGGGGCTCGCCACCGATCTCGGCGGTTACGCCATCATGATCGGCGGGACCAACGGCGCGCACCTGACCAGCTTCTCGCTGGTGGACATCGCCAGCCACGGCCGGGCCTGCGGCATCATGAACCCTTATTACGCGGTGTTTTTCGCCCCGGTGGTGGAACGGCAGCTGCGCCTGGTGGGCGGGATCTTCCAGCGGGCCGGCTTTATTGCCGCCGCGCTCGATTCGCTGCACGGACGGGAACTGGGCATCGCCGTCGCCGAAGGCATGGTGGCCTTCAGCCGGAGCATCCAGTCGCCGACCCGCCTGAGCGAATTGCCGGGCTTCAGCGACGAACATATCCGGCGGGCGCTGGCCGCGGCCAAGGATCCGCAGCTGGAGATGAAGCTGAAGAACATGCCGGTCGCCCTGGACGCCACCCTGGTGGACGAGTACATGGAGCCGATCCTGACGGCCGCCAAGAGCGGCGATTTCTCGCTCATCAAGAATCTGGCCTGAGCCGGACCGGTTGGGAAAGCGCTATGAGACACTGAAGCCGCCTTTTGGGGCGGCTTCGGTAATTGTTTGATGAAACGATGGTACCCGGAACTTCTCTTCACAAGTTAGGGGCGGCATTCAGTCCACCTGGTAATCCAGCAGCAGGGTGGGGGCGACGTAAAGGGGGTTTCCGGGGAACTCCAAACGGTCCACGTAAAACTTGACATACCATTTTTGGCGGGCTTGCTGGCCTTGAAAGGAGCGTTGCGGCGCGTTGTTGCCGACAAAAGCGCCGGCGCCGGATTCATTGTAGAGGTACAGGTGCATTCCCGAATAATGCTGTCCCATGGTGGACCAGCGGACCGTGACCCGGGTCACGGTGGCGCCGGCGGGAATCGTCCGGCCCGGATCCCAGACGCCGACCCAGGACCATTCCTGCGGGTGGTAGGCGTCCAGCGTCGCCGGATCCGGCCGGTCCAGATTGGCGCTGTCGGCCCAGACCGTCGTGGCGGCCAGCGCCACCAAGAGCCAGAGGATGAATGACTTGACAATGCTTCTCATGATTCGCTCCGTTAGCGTAAGAAGTGGACCAGCAAAAAGACGCCGAAAAAGATCCGGTAATAACCGAAGAGTTTGAAATCCCGTTTGGCGACGTACTGCAAGAACCCGGCGATCACCAGCCAGGCCACGCCGAAGGAGATGATGAAGCCGGTGAGCAATGCCTGGATCTGCGGGCCGCTCAGAACGAGATCGGTCTTGAGTAGTGAATAAGCCGAGGCCGCCAGCAGGGTGGGCACGGCCAAAAAGAACGAGAATTCGGCGGCGACGGTCCGCGAGGCGCCGAGCAGGATCGCGCCGATGATAGTCGCGGCCGACCGGGAAGTGCCCGGGATCATCGCCAGGCATTGGATGAAGCCGATGGCCAGCGCCGTCGAGTAATTCATCCGGCCGATGGAGCTGATCCGGCTGTGTCTGGCGCGCCCTTCGACCAGAATCAGCACCAGGCCGCCCAGGAGCAATGTCAGAGCGACCACGGTCGGATTGAAAAGATGGGCCTCGATCCGCTTGCCGAACGCCGCGCCGACCAGTAAAGCCGGGGCCACGCCCACCAGGGTCTTTTTCCAGATATCCCAGGTCGCGCTGCGCTCCAGGGCAGTCTGGCGGCGGTTGAATGGATTGAGCCGCTTCCAGAAATAAACGACTACCGCCAGAATGGCGCCCAGCTGAATGACGATATCGAACAGTTTGGCGAAGGGGCCGGTAAAATTGATAAACTCATTGACGACGATCAGGTGCCCGGTGGAGGAGACCGGCAAAAATTCGGTCAGACCCTCGACAATTCCTAAAATAACGGCTTTGATGATCTCGCTCACGTTGGGTAACCGCCTTTATCGAGATTGAACGGTACGATCCGCTCCGGCATGGTGAATCACATATGACTATAGTACCATCTGCAGACAGTTCTGGTAAAGGAGGAATTGATACAGCATTTTGCCAAAGCGTTGATGGGGTTGGAGTGAAAAGGGCGAACGCATCACCGCGCTTTTCGCAGAACAAAGCCCGTTTACGCTTTATCAAAATGCTATAGCGCCGGAGCGCAGGACGGCGAACCCGGAGATAAGTAACAGATTTGAAAAAATTTCAATCTCCGGCTTGACAAGCGGTCTGGGATCCGGTAGATTATAGATGAAGTTAGTTTGTACTAACAAAACGGAGGGATGGTCTATTTGGATTCAACTCCGATCTCTCCATCCTTGGAAGATTACTTGGAAGAGATTCTGGATCTGAAGGCGGAGAATGGAACGATCCGGGTGACCGATCTGGCCGAAAAACTGCAGGTGGCCAAGTCCAGCGTCAACCAGGCCGTGGCGAAGCTGGTCGATCTGAAGCTTTTGGTACACGAACGGTACGGTCCGCTGGAACTGACCGAGCTGGGCGAGGCCAAAGCCAGGAAAGTCCGGGAGCGGCACGAGATATTAAAGAGGTTTTTCAGCGATATCCTGCGGGTCGATCCCAAGACCGCCGAAAAGGACGCCTGCAGCATCGAACATTATATTAGCCCGGTTACCATGGAAAAACTGGTGGATTATCTCACCGGCCTGATACAGTCGGGACCCGGTAAAGGCGGGGGTACCGGCGAGAAGGAATGATTCTAAATTTTTTGGTGTGATGTTAGTTTTAGCTAACAAATTTTTCGGAAAAACACCACAATGAAAAGTTTTGAAGAAGCGGAGTTTTTTTCGGGAAATTTTATTTTTAGGAACTTGTTAGGGATGACTAACTCAAGGAAAGGTGATATACCATGGCGATGTTCTTTGGAGCCTTAAAAAACCGGAGTTTGCTTCGGAAGGATAGCGGCGGAACCGAAAACAGCACCGGACCGTGCACCCTGTGCGATTTGCGTTCGGGAGACTGCGGCACGGTGCAGCGCTTGGAGGGCGGCGAAGACTTCCGATGTAAAATGATGGCTTTGGGGATCGTTCCGGGAAAGACGGTTACCGTGACCCGGGGCGAAAAACACCAGCCGTATGTGCTTCGCGTCGACGACAGCCGGGTGATGGTGGACTGGGGAACATTGGGCCGGATTCACGTCAATTCCGGCGCGGCCACGGCACGGGGAAGGGGGATTTAATGATGACCGATCGATTGAAAGATCTGAGTCCGGGGGATGTTGCCGAGGTCGTGGGCTATGAAGGGGCGGACCCGGCGTACCGCAGCAAGCTGCTGGCGATGGGATTGACCAAAGGGATCGAGGTTAAGCTGCTTAAAATCGCGCCGCTGGGCGATCCGGTGGAAGTCATGGTCCGCGGGTATAACTTATCGTTGCGCAAAGCGGAAGCCGATATTCTGAAGATACGGAGGAAAAGCTAATGGCGAAGGTACAGACCATTGCCGTGGTGGGCAATCCCAACTGCGGCAAGACCACGCTGTTTAACGCTTTGACAGGCAGCAACCAGCGGATCGGCAACTGGCCGGGTGTCACGGTCGAGAAGAAGGAAGGCCGAATGGTTTTGGACGGCGGCGGTGAGGCGATTACCCTGGTCGACTTGCCCGGCATTTACTCCCTGGCGGTGCAATCCGAGGATGAGCGGGTGGCCCGGGACTATATCCTCAGCGGCGAGCCGGGGCTGGTGGTGAACATCCTCGATGCCACCAACCTGGAACGGAACCTCTATCTGACCACCCAATTGGTGGAGATGGGCGTGCCGGTCCTGATTCTGGCGAATATGATGGATTTGGCCGCCGCCAAAGGGATCGCCATCGACCTGGCCGGCCTCGAAAAACGGCTGGGCTGCCCGGTGGTGGGCATCAGCGCGACCCAGAAAAAGGACCTCGGCCGGGTCAAAGAGGCGATGGCCAAGGCTTGGCGGGAACGGACCGTCTCGCGGAAGCTGGCCCAATATCCGGCGGCGGTCGAACAGATCCTGGAAGCCTGGACGCCGAAGCTGAAAGAGGTCGCCAAAACTCTCGGCGCCACCGACCGTTGGGTCGGACTGAAACTATTGGAGCAGGACGCCTGGGTCATCGCCAAAGTGGTCGCCGCGGGCGCGCTGCCGGAGCAGGAGATCCGGGCCGAACTCGCCAAGATCGAAGCGGAGTCCGGCGAGACCAGCGACGTGGTTTTGGCCGATGCGCGTTACCAGTTTATTTACCAATTGACCGAGGGCGTGCTCCGGCGGAGCGCGGCCAAGGAATCGGCCAGCGACCGGATTGACAAGGTCGCCATGCACCGCTGGCTGGGGATCCCGCTCTTTTTGGGAATGATGTACGTGGTCTTTTGGGCCACCATCAATGTGGGCGGGGCCTTCATCGATTTCTTCGACATCCTGTTCGGAACGATCTTTGTCGACGGATTGGGGCACCTCTTGGCGACGCTCAGCGTTCCGGAATGGCTCATCTCGATTGTGGCGGGCGGCATCGGGGCCGGCGTTCAGACCCTGGCTACCTTCATTCCCGTCATTTTCATGCTGTTTTTCATGCTTTCCATCCTGGAGGACTCGGGTTACATGGCGCGGGCGGCTTTCGTGATGGACCGTTTCATGCGCTGGATCGGTCTGCCGGGCAAATCGTTCGTCCCGATGCTGGTGGGCTTCGGCTGCGGCGTGCCGGCGATCATGTCCGCCCGGACCCTGGAGAATAAACGGGACCGCTATCTGACCGTGTTTATGATTCCTTTGATGTCCTGCGGCGCCCGTTTGCCGGTATACGCCTTGTTTGGGGCGGCCTTTTTCGGCGCCGGTTCCGGCAATATGGTTTTCTCGCTGTACCTGGTGGGGATGGTTCTGGCCGTGTTGACGGGCTTGCTGCTAAAGAATACGCTCTTCCGGGGCGAGCCGGCCCACTTCGTCATGGAGATGCCGGCCTATCACATGCCGCGGTTCGGCAACATCATGTCCTACACCTGGAGCCGTTTGAAAGTTTTCTTATTCCGGACCAAGATCATCATCGTGGTCGTCGCCATTCTGGCGCTGCTCAATTCGTTCGGAACCGACGGCACCTTCGGCAATGAAGACTCCTCCAAATCGGTGCTGTCGCAGATCGGACGGACGATCACCCCGATCTTCGAGCCGATGGGGATGGAGAAAGACAACTGGCCGGCGGCGGTGGGCATCTTCACCGGAATTCTGGCCAAGGAAGCGGTCGTCGGTACCTTGAATTCGCTCTACAGCCAGATCGATTATGTGGCCGCGGACGAGAAAGACGCGGCGGCCGGGGAAGAAGAAGGTTTTGATTTCTGGGCCGGCATCAAGGAAGCCGGAGCCTCGATTCCGGATGCGTTGAGCGGAGTCTGGGACAGCCTCCGGGATCCGCTGGGCTTGGGGATCGTCAGTTCCGACCAGGAGGCGGTGGCCGAGGAAGTCGGCGCCGATCAGCGGGTTTACGCCTCGATGAAGCGGTATTTCCCGCAGGGACCGCTGCAAGCCTACGCCTACTTGCTGCTGGTGTTGATTTACATGCCGTGCGTGGCCGCATTGGGCGCCATCCTCCGGGAGATCGGCAAAGGCTACGGTATGCTGGCGCTGGGCTATCTGACGCTTTTGGCATGGATTGTGGCGACCTTGTTCTATCAATTGACCCTGGGTCACCAGGTAATCTGGATCGTCGTTCCGCTGCTGATGTTCGCGGCGATGGTGCTGTACTTCTGGTGGCTTGGCAGGGGCAATCAGGGTTCCTTGAACGACGGCGCCGGGCCGAAACTATCGGTCTGACGAAGCATCCCGGCGCAGGGCTGCAACGAACGGCGGCGCTGGCCTCGCGCCAGCGCCGCCGGGACAGCGCCCGGCGATTGAAAGTATAAAAAAGGGACTTTTTTTTCAAGATAAAGTTAGTCATAACTAACTTTGGTGCGGCGTAAGGATGAAAGAGGGATTCACCGGGACGGGGGCCAAGGACATGAGGAAGGATTTGGAGATCCGTTATCTACAGAATTGGAAGCACCTGCGGAATGAGGAGTATGTCCTGCACGCGGTCGCCTATCATGGCGCCCCGGTCCTCAAGGGTTATAAGCCGGCCGTCATCGTCACCTTCGCCAATGACCGGCGCCGTCTCTTGCGCGACGCCTGGCGGGAGCACCGGACGCTGATTCCCTGGACCGCCGATTTCCGGTATGAGGAGCTTTATCAGACCGCCGCTCAGACGGCGGTGCTCCTTTACCATCCCGGGCTGCTGCGGGAGGTGTTGGTCAACCGGCAGGTGGCGCTGTTCCTGGAAACGCTGGGATACCGCAAAGAACTGACGGTCGAGGGGGCGCTGGCTGATCTGAAGGAACACTACCGGACGGGGTGTCCCCACGAGATCGGGCTGTTCCTCGGCATTCCGCTGCCGGACGTGTTAGGTTTCATCCACCACGGCGGCAAAAGGGCCTTGGCGGACGGCTACTGGAAGGTATACCATGATCCCGGCCGCAAGCAAGCGTTATTCGCCCTATTTTACGAAGCGAAGCTGGAATTCATCCGGTTGATGCTGGCCGGCAATCCGCCCGGGGATTACCTGAGCGGCAAGGCCTCGCGGCTGGCCGACGCGGCGGCCGGATGACGGAGAAAATGATTACAGACAGGGGAGAAGCAACATGTCGATCGTTATTTTCGGTGGAGACCGTTTGGGAAAGATCCCCTCGCTGCTGAAGGCGGAAGGGTTCCATCTGGTGCATCACGTGACCGGGCGGAAGAAGAGCGACATCAAGACGGAGATCCCGCGGGAAGCCGAAGGCGTCCTGGTCCTGGTGGATTATTTGAATCACACCCTGGCGCTGGAAGTCAAGGCCGCGGCCAAGCGCCGCGGGGTCCAAACGGTGTTCGCCCGCCGTTCCTGGTCCGAGATCAGCAGGGCCATCGGCGCGTTGAAGGCCGATGCCGGGAAAGCGTCGCTGCGATGAGCTCCTGGTGGGTGACGGCCGAGATTTACCACGAGATCATCGACTGTCTGGTGGCGGCGCTGGAGGCCAAGGACCCCTACACCAAGGGCCATTCGACCCGGGTGGCGGACCTCGCCTACGAACTGGGCGGAAAAGCGGGCCTGCGGGAGGAAGCGCTGGAAGACCTGCACCTGGCGGCCCATCTCCACGACATCGGCAAGATCGGCATTCCGGACGGGATCCTGAATAAGAACGGGCCGCTGCTGCCGGAGGAGCAAACCATCATCCGCGAGCATCCGGTCATCGGCTACCAGATCCTGGGCCAATCCAGCCAGTTGCGGCATTTGGCGGAGATCATCCTCTATCATCACGAGCGCTGGGACGGACTGGGTTACCCGCTGGGACTGAAGGGCGAAGCTATCCCTTTCAGCTCGCGGATCATCGCCATCTGTGACGCGGTCGACGCCATGAGTTCGGCCCGCCCCTACCGGAAGCCGCTCAGCCCCGAGGAATGCTGGCGGGAGCTCCGGGCCAACCGCGGCCGGCAGTTCGATCCGGCGCTGGTGGAACTGCTGCCGGAGCTGCCCCTGTTTCAGCGGGCCATCGATCACGCCCTGCCGTCGCGGCCGTCGGCGGAAACCGCGGTGACGGGCAGGCTCCAGACCGTGGCGGCGTTATCGGCCAAGCGCGCCCGGGCCCATGCCGGATAGAAACGGCGGGGGCCGGGAATTCAATCCATCAAGAATACGGACGGATAGGTCCGAAAGGAGATTTGAACCATGGATAAATTGATCCTCATCGCTACAGTGGTGGTCTTAGTGGGACTGGCGGCCTGGTACATCAACCGCTCCCTCAAAAAGGGCGGGTGCGATTGCGAATGCGGCGACAGCGCCAACTGTCCGGGCTGCGGACATCATGACCCTCCCAAGTGAGCGGTCGATCCCCGGCAGTGCCGGCGTGCAACGGTCCGTCCTCTCCGCTTCGCGGGACGCGGGCCGTTGCGGATTCGACCGCCCGCGCGGCAGCGGCTTGAATGAACCATCAAACTGGAGGAATTCAAAATGAAACAGGTAGCCATTGTTTACTGGAGTGGCACCGGGAATACCCAGGCCATGGCCGAGGCGGTGGCCGAAGGAGCGCGGGCGGCGGGCGCCTCCGTCACCGTGACGGCGGTGGCCAAAGCCTCCCGGGAGCAGGTGCTCGGAGCGGACGCGGCGGCGCTGGGCTGCCCCTCGATGGGCGTCGAGGTGCTGGAGGAGTCGGAGATGGAGCCTTTCGTGCAAGCACTGGAAGGCGCCGGTCTCCAGGGGAAACCGCTGGCGCTTTTCGGCTCCTATGACTGGGGCGACGGCCAGTGGCTGCGCGACTGGCAGGAACGGATGGCGGGAACCGGAGCCCGGCTGGTCGCGGACGGCCTGGCGGTCAATAACACTCCCGACGAAACCGGCCTGGCCCAGTGCAAGGAGTTAGGCGCGAAACTGGCGGCTGCCGCCGAGTAGCCTGGCTCGTCGTCGCCGGGCCGCATTCCCCGGAACGCGGCCCGGCACGGTTTTCACCGGAAAGCGCAGCTTTTCCCCGGTGAGCGGGCGAAGGCGACGGAGGTGACGAAATTGGCGGCGGAGTGCGACAAGAATTATGAAGTGCTCAATCCCAACGACCGGGAATGCGCCATCTGCGCGGCGCTGAACCGGATCTATCATTCCGACGGCCCGGCCCTGGAGTACCGCCTCCCGGCGGAACGGGGCCGCGGTTCTTACCTGCGGCTGCGCGGCGGCGCCATCGACATCGGTATTTGCGACTTCCGGCTGGAGCGGGAGGTGGTCATGGCCGAGCATTGGAACGACGCCGCCTATCACCTCAGCTTCTGCCTGGCCGAGACGATCGATTTCGCCGTCAACGGCTGCCGGGAGGGGGGCGGGCTGCGGGCCGGCGAGAGCTGCGTCTATTCGGGAGGCCGCGGCTACGGGGTCTGCCGCTTTCTGCCCGGACGCCATTATTACAGCGTCAATATCGGCCTCTTTCCCAGCCGCTTCGGGGCGGTGCTCGACCGCTTCGAGTCCGCCCGGGCCGTCTCCTACCTGCACAACCTCTCGGCCACCTTCCGCAAGTTCCCGGTGACGCCCACCGTCGCGGGAATCCTGCGCCAACTGGTCCATTGCCCCTACGGCGGTTCATTGCAAGATCTGTATTTGGAAGGCAAGAGCCTGGAGCTGGCCGCCGCCTACCTGCACGAGATGGTGGCGGAGCGGGCGCCCGGCGCCGCGCGGCTCAAGCTGACGCGCGAGGACCGGCGCGGCCTGGAACGGGCGCGGCAGATCCTCGACCAAAGGTACGACGATCCGCCGACCCTCGCCGAGCTGGCGAAGCGGGTCTACCTCAACGAGTTCAAGCTAAAGAGCGGCTTCAAGGAAATCTACGGCCGGCCGGTCTACGCCTATGTGCGCGACAAACGGATGGAAGTGGCCCGCGAGTTGTTGGAAGAGGGAAAGCTGCGCATCAAGGAAGTGGCCGGCCGGGTGGGCTACACCAACCTCAGCCACTTCGGCGAGGCCTTTCGCCAGAAATTCGGGATCAATCCCGGCGCCTACCTGCGGAGCGACGCGGCCCGCCACCGGATGGCGCCCGAGCTCGAAGCCTTTTCGTCCCTTGAAGATTAGCGCCACGAGCGAGGCTCCTTTTCATCGCTCCGGCCGCGGCGGGAATCTGCGCTCCAGGTAGCTAAGGGTCAGGGCGAGAATGATGCCATAGGCCGAACTGGTGATGAAGTCGGAATTCGACGTCTGCCATTTGGTTTTGGTAAAAAAGGGGATATCGTAAATCACACCCAGCGAACATAAGAACAGCCAGACCGTGACCCCGAAAAACCACCCCTTAAAGAGCGCGTTGCGTTTGGTGGCGCCGGGCATGGCCCGGACGAAGAGCACACCGAGCAGGCCGCAGAAGAACAACTCGATCCCCTGGGCGAAAAGCGCGTCCCACCAGAACGAGGGCTTCCTGCCGTACAGAATCTGGGCGGCAAAATCCAGATAGCGGTAGCTGGTGAAATGCAGCACCCCGTAAGAGAAGCAATCCAGCAGATCCTTGACGACCCCTGCGGCGACTCCCGCCAAAAATCCCTGGAGCTGTCGATCGTCCATCCCGTCCATCACCTCATCCCGCCCGGCGGCGGGTCTGTCATTCAATATAGCCGCTCCGGAACCGGAGCCCCGGGTAGTGCTCATAGCATAGCCAGTTCTGCCGAAAATCACTCCGCGGCATCCTTTCTCATTGAATCTCAGCCAAGGAGCTTTTCCGGCAACCCCGACGGCATTTAATCCCTTCGGGAATCCCGTATAAGGAATGCCTTGAATGAATCTCTCGATAATCTTCTGAGGAGTAATTCCTACATTCAAAGCGCCATTGATAGTAAGGTCCGGAAACGACCCCAGCAATTACTTGGTTCACCAAAGCTCGTTGCTGATTCGCAACCGGATCGATGGCGGCCGCCGCCGCAGTTCCTTGAGCCATCCAAGCCAGTTCTTTATTCACAGAAGATCGATCTTCATTCACAAAAGGAACACCTGGAACGACGCAAGGAACTCCTTCATTCACAGCCGATCGATCTTCATTCACAAAAGCAACATCCGGAATGATGCAAGGAACTCCTTGAGCCACCCAAGGCGGATCGTTATCTACCCAAGGAACGTCTTGAATGACGCAAGGAACTCCTTTGAACCGTTCAACCGGCGCCGGAGGGAGTCGGGCAAGCGGACGGGATTCCGGGCGATGTCCCGCGGGCTGTGCAGGGAGCTGTGGGGGCCCGGAAACGGGCCGGGCTTTGCGGGACGGACATTCGGACGCCGGGCGGCGGTTCGCGGGATTGGGCCTTGCTACGGAATGGATACCATGCGGCATTGGAAAGCTCCCTTTGGGGGCATTGAAAACTCCCGCCGGGGGTAGAGAAACGGCCTAAAACCCCTTACAATAAATGACAACAAGATAAGAGGGGGAAATACCATGGAACCCAATTTGAGCGGGGTGCCCGAGACGCTGCTGATTCCGCTGTGGGCCAAGGCGGCCGAAACCCGCCGCAAGCGGCCCATCTTCCGCGATGAGCGCGCCGTGGCCATGATCGAGCGGATCGATTACGACTTCTCCCGCTTCGCCAAGGCCTGGCGCTCGCAGATCGGCATCGTGGTCCGGACCGGGATCCTGGACCGGGCCGCCCGGGAATTCATGGCGGAGCATCCGGACGGGGTGGTGATCAATCTCGGCTGCGGCCTCGATACCCGTTTCCACCGGGTGGATAACGGCCGGATCGCCTGGTACGAAGTGGACCTGCCGGAAGTGATCCGGATCCGCCGCCGCTTCTTCGAGGAGAGCGACCGTTACCGGATGATCGCCGGATCGGTTCTCGAAGAGGGGTGGCTGGCGGAGGTTGCCCCCAATGGGCGGCCGGTGCTGATCATTGCCGAAGGCCTCCTGATGTATTTCAGCGAGGCGGAGGTCCGGGAGCTCCTCGGCAGGCTGGCGGCGCATTTTCCGGGGGCCGCCATGCTTTTGGAGATGCTGACGCCGACCTGCGTCAGGCTGAGCGCCCAGCATGACACCGTGAGCCGGATGGGGCTCAGGTTTCAGTGGGGGATCCCCGACGGCCGGGCCTTGGAACGGCTGGATCCGCGCATCCGCTGGCTGGCGGAGTGGAACTATTTCGACTACCACCGGCGGCGCTGGCGGTACTGGGGGTGGCTGGCGCTGATTCCGGCCTTCAAGAACAATTTCAACGGCCGGATCGTCCGGATCCGGTTCGTTTGAACCCGCTGGGCGAACCGCCCGTTTCTTTTTGCGAAACTTGTTAGTCCGAACTAACACCCGACCGGGCGGCCGCTCCCGACGCCGCCGCCTGGAACGAATGGAGGAATCAACATGGAAAAAACCAAACCCGCCCGCAAAGCCGGCCTGGCCCGGCTGCTGGAGATCGCCGGGGCCAAGCGGGGACTGGTCACGGCTGCGTGCGTCCTCTCGGTCCTCAGCACCGTGGCCTCATTTATCCCGTTCGTGCTGATCTACCGGATCATCGCCGAATTGCTGCGGCACGCCGGCGATCTCAGCCGGATCGACGGGCCGCTGCTCCTGAATTACGGCTGGCAGGCGCTGCTGGCGATGGTCGGCAGTTTCGCCCTGATGTACGCGGCGATCATCTGCTCGCACGTGGCGGCGTTCCAGATCCTGTACCAGCTGAAGCTGGCCTTCACCCGGCACCTGGCCGCGCTGCCCCTGGGGTTTCACACCGCCAATTCCAGCGGCAAGCTGCGCAAGATGCTGGACGAGAACATCGAGAAGATCGAGGGTTTCATCGCCCATCAGCTGCCGGATCTGGCCGGGTCGATGGCCGCGCCGGCGGCCCTGGTGGCCCTGCTGCTCTATTTCGACTGGCGGCTGGGCCTCACCTGCCTGGCGCCGCTGCTGGCGGCATTCGTGGTCCAGGCGGTGGCCTTCGGCGGGAGCCGTTCCAAGCAATTCATGGATCGCTACCAGAGCCATCTGGAGGAGATGAACAATTCGGCCGTGGAGTACGTGCGCGGCATTTCAGTGGTCAAGGCTTTCAACCAGACGGTGTTTTCGTTCCGCAAATTTTACGACGCGATCATGGCCTACAAGGATTTCGCCCTGAAGTACACGTTCTCGATGCGCGAGGCCTACGTGGCGTTCATCGTCATCCTGAACTCCCTCTTTGTCCTGGTGATTCCCGCCGGGATCCTGCTGTCGCGGAGCGCCGGCGATTACACCAAGTTCGTCTCGTCCTTCCTGTTTTACCTGATCTTCTGCGGCGCGATCACGGCCACGGTGATGAAGCTGTTGTACGTCTCCTCGTCGGGCCGGATGATCGTCAGCGGCGTGGACCGGCTGGACCAGATCTTCGCCGTTCCGCCGCTGCCGCTGGCCGCCAATCCCCGGACCACCCCGGGCCACGACATCGCCTTCGAGCAGGTATCGTTCGCCTACAACTTGAACGGGGCGGAGGTGGAAGCCCTGAAGGACGTCTCCTTCCGGGCCGAGGCGGGCAAGGTGACGGCGCTGGTCGGACCCTCCGGCAGCGGCAAAAGCACCGTCGCCCATCTGATTCCCCGTTTCTGGGACGTTCAGGAGGGCGCGGTCAAGATCGGCGGCGTCGATATTCGGGCGATGGACCCGGACTACCTCCTGAGCAAGGTCAGCTTCGTCTTCCAGGACGTTTTCCTCTTTAAGCAGAGCATCCTCGAGAATATCCGGGTCGGCGACAGGAACGCCACCCGGGAGCAGATCAGCGCCGCGGCCCGGGCCGCCCAATGCCATGAGTTCATCCTGAAACTGCCGCAGGGCTACGACACGGTCATCGGCAGCCGGGGCGTTCACTTGTCCGGCGGCGAGCGGCAACGGCTGGTGATCGCCAGGGCCATTCTGAAGAACGCGCCGATCATCGTCCTGGACGAGGCCACCGCCTTCGCCGATCCCGAGAACGAATACCTGATCCAGCGCGCCTTCAAGGAACTGGTCAAGGACAAAACGGTGATCATCATCGCCCACCGGCTGTCCACCATCCGCTCGGCCGATCAGATCCTGGTCCTGGACGGAGGCCGGCTGGTCCAAAAGGGGACTCATGCCCAACTGACGGCCGAGGCCGGAAAGTATCAAACCATGTGGGAGAGCTACGCCAAGACATTGAGCTGGGCGATAAGTTAGATAAGTTAGAAAAGGAGGCGCTTGCCGATGCTTCAGAAATTATTATTCTTATCCGATCAGGGCTACCGGGATTTCAAGGCGGCGGTCCGTGCCAATGTGCTGGTCAATCTGAGCTTCATGGCCCCGATCATCGTGATGAACCTGGTGATCATGGAGATCCTCAAGCCCTTTGTGGGCGGGGCCGTGGATTACGCCAGGCTCTGGAGCTATGCCGGGATCGGGCTGGTGCTGGTGATCGCGATGTACTGCGCCAACCGCTATGAATATGGGAAAACCTATGTCGCGGCCTACGCGGCCGCGGCCGAGAAGCGGATCGCCGTGGCCGAACAGTTGCGCCGGTTGCCGCTGAGCTTCTTCAATCAGAAGGATCTGACCGAGCTGACCACCAACCTGATGGCCGACTGCACCAATATCGAGCACACGTTTTCCCATCTTTTTCCGCAACTGGCGGGGAATATCATCACCATTGCGGGGGTGACCGTCCTGCTCTGCCTGTATGACTGGCAAATGGCGCTGGCCATCTTCGGCACCCTGCCGCTCTCCTTCCTGATCCTCTTCGGCAGCCGGAGCCTGCAGCGCCGGATCGGCGAACGCCACGTGGCGGCCAAGCTGAAATCGGCCGAACAATCCCAGGAATACCTGGAAGGGATCAAGGTCATCAAAGCCTTCGGCCTGAGCGGCGAGAAATTCACCAGCCTGGACCGGGCGCTGCGCGACTTCATGAAGCAAAGCATCCGGCTGGAGGCGATCGTCGGCTCCTTCGTGGTCAGCGCCATTGTGATCCTGCGGTTCGGGCTGACGGCGGCGATCTTCGTCGGCGTCCACCGGCTCAGCGGCGGCCGGCTCGATCTGGTCAAATTCGTGGTGTTTCTGATCGTCGGCTCGGGGATCTATACCTCGTTGTCCACCATCATGACGATGTTCGGCGAGATCTTCTATACCCTGATCTCGCTCGACCGCATGAAGGCGCTGCAGGCCCAGCCGTTGATGGAAGGGGACGCCGGGATCGCGCTGGAACGGTTCCATATCGCCTTCGACCGGGTGAGCTTCGGGTACAATCAGGACGAGGTGATCCGCGACGCCAGCTTTACCATTCCCCAGGGCAAGGTGACGGCGCTGGTCGGCCCGTCCGGCAGCGGCAAAAGCACCGTCGCCAGGCTGGTGGCGCGCTTTTGGGATGTGAGCCGGGGCGGAGCCCGGATCGGCGACCGGAATATCCGGGAGATCGACCCGGAGCACCTGCTCTCCTATATCGCCATCGTCTTTCAGGACGTGGTGCTCTTCAACGACACGGTCTACAACAACATCCGGATCGGGAACCCCGACGCCGGTGAGGACCGGGTGATCGCAGCCGCCCGGATGGCCCAGTGCGACGGCTTCATCCGGCGCATGCCCCAGGGCTACCAAACCCTGATCGGCGAGAACGGCTGCACCCTGTCGGGCGGCGAGCGCCAGCGGATCTCGATCGCCCGGGCGCTTTTGAAGAACGCGCCCATCGTGCTGCTGGACGAGGCCACCGCCTCCCTCGATCCCGAGAACGAGGCCGAGATCCAGACGGCCATCTCCAACCTGATCAAGGGCCGGACCGTGGTGGTCATCGCCCACCGGCTGCGCACCGTGGCCGCGGCCGACCAGATCATCGTGCTGGACCGGGGCCAGGTGGTCGAGCAGGGCAGGCATGCCGAACTGATGGAGCGCGACGGCTTATACGCCAGGCTGTACCGGATTCAGCAGGAGAGCCTGGGCTGGGCGATCTGAGAGCCTGACCCGCCGGAATCAACCGCCCGGGCTGAGCGAGTCGTCCGGGCGGACTCCCTGGGCGGCCGGGGTCCCGGAAGGCGCGAACAGATAACTTTCAATCATGTCCGCCAGCGCATCGACGAGTTGCGCCTCGTTTGGCGCTGCGGTGAAGGCAATGGCGTCGACCACGCTGTGGATCGACCAATAGACGACTTTGGCGGCAGCTTCCAGGTCGGTGACGCGTAATTGCGCTTGGATTCCGGTCAGATACCGGCTGATATAGCCGATGCAGGCCGCGTCGTAGGCGGCGACCAATTGCAGAACGGCGGGGTCCGTGTAATACATGGCGGTCAGCTCATGATGGAAGTCCTTGAAGACGCCATGGGCCTTCAGAAAACTGCGGATCATCTCCTTGAAGAAGGGCTTTTGCCCGGCGCCCGCCGTGGAAAGCCTGGCGATCTGTTCCTGGGCGATCTGGTGGAACTGCGCGAAATAGAGGGTCAACGCTTCCATGAAAACCGCCTTTTTATCGCCGAAGTAAGCATAGAAGCAGCCGGTGGCCACCCCGGCCGCCCGGGCAATCTCCTTGGTATTGGTGCCGTGAAACCCTTTTTGCGAAAAGAGCCGCATCGCCGCCTCGATGATCTGCTGCTTCGTCTGGATGCCGCGTTGTTGTTGCGGGACTCTGGTGTTCATTTGCTTTTCCCCTATTCCTTGGTGCGTCGATCTGATCTTATAATTCCCGGACCGGCTGTGTCAATAAAAATGTGAATTATAGTTCACATTCGTCGTTGACAATCGCCACTGCGGCGGATACAATAAAAATATGAACCGAAGTTCATATTTTTACGCGCGGGAGGGAAAGCTGATGGAGGGTAGTCCGGTAAACGCCGCGGCGATGCGCCTCGGGAAAGTGGAGTTCGCGCTGATGAACAATCCGCTGCGGCGACTGCTCCAACGGAAGGTTGAATTCGGCGCTTTTTTGTCACTCCTGGAGAAACAGCGGATCGACCTGGCGGGCAAGGTGATCATGGATGCCGGTTGCGGCTCGGGATACAGCACCGAACTGATACTCAAAGCCTTTCGACCGGCCCGGGTGATCGCGTTCGATCTGATGCCCGAACAGATCCGGCTGGCCGCCCGGAGAGGGCTGCCGGCGGAGTTTGCGGTAGGGGACATGACCCGGATCGATTGTGCCGATGGCTTTTGCGACGCGGCCTTCGTCTTCGGCGTGCTGCATCATATTCCGGAGTGGCGGCTGGCCCTGGCCGAGCTGCGCCGGGTGCTGAAGCCCGGCGGCGTGCTGCTGGCGGAGGAGCCGGAGTACCGTTTTCACTGGACCGAACTGATGGCCGGGATGGGCGCTGCCGGACTGGAAGTCGTCGAATGCCGGGCGCTCTACTGGGGCTATTTTCATACCTATTTATGCAGGAGGGTCGGATGAACCATTGCGATCAGCGGCGGATGCCGGAGCCGCGCCGGCGGTCCCTGGCGCTCCGCCTCAGCTTATGGGGACTGGGCACCCTATGCCTGGGCCTGGGGATTCTGGGCGTTTTTCTGCCGGTCTTGCCGACCACCCCGTTTCTGTTGGGGGCGGCCTTCTGTTACGCCCGGAGTTCGCGGCGCTTCTATGAATGGCTGATGCGGCGGAGATTCATCGCCGCCCGGTTGGAGGAGTTCAGGACGCGGGGCGGGCTGACCGCCCGGACCAAATGGTCGATCTTTGGCGTCGCCTTCGCCATGCTGGCCGGAGCGGTGGTCTGGATCAACAAACCCCTGATGTACCTGGTCTTCGGGATTCTGTTGGGCCTCAAGGGCTGGTACTTCTATTTCGGCATCCCGACGCTTCCCGCCGCCCCGGGCGTGGCGGAACGAGAAGAGCGGGACGGGAATGCCGGGTAACAAGAGCCGTTCAAGGCGGCGCACTCGCGGCAGGCCCGCTCCGCTCATCCGGGCTTAGGCCGCCGCCCGGATCTTCGGCGGAGCCTCGCTGTCCTTCATCTTTAGGAGCAGCGCCGAATTGAGAATCACCGCCACCGAACCGGCATTGTGCACCAGCGCGCCGGCGACCGGTCCCAACAGGCCCAGGGCCGCCAGGATGATCGCGCCGCAGTTGAGCGCCAGCGATACGATGATGTTGGTCCGGATGGTATGAAAGGTCCGTTTGGCCAGCCGCAGCAGGTGGGGGAGGCGGGTAATGTCGTCGTTCACCAGCGCGATATCGGCCGCCTCCACCGCGATGTCGCTGCCGATGCCGCCCATGGCTACGCCCACCCAGGCGGTCTTGAGCGCCAGGGCGTCGTTGACGCCGTCGCCTACCATGCACACCAGTTCGCCGCCGACATTTTGGCAGGAGGCGATGAAGGAGGCCTTATCCTCCGGCAGCAGTTCGGAGCGGACGTCGTTGATGCCGATGCGCTGCGCCAGATGGGAGGCTGCCTGCCGGTTGTCGCCGGTCAGCAGCACGGGCCGGATGCGTTCGGCCTGAAGCCGGTCGACGATGTTCCGGGCGTTGTCGCGCAGGGTGTCGGAGAGCGCGATCAGGCCGGCCGGGGCGGCGTCGATGGCCACAAAAATGACCGTGCAGCCCCGTTTCAGGTATTGGGCGGCGCTGGCGCGCAGCTCCGGCGGCAGCGTGATGCCGCCGCCGGCCAGCAGGTCGGGGTTGCCCGCCAGTACCGTCCGGCCCTGGATCCGGGCGCGCACGCCCCGCCCCGGCAGCATCGCGAATTCCTCCGGTTCCGGCAGCCCGATTTCCAGCTGTTGCGCATGATGAAAGATGGCCCGGCCCAGGGGATGTTCGGAGCGTTGCTCGGCGGCCGCCGCCAGCTGCAACAGTTCTTCATCGGTCCGTTCCGGGACGGCGCTCTCCACCGCGACGACGCTCGGCTTGCCATGGCTTAATGTCCCGGTCTTGTCGAAGGCGATCCGCTTCACCTGGGCCAGCCGTTCCAGCACTTCGCCGGAGCGGATCAGGATCCCGTGGCGGGCGGCATTGCCGATGCCGGCCATGACCGCGGTGGGGGTCGCCAGCACCAAGGCGCAGGGGCAGAAGACCACCAGAATCGTCACGGCGCGGATGATCTCCCCGGTGAAAAGCCAGGTCCCCAGCGCCGCCAGGAGCGCGCCGGCCACGATCCAGGTGGCCCAGCGGTCGGTCAGCCGCACGATCTTGGCCTGGTTGGCGTCGGCCGCTTCCACCAGGCGGATCATCCGTTGCAGCGAGCTGTCCTCCCCGACTTTGGTCGCCCGCATCTCGAAGGCGCCGAATTGATTGACCGCGCCGCTCAGTACCGCGTCGCCCGGCCGCTTGTCGACGGGCAGCGACTCGCCGGTCATCACCGATTGGTCGATGGCGGTCTGTCCGGCGGTGATCACCCCGTCGACCGCGATGGCTTCTCCCGGCAGCACCCGCAGGATATCCCCAAGCCGCACCGCTGCCGCCGGGACCACGGTTTCGGCGCCGTCGCGGACCAGCCGGGCGGTGCGCGGTTGGAGACGCACCAGTTTTTCAATGCCCTGGCGCGCCTTGCGGACCGTGCGTTCCTCCAGCAGCGCGCCGACGGCCATGATGAAGGCGATCTCGGCGGCGGCGAAGGTCTCGCCGATGATCACCGACGCCACCAGCGCGATGGAGACCAGAACGTCGGCGCGGATATCCAGCGCGGTGACGAGGCCGGCCACCGCCCCCCGGATGATCGGCACGCCGCAAAGGAGAATCGCGACCCAGGCGATATCAAACGGCAGGACCCCTTGGGTCCACCCCAAAAAACTGAGCAACACCGCCAGCCCGGAAAGGGCCAGCGCCACGGCGGCGCGTTTTTCCCCGTCCGCCGCCCATTCTTTCAACTTGTCCATGGTCCTTCGTTGCTCCTTTCACCCCTCAAACCATCCGGGAGAACTGTTCGATGGCGTTAGCCAGGTCTTGCAGGGTCTCCTCGACATCGCCGTTTTGAATCCCCTTGACCACGCAGTGGTGGAGATGCCCCTCCAGCACCAGTTGGCCCACTTTGTGCAAGGCCGCCTTGGCGGCGCCGATCTGGATCAGAATGTCTTCGCAGGGCACATCCTTGGCCACCATGGCGCTGATGCCCTGGATCTGCCCGCCAATCCGTTTCAGCCGCGCGGTCACCGCCGGAATATCAACGCACTCTCGCATCGTTCAGACCCCTTTCCATACGATATACCCCCATTGGGTATTAAGGTGATTATATTCCAAAAATTGCCCTTTGTAAAGCGAGAATAGCTTATTTTTAAGTATAGTTTACAATTAAAAAAGAGCGGAATTGTAATATACCCCTATCCGGTACCATGAGAGTAATAAAAAAGGCCGTCCTACGGAGCGATGGGTAGGACAGCCTCGTTGAACCGGGTCATTCGGCGGGAGCGCCGCCGGGGGAGGGCGGGGCCGTTATGCTTCCGGATCATCCAGCAATTTGGTGTAGTTTTTCAAAAAGTCCAGCCGTTTGCGGCGTTCCGCCGGGGTGAGCCCGGACCACGCCCGCTCGATCAGGGCGATGGCCTCGGCCGTTTCCGGCGCGTTCGGGAGCGGATGCGGGCCCGCATCGTAGGAGGCCAGCTCCTCGGCGATAGCCGCTTTCGGTTTGCGATCCGTCTCGCCCAGCAAATAGGCGGTGGGGACCTCCAGCAGCCGGGCGATGCGGGAGAGCGTCAGAAAATCCGGCTCGCGGTAATTCCGCTCATAGCCGGAGATGGTCCCGTTGGTGAGCCCCAGGGATTCCGCCAAATACTGCTGGGTCCAGCCGCGGGCTTCCCGTTCCTCTTTTAAGCGTTGCGCAAAGATCTCACTCAAGTTCTCACCCGTCCCCCCGGATCCGGCCCGGTCCGTTTCGGCCGTCAAGGGGTCTTTCCATGAACAATATAGCATGTCCGGGGGCGCTTCATGAATCTTTTTAAGCGAAACGCGCAAATTATTCTTGCTTTAAACGATGCGCTTAGTTATACTGGAAATAAGATGAAATATTTCCAATGAATTTTCCATCATTCACGCAAAGGAGGACTTCCCTTGTCAATGGCGGAATGTGTCGCGATGCACGATTCGAGCCTGGTGGGCCTGGACGAGTATTTCCGGGATCTGATGGTGGAGCGCGTCGCCGAGCTGGAAGGAAAACTGCTCCGGGCCGATACCGAATGCCGGCAGCTCCGTTCCGGGCTCGACAGCTACCTGGTCGCTCTGGCGGATTACCTGCCGCCCGAGGCGGATCAGGCCCAGATCTTTCTGGAGGCGATCCGCGAGAGTCTGACCTCCCTGGAGTCGCGGGTGGCCTGCCTCGCCTATCAGCAAGGAATGTGGGACGGAGTGGCCTGGGTGAAGCTGCAGGAGACCGGAGGCCGGAGGCGCGGCCCTCATTTTTGAGGCCGTCCCGGCCCGCCCGGCCGGGAAGATAGTATTTTACGAAAAGATTGGCAGGAATTTTGATAGGAAAAGTAGAATATGCAAAAAGGGCCGGGGGAAGCCGCGCCGGACGCGGCGGCGGATGCCGGAATGGCTGGGCGCCGTCCCGGGGCCCGGAATCGCGACCGCGCGGAGGAGGGGTTGTTGGTGGCTGGCCTGAATGTACTGGTCATGATGTTATTGGTCCTCTTTTACCTCTTGTTTCTGGGCCGGAGTCTGCTCCTGATCGGGCAGGGCGTGAATCCCTGGATGCTGGGCAAGGGAAAGCGGGGGCTGCGCCAGGCGGTGGAACTCTTATTTCTGGTCGGGTTGGTCTATTGGACCTTTGAGAATTTCAATGCCGCCCTGGGGTACCGCTGGCCGGTGCTGCCGGAGCTTTTCTACCGGCCATTCTTCACCAGCCATGCGCTGGCGGGCGCCGGCTGCCTGGCGATGCTGCTGGGGCTCTTCCTGTTCAGCTGGGCGCTCTTCTCATTCGGCGCCTCCTGGCGGATTGGCATCGACCGGCATAGCCCCGGGCGGCTGGTGACGGGAGGGATCTTCGGAACCACCCGCAATCCGGTCTTCGTCGCGGTCGACCTCTTCTTCCTGGGGAGCCTGCTGATCTACGCCAACCTCTCTTTCCTGCTGATCTTCGTCCTTGCGGCGCTGGGAATTCACTATCAGATCCTGCAGGAGGAACGGTTCCTGTTGGAACAGTACGGCGAGGCGTACGCACGCTATCAAAAGCAGGTGCACCGCTACTTTTAGCTGAATTTGTCCGGCATGGCCGGACATTTTTTGGTAATCGGGAGAGAACGTTAATATCTACGGTACAGGCTACGCTTAAGGCATTGTGATACCCCTGATCCAAAGCGGGGTGGCCAGTGGTGAGCGTGATTGCCGTCCGCCAGATCATACCGGCGTCGCTGTCGGCCTATGCCCTCGCCCGGCTGCGGTTCTGGGGCGCGGAGGCGGCTTTTGTCGTGTTTACGGTGCAGATCATGCTGCCGTTGGAAGTGATCGTGGTGTTCCTCATCTTCCAGCGGCGGATCTTGAATAATTTTTTGGAGAGCGCGTTCAAGGGATGACCGGATTCACAGCCGGAAGATCTTTATCCACAAAAGTAGTAACTTGATTCGTAAAAGTCAGATCTGGAATCATTCCAGGAAGAACTGGAATCATCGCAGGCCGATCTCGATTCACAAACGATCGATCCTGATTCACAAACGATCGACCTTGATCCCCAAAAGGAACTACGGCGGTGACTGCCGTAGTTCCTTTATCCCCAAACGATCGATCGTTTGGGGATAAGGGAACGGCGGGAAGAATTTACGATCGTGAAGAAATTTCCTGTGCTCTTCCCTTCCCCCGAAAACCGGATATTCAATCCAGCGCCGAAGCCGGAAGGTGGAGCGTTACCATAATTAAACAAAACATTACTTTGAATCAAAAAATCGATTGACTTTAATAAACGGCTATGATATAATCTGTAGGTAATGAAGAATCCTCCGGAGGGTTCGAGACGCAACCAAGCCACATTCGGTTGAACGCTAGTGCTGCAGAGGTTTAATGACTATTTCCTTTGCATGGCGAGCGACTTCAATCGGGTGACTTGGTAATTTTAACCCCAATACGTTTAGTGGAGGTAATGAAAATGAGCGAAGAACTGGTGCAACCGACCCCATCGCTGAAGAAACGGGAGCGTGATCCGCAGACGATTGCCGCCCAATTGGGCCGGACCGCGGAGATGCTCGCCGGGCTCTCGGCCCATGCCGAGGCCATGGCCAGGCGGGGGATTGACGCGGCTTTCGTGACCAGGCTGAGCAGCACCTATCAGCAGAGCCTCGACGCCCATACCGGCCAGTTGGCGTATAAGGCGCGCATGATGGAACAGACCAAGGAACTCCATGACCATCTGGCGGAGCTCTATGACCTATACTCCGAGGCCCGGAAACAGGTGAAGATCGAATTGCCGCAGGAGACCTGGCGGGAGTTTGGCATCGTGGACCAGCGGTAAGGTAAGGAATTGCAACAGGCCGGCAGCCGTGCCGCAGCGCAGGACAGCGCCGTGGCACGGCCCCTTTGCCAAGCTGGCCTCCGCAGATGGCGGCGCTAAGTCGGATCCGGATCGGGTTCCAAAATCTCCACCAACCCCCGCGTGCCATCCACCCGGATTCGCTGGCCGTCCCGGATCCGGCGCGTGGCATTGTCGACGCCCACCACCGCCGGGATGCCGTATTCGCGGGCGACGACCGAGCCGTGGGTCATCAGGCCGCCCACCTCCGTCACCAGGCCGGCCGCCAGCGGGAAGAGCGGCGTCCAACCCGGATCGGTGTACGGCGCCACCAGGATATCGCCCTTATCCATCCGCGCCTCCTCCAGCCGCAGAATGACCCGGGCCCGGCCCTCGACCGTTCCCGCCGATACCGGGCTCCCGGCCAAGGCGCCCGGCTGCGCCTGAGCCCCGGGTTTGACGGTGATGATCTCGCCTTCGCTGGTGATCGCCCGGGGCGGACTCAGCTTCGCGTCCCGTTCGAATTTTTCGCGGCGGACGCCGATGAGCGAGCGGTCGAAACGGCGCGTCTCCATGGCGGTTTTGATCTCCGGCAGCGACAGCCAGAAGATATCCTCCGGATGTTCAAGGACTCCGCCGGCGACCAGGGCGGCGGCCTCCTGCAGCAGGGCTTGCTTGATCAAGTCGAGGTTCTGCACCATGAAGTATTTGGGATGCTCCCTGGCTCCGATCAGGGCCCGGTGCGTCTCGATCAGGCGTTTCATGCGCCTGGCCTTGAGAAAGCCGGCCGGCGTCTCCCGAAGCCGATTCAGCAGCCGGGCCGCGGCCAGTTCCGCCTCAGTCTTGCCGGCCCGGAACGCATGGCGATGCTGCCCCGGCTGGAAGCTTTGGATGTGACTGAGAATGCTCGGGACCAGGGAGGTGGGGACCTCGCGCCAGCGCGGCCGGGTCAGATCGATCTCGCCGGTGCCCCGCATCCCGTAGCGGGCGAAGAAATCCTGGAAGGCCGGCAAAACCTCGGCGCCGCCGGGAACCGCCTTCAGGCCGTCCCAAAACGTCCGGTCCGCCGCCTGTTTCAGGTATTCGATCACCGCCGGATGACTCCGGACCGCATCGGCCACATCCCCCAGCGCCAACCCCATTTCAGTGGTGACGTTCCCGGGCGGGGATTTGCTGATCGCGCGCAACTCGGCGGCGTCGCCCAGCCACCGGTGCGACAGGGTCTCGATGAGCTTGTAGGTCAGAAACGCGGCTCCGACATAGGGGATTGCCTTCGCGGCAATCACTGGCAGGAGGCTGGCGAGGATCTCCTGGATCCGCGTGATCCGCTCCGGGCCGGAGACCGCTTGCAGACGGTCCCGGTTGGCCCGGAGCTGGCCGGCGCTGAAACGGTTCAGCTCCGCAATGGCCCGGGACTGGTCATGGCCCAGAATATTTTTCAGAATGCCAAAGGCTGTCGGAAAGGCCTTTTGAATCAGAGCCAGATCCAGCTTCCGCTCTGGCGGCGGCGCGGCCTGAAATTCCGGACGCCCGATGAATTCCTGCACCGATCGGCCGAGCAATTCGTCGGCAACGGGCAGCAGCTCGGGCAGGACTTTCCTGACCCGCGGATAGGCCAGCAGCGGGGTCAGATCCAAATACAACCGCCCGCCGGCTTCCTGCAAAAGATCGCTTTCGGCCTGGGGCGAATCCTTGCCGGCCGGAACTATCGTCCTCAGTACCGAGATGCCCAGCGGCTTCAGGGCATCGGTCATCATCTGCGGATGACCGATGGAGATAAACAGGTGCAGCTGGGCATCGCTGACCGGGGGAACGGGATAAAGCGTGGTAACCGGCCGGCTCTGCAAGATATAAAATTGCCGGCCTGCGAGACACCATTCGATATCCTGCGCCGTTCCGAAGTGCGCTTCAATGCTTCGGCCCAGCCCGGCCAGCCGGAGGATGTCCGGGTCCGCCAAAGCCTGGGCAGTCTGCTGCGGCCCGGCGATCGCCACCCGGGCTGTCCCGCCCTCGGGCTTGGCGGTCATGGCAACCGTTTTCCGGGCGATCTGTTTTTTGAGCAATTGATCCGCTTTGACCTGGTATAAATCGGCCGAGACCAGTCCGGAGACGAGCGCCTCGCCCAGGCCGAAACTGGCGTCAATGGCCGCGATCTTGCGGTTGCCGGTCACCGGATCGGCCGTGAACATGATTCCGGACACTTCGGGAAAGACCATTCGCTGCACCACGACGGACAATTGGACCTGATCGTGCCCGAAACCGTTCTGACGGCGATAGGCGATAGCCCGGTCGGTAAAGAGCGAGGCCCAGCAGCGCCGGACGCTGTCCAGCACCTCCCGTTCCCCCTTGACATTTAAGAAGGTATCCTGCTGACCGGCGAATGACGCTCCCGGCAGGTCTTCCGCAGTCGCGCTGGAACGAACGGCATAGGCCGCATCGCTGCCGGTCTGCCGCCAGGCCGCGCGGATCTCCTGTTGGATCGGGGCGGGGATCGCCAGGCTCAACAGGTAATTCCGCATCCTTTCGCCGGCTGACTTCAGTTCCTCCAGCGAGCGCGGGTCAACGGCTGCCAAGGATTGGAGCAGCGCGGCAAAATCTTGGCCGGTGCTCACGAAATCGGTATAGGCTTTGGTGGAAACGCAAAAACCGGGAGGAACCGCGATTCCGGGAATATGGGACAGTTCGCCCAGGTTGGCTCCTTTGCCGCCCACCCGGGGCAGGCTAAAACGATCGATCTCCGGGAAATAGAGGACATACTGATTCATGGCGCTCTCCGTAAAGTTTGGTCGATGGACGGTCCGGCGGTCGTCCGCCAAAGGCCGTTCCCATTTATTTTGAATTGAAAACGCCAGGCTATGCACTGGCGGAAATTCCGCTTTTTTCTGTTTTATCTCCCGGCCCGGTGCCTGATTTTCCTCGAACCATGGCCCGCTGGTTTGAAAGATGATCAAATATGACATGCTGTTGTCAGGATGACTGTGTTAATATGGAAGAAGCAAAAGAAGAAGCAAAATAGGTAGCGCGCCTGCCGGAAGGGTCTTGCCAATGACTGATTTCATTACCTTGAACGCGGAGAATATCGCCACGGAGCATATCTGCTGCGCGTTATCCGACCCCAAAGGCCGGTGCGGAAGCGCCGCCAAAAAGGACTGGCTGAGGGAGCGCTTTCCCGAGGGACTGGTTTTCCGGAAGGCGGCGGTCCGCGGCAAAGTTTTCATCGAATACCTGCCGGCCGAAAAGGCCTGGTTTCCGGTGGAGGCGGAGGGGTTCACCTTCATCAACTGCTTATGGGTGGCCGGCAGCTATCAAGGCCAAGGATATGGCCGGAAGCTTCTGGAGGAGTGCGTCGCCGCTTCCCGGGCCAAGGGCAAACGGGGCGTGGTGGCGGTCTCCTCGGCCAAGAAACGGCCCTTTCTGTCCGATAAGCGCTTTCTGGAGAAGCACGGCTTTACTGTCTGCGACCGGGCGGAGCCTTACTTCGAGCTGCTCTGCCTGAAGTTCGACGCCGGTTCCCCCGAGCCGCGCTTCCGGGAGAACGCCCGGTCCTTGACGGTCCCGCAAGCGGAGGGCCTGGCGCTCTACTATTCCCACCAATGCCCCTTCACCGCCGATTACAGCGGAATCGTCGCGCGGCAGGCTCAGGCCCTCGGCGTGCCCGTCTACCTGAAACGCTACGAAAGTTGCGACGAGGCGCAACAGGCGCCCTGCCCGGCCAGCACTTTCAGCCTCTTTTACCGGGGCCGGTTCGTCACCCATGAGATTCCCACCGAGAAGAAACTGCGGACCTTGTTGAACCTTTGAGTGACAACGGGAAACCCGTTTTCAGCGATAATTCAATTTGAGCGAGGTGTCCGAAGATGATCGAATTGCCCGAGGCCGTTACCCTGGCCCGCCAGATCGCCGCCACCATCGGCGGCCGGCGGATCCGGAAGGTGACGGCGGCCCATTCGCCCCACAAATTCGCCTGGTTTTACGGGGATCCCCAGGCGTATCACGACCGGCTGGCCGGCCGGACCATCGAGCGGGCGACCGCTTACGGCGGGATGGTGGCGATCGGCGCCGGAGACGCCGTCATCCTGCTCGGCGACGGGGTGGGCTTGCGCTATCACCCGGCCGGCGCGGCGCTGCCGGAAAAGCACCAGCTCCTCCTGGAGCTGGACGACGGCGCGGCGGTCAGCGCCACGGTACAGATGTACGGCGGGCTGTGGAGCTTCCGGGAGGGCGAGTTTGAGAACCCGTACTACCGGATCGCCCAAGAGAAGCCCTTCCCGCTGTCGGAAGCCTTCGACGCCGCGCATTGGCAGCGGCTGCTGGAGGGGGCCGACCTCCGCAAGCTGAGCGCCAAGGCTTTTTTAGCCACCGAGCAGCGGATCCCGGGCCTCGGCAACGGCGTGCTCCAGGAGATCCTCTGGGAGGCGGCGGTTCACCCCAAGCGCAAGCTGGCCGCCTTGTCCGGCGCGGAGCGGGCGGAGCTGTTCCGGGCGGTCCGGACCGTGCTGGCCCGGATGGCCGAGGCGGGCGGCCGGGACACCGAGAAAGACTTTTTCGGCAAACCGGGCGGCTACGCGACCGTCATGAGCAAGCACCGGGTGGGACGGCCTTGCCCCCGTTGCGGCGGAATGATCAAAAAAGAGACTTATCTTGGCGGCAGCGTGTATTACTGCGAAGGCTGCCAGGCGGTTTAGGTTGCAATTGAGCGACCCAAGCCGGAGGCGGCCCGGCGGCGGGCAGGGGTATGTCAAAGTCCCGTCCCATTCATTCTCCCGCAGCGACGCTGAGAAAAAACGAAACGAGGGTTGTCGATTTTATGCGACTAAACTCCGCGCCTTTGCGCCTCTGCGGGAGTAATAAACCTTAAGACTCGTTTTCGTTTTATTTTGACTTTGACGGAATCCTGCGGCGGCGGACCTCCGGCTTATTTTTTTGAACCGTCGGGGTATAATGAACCATTAAGGTCATACCATAAGTACATACCAAAAAGTTTCCGCCGACAGGGGCAGAAAGGAAGGGAGAAAACATGCCGTCATTTGCCAACCCGTTTCAGGGAAATGTGAACAAGAAGCTCTCCAAGGAAGAGTTGATCCAGGCGGTCCGGCTGGACATCGCCGGCGAGCTGGAGGCGATCTTTATGTATGACGCCCATGTCCAGGCCACCGACGACCCCATTGCCAAAAAGGTCATCGCCGATATCCGCGACGAAGAGAAGGCGCATGTCGGGGAGTTGATGACGCTCTTGAAGATTCTGGATCCCGCCGAAGCCGCTCACTTCGCCGAAGGCGAAGCCGAGGTGCGGGAGATGCTGGAGGCCATCGGCGCGGCTGTCCCCTCCGGCGGCGAGGAAGCGGCCGCCCGTGCGCCGCAGACCGGGCGGTCCCGGTGAGCGCCGAATTCCGCAATATCGACCGGACCATCGGCCGGGACCCGGTCACCGCCTGCCCGTGGCTTCTAGGCGGCCCACCGCCCAACCCCATTGGCTGCGGATCACCAACTTCTTTCCAAACAAATCAAAGCCAAGCGGCTCCCGTTCAAAACGCCGAAGCGGCTTGGCTTTTTTCTGCCCCGCCGGCGGCGGGGTTTTCCTTTTCGGATACGGCCGGGGTCGCCCGAACCGGGGTTAATAGAGGATCTGCTCGTCCGTGAAATAAGTGGTTTTGGAGGCCACTTTTTGCACCCGGATGGCGTGCCCGGTCGGCGACTCCTTCCGCCGCGGCTGGTGCACCTTGAGGAAGCTGCGGATCTCGCCGCTGATGATCTCCGGCGCCTCCCGCCGGATGCTGGCGATGGCCTCCCGGAGGACGCCGGCGACGGCCGCGTGCAGGCGGGCGACGGCCTCGGGCGGCAGTTTGCCGCAGAGCGAAAGCGGCGAGATCCGGCTCTCCCAGAGGATCTCGTCGGCATAGGCGTTGCCGATCCCCTTGACCATCTTTTGATCGATCAGAAAAGCCTTGATATTCATGAGCGGATTGCGGGCCAAACGATCCGCCAGGTACTCCTGGCTGAAGGCCGGGCTGAAGGCGTCCGGCACCTTGGTCAGCTGGGGCAGGAAACGGACCTTGCAGAGCCCGCCCGGATCGCTGACCACCAGGATCAGCTCCTGGAACCGGAACGAAGCGATCCGGTATTTCACGGCCGCCGCTTGCGCCGGCTCGGCGCACAACTGCAGGCCGCCGTTCAGCATCAGATGGACCGCGAAGAACTTGCCCTCCGGAAAGAGGAAGAGCAGCTCCTTGCCGTCCCGCTCGATATCGGCCAGCGCTTTGCCGACGAACTGTTCCAGCACCGGCCCGGCGGCGGGGATGACGTTCCGGGGATGGACGGGCTCGATGGCCAGCAAGGTCTCCCCTACCAAATGTTTTTTGAGATTCCCCTTGAAAACTTCCAGATCCGGCAGTTCCGGCATGACCAGGGCCTCCTCCGCTGCGCGATAACGCGATTTTGCTATGGGATCGCAGGTATTATTCCACCGTTTCCAGCCTTTTTCCTGCCGGCGCGGGCGAAAAGTTTCGAGAGTTGGGAATGGTTTACAACAGAACGTATGTTTGGTATAATGGCATTGTCCGAAAAGCGTGGGAATCATGCCCATTGTAAAGGAGTTGCGGAGATGTTCTGTGAGCTTGAGAAGTTGCGGGTTTATTATGAAACGGCCGGCGCGGGACGGCCGTTGCTGATGCTGCACGGCTACGGGGTCGACCACCATATCATGAAAGGCTGCATGGAGCCGGTTTTCGGGAAGGAAGCCGGCTGGGAGCGGATTTATCTCGATCTGCCGGGGATGGGCCGGACTTCGTCCGCCGACTGGCTCCGGAACTCCGATCAACTGCTCCAGGTGGTCCTGGACTTTATCCAGGCGGTCCTTCCCGGCCGGGAGTTCGCCGTGGCCGGGGAGTCGTACGGCGGTTACCTGGCCCGCGGCCTGGTCCAACGGCTGCCGGAACGGATCGCGGGCCTGCTGCTCATCTGTCCTTGCATCATTGCCGAGAGAGCGCGGCGCGATCTTCCGAAATTTCGCGTCCTGGAGAGCGACCCTCAGCTCATGGCGGGACTGGGCGAAGCGGAGCGGGCCGAATTCGCGGAGCTGGCGGTGGTTCAGAGCGAAGTGACCCTGGAGCGGTTCCGCGCCGAGGTCGTTCCGGGGATCCGTGCCGCCGACGAGGCTTTTTTGACCCGGTTGCAACGGGACGGCTTTCCCTTCTCCTGCGACGTTGACCGGCTGGCGCAGCCGTTTGACAAGCCCGCCCTGATCCTGGCCGGACGGCAGGACCCTTGGGTGGGTTACCGGGACGCGTGGCGGATCCTGGAGAACTTTCCCCGGGCGAGCTTCGCCGTTTTGGACAAGGCCGGCCATAACCTGCAGATCGAGCAGGCGGAGGTCTTTGAGCTGATGGTCCGGGAATGGCTCGCCCGAATGCGATGAAATGAAATGGAACCCGGTCGACCTCATCATCCCTTAAAACTGTGACAAACCCCGTCCCAAAGGTCGGGGTTTGTCACAAAAACGCAGCAAAGGGGTAAAGCCGGTTTTTAATCCATTGAGCGGGTGATTTTAAAGTGTAAAGAGCACATGGCTTTTCAAGAAATCTCTCCCCGGATCCCATTATTGATACTGCCTCTCAAGAAGCGCGTCATTACTGCGGATTAGCCTCCATTTAGCCTGCGGTTAAAACTCATTTAATCCTCCCTTTAACTTGGATTTGTAACATTAGATCCGACGATATCAAAAACCGTAGGAGGTGCTTTATTTGTTGAGCAACAGTCTGAAAACCCGTATCGCGCTGACAGCAATGGTCCTGACCCTGATGCTGACCATGTTGCTGAGCGGCGGCGCCGCGTTTGCCGCCCAACTGCCCAACTTCCCCTATCATTCCATCGACGTACTGCCCATCGACCGCGCCAAGTTCCTGGCCGGCCAAAAAATCGATTTTGAAGTCGAATTAAAAGACCTGGGCACCATCAAATCCGTTGAAGTGCTGATCAATTATAATCCGGCCGAAAAATTCTTCGGCAAGGCTCCGGTCGTCAAATTGGCCGCCGGGGTCAGCAGCTACCGCATCGACCAGGTTTCTTTCGCCAAACCGGGCCCGGTCAATGTCATCGTCAACGTGTTGACGGAGCAAGGCGCCGCGTCGCGCGAAGTCAATTATACCGTGGTCGCTGACAAAGCGCAGAAACTGGCCAAGAACGTCATTCTCTTCGTCGGGGACGGCATGAGCCTGCAAGCCCGGCAAATGGCCCGGATCCTTTCCAAAGGCCTGACCGAGGGGAAATACCACGACTTGCTGGAAATGGAGAAAATGTCCAATCTGGCGCTCGTCACCACCTCCGGAATGGATTCGTTGGTCACCGACTCCGCCAATAGCGCCTCGGCCTATGCCACCGGCAGCAAGAGCGCTGTCAATGCCATGGGCATCTATCCCAACTCCACCGGCGATCCGCTCGATGATCCCAAGGTCGAGAACATCATCGAATTGGCCAAACGTTCGCGCGGCATGGCCACCGGCATCGTCTCCACCGCCAACATCACCGACGCCACGCCGGCCGCGATGGTCGCCCATACCCGCCGCCGTTCCGAGCAGAATTTCATCGCCGCCTCGATGCTCGACCCCGAACACCGCCCCGACGTGATCCTGGGCGGCGGTTCCCAGCACTTCCTGCCCAAGAGCGTCCCCGGTTCCAAACGGAGCGACGACCGCAATCTGGTGGAGGAGTTCAAGAGCCAGGGTTATACCTTTGCCGGGAACAAAACCGAGCTGAATCAGATCCAAAACTCCGCTAAAGTGTTGGGCCTTTTCCAACTGGACAATATGAACGTGTACATCGACCGCGAAGTCACCAAGAATCCGGCGGTGCTGGGCAGCTTCACGGACCAGCCGACCCTGATGGATATGACCAAGCAGGCCATTAACGTTCTGAGCAAGAATCAAAACGGGTTCTTCCTGATGGTGGAAGGCGCCTGCATCGACAAGCAGCTGCATACCGTGGACTGGGAACGGGCCACTTATGACACGATTGAGATGGATAAAGCCATCGGCATCGCCAAGGAATTCGCCAAGAAGAACAATGACACCCTGATCATCGTCGTGGCCGACCACGCCCACAGCGCCAGCATCACCGGGACCTACCACGAGCTGGACGGCAAAACCGGCCGCCAGGCGGTGCGGACGTACGCCGAAGCCGGCTTCCCCACCTTCGAGGATAAGAATAAGGACGGCTTCCCCGACAATCCGGCTCCCGCTGTCACGCTGGCCATTCAATACGCCAATCATCCCGAGTACTACGAGGATTACAAGTTCAATCCGGAACCGATTGCCCCGGCCATTAAGTCCGGCAGCAAAACCATTGCCAATCCCAAGAAAGACGCCAATGGCGATTTGAACAGCAGCAAGCTTCCGGATACGGAGACTCAGGAAGTCCATACCGCCGACGACGTTCCCTTGACCGCCGACGGCCCTGGCGCCGAGTATTTCCGGGGCATCATGGACAACACCGAGGTATTCTTCGGCATGGTGCGCGCCCTGGGCTTGGACGCCGTGAAATAACCGGAGGAACGAAAAAGATGAGCCATCGAACCATGCGCGCAATCGGGATTTTGCTACTCATTTCGCTGATCCTGCCTGCGGCGTGGCACCGGAGGGCGGAAGGGACGGCACCCCAGCGGGGACCGTCCCTTTTCGGCTCACCGGTCCAAGCCATGGCGCTCGGCAATTGGGGGAAAGAAGCGGCGGCGCCCCTCGGCTTTGCCGAGCTGTACAGCGGCGCTTCGTCTTTGGGCATCCAATTCTCCCCCAAATTAAAGTCTTTGAACGGCAAACGGGTCAGCATGGTCGGCTTCATGGCGCCGCCGCTCAAGCCGACCCTGGCCTTCTTCGTGCTGACCAAAGTGCCGATGGCGATCTGCCCCTTTTGCTCCACCGACGCCGATTGGCCCAATGACATCGTGGTGGTGCGGCTGAGCAAGCCGGTCACCGCCTTGCCCTACGACCAGCCGATTCAGGTGACGGGGCGGCTGGAGGTCGGCAGCCAGATTGACCGGGAGACGGGTTTCGTCAGCCTGGTGCGGATCATTGCCGATACGCTGGAACGCGCCAAATAAGTAACGATGAATCCGGCCGCCCGCTTCGGCGGGCGTTCCGGAAATGGATTGCGACCGAACGAGAGAGGTGAATCCGATGCTGGAGATCTGCAATCTTCAGAAACAGTACCCGAGCCCGGACGGTCAGACCATCACCGCGCTGCGGCTCGACAATTTGCGGCTGGAACGGGGCGAACAGGCGGCCCTGGTCGGCCCGAGCGGTTCCGGGAAAACCACTTTGCTGCATCTGGTGGCCGGGCTCCTGGCGCCGACCGCCGGGACCATCTCCCTGGACGGGCAGCGCGTCGACGCCTTGCGCGAAAAGGAGCGCGACGTCTGGCGGGCCCGCAACGTGGGGTATGTTTTTCAAAGCTTTAACCTGCTCCCCAACCTCAGCGCCTTGGAGAATGTCATGGCGGCCCTGGTCTTCGCCAGGGTTGAACGGGAGCGGGCGGCGCGGCTGCGCGCCATGGAACTGCTGCGGGGCGTGGGCCTGGCCGATCGGGTGCACAACCGGCCGTCCCAGCTGAGCATCGGCGAACAGCAGCGGGTCGCCGTGGCGCGGGCGCTGGCCAACCGGCCCCGGCTGATCCTGGCCGACGAGCCCACCGCCAGCCTGGACCGGGAGAACGGCCGGAATGTTCTGGAGATCCTGCAGTGGCTCTGCCGGGAGCAGCAGAGCATCTTAATCCTGGCCACCCACGATCATGCGGTCATGGAGCTCTTTCCCCGCCGGATCGAACTGGCGCGGGCCGTGGAGGTGAGCGCCGATGCGCCTGCGGATAGTGTGGCGTAACCTGAGCGCCAAACCGCTACAGAGCATGGTGACCGTGGCTATCGTGGCCCTGGCGGTGGCGCTGACCGTGACCCTGATGCTACTGGCCGAAGGGATCCATCAGGGGCTGGTCCGCGCCACCGAGCCTTTCGACCTGATCGTCGGCGCCAAGGGCAGCCCGATCCAACTGGTCCTCAATACGGTGTTCCTGCAAGACACGCCCATCGGCAACATCGAGGAAGCGCTGGTGGACGATTTGGCGGCGCGGCCCGGAGTGGCCGCGGCGCTGCCGATGGGTTTCGGCGATAATTACCGGGGCTACCGGATCGTCGGCACCGCGCCGGCCCTTTTTGAGCAGCGAGTCGCCCCGTCCCGCCCGCCCTGGCTGCAGCTGGCGGAAGGAAGACCCTTCCGGGCGCAGTTTGAAGCAGTCATCGGCGCGAAAGCCGCCCGGGATCTGAGGATCAAGGTGGGCGAGACGTTCGCTTCGGTTCACGGATTGTCAGTGCACGAGCAGGGCGAGGCGCACGGGCATAATCCCTACCGGGTGGTGGGAATCCTGAAGCCGGTGGGAGGGCCTTACGACCAGGCCATTCTGGTCTCCATGGAAAGCATCTGGCATATTCACGAGCATCACGAGGCGGAGGAGGACGAAGCGGCAGAGGAGGAACACGACGGCCATGAACACGGCGTCACCGCGATCCTGGTGAAACCGCGGGGTTACGCCGATGCCATGCGCCTGTATCAGCAGTTTCAGAGCGAGCCCCGGGCGCAGCTGGTCTTCCCGGCTCAAGTCATCGTGCAGTTCTTCGCCCTGATGGGCCAGGGCGAGCAGGTCCTGCAGCTCATCGCGGCTCTGGTGATCGCCATGACCTTGCTGACGGTAGCCCTGACGTTGTATGGCTCGGCTCAGAGCCGGAGCCGGGAGCAGGCGGTGCTGCGGGCCATCGGCGCCAATGCCGGCGACATCTTCCGGATTATTCTGCTGGAGGGAGTGGTGACGGTGGGCGCCGGCCTGGTCTGCGGCTTGCTGGTGGGACACGGCCTCTTCGGGGTGCTGGCCGGAATCCTGCAGCAGCAGACCGCGATCACGATCGGGTTGGGCGGTTCCTGGAAGGAACTGGTCCTGGCGGGAGGCGTGGTCGGTTTCGGCCTTTTGGCCAGCCTAGCTCCGGCGGCGCTCGCCTACCGGTTCAATGTGGCCCGGAACCTGTAAGCCGCCTTACCCCGGGGGAATGAAAGCAGGGCCGTCCCGGATCTAAATCCGGAACGGCCCTGAAATTTGCGGGAATCGTCAATACCGCGCCCGTTGCACCCGGATGGCGTTGAGGATCGCCAGGACCGCCACGCCCACGTCGGCGAAGACCGCCTCCCACATGGTGGCGACGCCGCCGACGCCCAGGATCAGCACCAATCCTTTGACCCCCAGGGCCAGCCCGATATTCTGGGCGACGATATGACGGGTCCGTTTGGCGATACGGATCGCCGTGGCCAGCTTGGAAGGCTCGTCGGTCATCAGCACCACGTCGGCGGCTTCGATGGCCGCGTCCGATCCCAGCCCGCCCATGGCCACGCCGACATCGGCCCGGGCCAGCACCGGCGCGTCATTGATGCCGTCGCCGACGAAGACGAGCGTCCCCTTGCCGGACTTCTGCCGCTCCAGCGCTTCCAGCCGGGCCACCTTTTGATCGGGCAGCAGTTCGGCGTGGACTTCATCCAGCCCCAGCGACCGGCCGACCGTTTCGGCCACCGCCCGGCTGTCGCCGGTCAGCATCGCCAGTTTCCGGACGCCGGCCGCCTTCAGCGCGGCGATCGCTCCGGAACTGTCCTCCTTGACGGCGTCGGCGATCAGGATCCACCCGGCGTAGCGGCCGTCTACCGCCACGTGCACTACGGTTCCCTGGGCCTCCACCCCCGGACAGGAAATGGCTTCTCTTTCCAGTAAGCGGCTGTTGCCCGCCAGAATGGTCCGGCCGTCCCGCCGCACCCGGATGCCGTGGCCGGAGATCTCGCGATAGTCGGAGACTGCTTCCGGATCGATCTCCCGGCCGTAGGCCTGGCGGATCGACAGCGCGATCGGGTGGCTGGAGAAGCTCTCGGCGTAGGCGGCGTGTTCCAGCAGCTCCGCCTCGCCGAAGGGTTCGCTCGGCTCCAGGCGCACCACCTGGAAGACCCCTTGGGTCAGCGTGCCGGTCTTGTCAAAGACCACCGTGTCCACCCGGTTCAGCGCCTCCAGGTAATTGCCGCCTTTGATCAGGATGCCGTTGCGCGAGGCCGCGCCGATCCCGCCGAAAAAGCTCAACGGGATGGAGAGCACCAGCGCGCAGGGGCAGGAGACGACCAGGAAGACCAGGGCCCGGTTGATCCAGGCCGCAAAACCGGCCCCCGGCAGGATCAAGGGCGGAACCAGGGCCAGGATGACGGCGGCCAGCACCACCGCAGGCGTGTAATACCGGGCGAACTTGGTGATGAAGTTTTCGGTCGGCGCCTTCTTGGCGCCGGCGTTCTGGACCAGATCCAGAATCCGGGCCACCGTGGACTGGCCGAAACTCTTGGCCACCTCCACCGTTAACAGGCCGGTTTGATTGATGGAACCGGACAGCACCGCGCCGCCGGCCGCCACCTCCCGCGGCACCGCCTCGCCGGTCAGGGCCGAGGTGTCCAGGGTGGAGGCGCCGTCGATGACCGTGCCGTCCAGCGGCACTTTCTCGCCGGGCCGGATGACGATGGTGGCGCCGACCGCCACCGCCTCGGGCGCCACCCGCTCGATCCCGGCGTCGGTCTTCAGATTGGCGAAATCGGGCCGGATATCCATCAGGGCGGCGATGGAGCGCCGCGAGCGCTTCACGGCCAGTTCCTGAAAGAACTCGCCGATCCGGTAAAAGAGCATCACCGCCACGCCCTCGGGGAATTCGCCGAGGGCGAAGGCGCCGAGGGTGGCCAGGCTCATCAAAAAGTTCTCGTCAAAGATCCGGCCGCGCCGGATATTCCGGACCGCCTCCCACAGCACCGTGCCGCCGATCAGGAGATAACTGACGGAATACAGGCCGAACTCCACCCCGAATGAAAACTTGCCCAGCAGCGCCACGACGAAGAGGAGCACCGCCGCGCCGTACTGAATCAGCTCCCGGCGGTCGGGACCGTGATCGTCCGCAGGTTCCCCGGCACCTTCCACGATCTCCGCGCAATGGGCGCAATGGGAACAATGGCTGCATTCCTGCAGGACTTCTTCTTCCCTGTTGGTGGTCATGTTACATCATCCTTTCTCGTTGAATGGTCAGGGTTCGTTGATATGAATCAGGCCGAGGTTGAAGATCTGTTTGACATGCTCATCGTCGAGCGAGTAATAGACGTTTTTGCCGTCTTTCCTGTAATTGACCAGCCGGGCCTGTTTGAGAATGCGCAATTGGTGGGAGATGGCCGATTGGGTCATATTCAGCAGGAAAGCGATGTCGCAGACGCACAGCTCCATCTCGGCCAGGGCCCAGAGGATCTTGATCCGGGTGGAATCGCCAAAGACCTTGAAGAGTTCCGCCAGATCGTACAGGCTCTCCTCCGGGGGCGTCTTCTCCTTGATCCGGTTGACGATATCCAGGTGGATGACGTTGCAACACTGGTTCAGTTCTTCGTTGGGCTCGGACATGGGTACCTCCATGAATATGATTTATTGAACATACGAACAATCATTCATATATTATGGCTTTATTATATGCGCCGCTCCCGCCGCTGTCAACGGTTTTTTCGAAATGAAACAGGACTTTTACCAAGCGGCGCTCCCCGGCGCCGGGCCGGGACGCCGTTCTTGCCGCAGCACGGCCGGCGTTGTGCCGGATGGGTAGAGTCGATATTGAGGGGGATGCAGTGAAATTCCTTTAGAGGACGAGTCATTAGCTTTGGTAGTTGAGAAAAACCGTCTATCCAGCTTACATCCTGTGCCAAGGTCGGCCAGGGGGTTTGGCGGCAAACTCCCTAGGCCGGTACCCCCGCCGCAAGGGGCGAGTGCCCCCTTGACCCCCCATCCCGCTCCTCCGAGTCGCGGGTCCCTTTTCTGGGGAATTGCCGTCCCTGGCGGCGTTGCTTACGGATGCTTCGACGGCGACGTCAGGTGATACGTCCCTGTATCCATTCCGCGCATCCGGCTTCGTGCCGGATTTTGTGGGGTCGAATATTAAGGGGGATGAATTGAAATGTCCTGCGCCAAGAACGGAAGCAACTGCGGCGGCGATTGCCGCGGGATCTTGGTTCACAAATGATCGATCGGCAATGATTCCGGATCGATCTTGATTCACAGAAGATCGATCTGGAGTCACGGAAGTAACTGTGGCGGTGGCCCCCGTAGGATCTTGATTCACAAATGATCGATCGGCAATGATTCCAGATCGATCTTGATTCGCAGAAGATCGATCTGGAGTCACAGAAGCAACTGCGGCGGCGACTGCCGTAGGATCTTGGTTCACAAATGATCGATCGCCAATGATTCCAGATCGATCATGATTCATAGAAGATCGATCTTGATTCACAAAAGATTGATCGGGAGTCACGGAAGCAACTGCGGCGGCGGGGGACGCCGATTAAAAATTTTTCACCGCTTTTGCTGGAGCTTTCCATGGCCTGGAAGGAGGAAGGAAAAGAATTCCTTGTGCCGGCCCTGATCATTTTGCTACAATAAGAACAAATATCCTGTTTCGAAGACATCCTGAGTGAGCACTTTATTGAGATTTTACCGTGGTCGCATGGTTCAATGGAAGTCGTTCAAGCTTTGCGGCGCTAGTCGTTGAGAAGGTTGCCTTTTCGGAATCAACTGCTGTTTTTCCTCAAAAAACACTTCAGGCCGGTCCTCCCGCGGGGAGACTTGGCCGCTATCTCTCATCTGGAACTTGTAAAAAAGATATTAACCTGCCCCTCGATAGGACAGGAGCCGCACTTTAGTTCGAGGGGATAAAGGGATCTCGATTAGTATATACTTCCATTATCTGTGGACGGATACGGATTGGAGTGAAGCGAATGGCCAAAGAAGCCTGGCAAATGATTCAGCAGTCGGAAGCGGAGGCCGACCGGATTCTGGAGGAAGCCCGGCAGCACCGCTCCGAGCTTTTGAAACGGGCCCGGGAGGAAGCGGCCCAACGGGTCCAGCAAGCCGAGGCGGAGGCGATCGCCGCCGGTGAAGCCGCGGTCGCCGCGGCCGAGCGGCGCATGGCGGAATACCGCCGCGGACAGCTGGAGGAGGCCGAGCGGCAGGCCGCCGGCCTGACGGCGGCGGGCGAACGGAATCTGGCCGGGGCCGTCACCATGATCGTCGAAAAGGTTGTGAGCTGAAGCATGAGCGTCACTCCCATGCACAAGGTGCAACTGTTTACGTTGCGCGAAGATCTGGACCGGCTCACCGGCCTCCTGCAGGAACTGGAGATCATGGAGCTGGCGCCATTCCCGGCCGATGCCTCCCAAAACGAAGCGGCGCTGGCCGGATTGGTGGCCGATCTGCAACGCCGGATCGACCGGACGGACCGGCGACTGGGGGAGCTGGGGCGGGCCCTGGCCTTCCTGGATCAGGTGGCGCCGGTGCGGCCAAGCCTGGTGGAGCAGTTTGCCGGGGTCAAGACTTACCTGACGCCCTCCGCCCAGCAGCGGCTGTTGTCCCAGCCGGAGCGGGCGGACCGGGTATTGGACGAATTGCGGCAAATCGAGGCGGAATTGGCGCGGCTCCAGGCCGAGCGGCACCAGGTTCAGACCGTCCATGACCAGCTGGCCCCCTGGCGCGGCTGGGATCTGGACGGCCGGGCCCTGCAGGGGACCGGACGGGTCCAGGTATTCCTGGCCGCCGCCGAGGCTCCGTCGCCGGATTGCCTCGACGAGCTGGAATTGGATTATTATGGCGAGATCGTGGCCGCGGATCAGCGGGGCGTTCTCTTCGCGCTACTGGCCGAGCGGGAGCATTCCGGCCAGGTCCAGGCATTCTTCGCCAAGCACGACATCCACCTGGTGACGCTGCCCGCCTACGAGACCACCGTCGCCGCCAGGCTGGCGGAGCTGGAGGCCCAAAGGGAGCGGCTCGACGCCGCGGCGCAACGCCTGCGGGAGCGGGCGCGCGGCCTCCACGAGGAACGACAGGTATTGCAGGTCTTTTACGACGCCGGCCTCAGCGAGAAGGCCCGGCTGGAGACGACCCGGCAGCACCTGTATTCGGAACGGAGCGCCGCCCTGACCGGCTGGATCCCGGCCGACCGGCTGGAACAGCTCCAGGCCGAGCTGGACCGGAACCAGATCCGTTACGCCTGCCAGACGGTGGATCCCGAACCGGGCGAGGAGCCGCCGATCCGGCTGGCCAACCGGCCGGCGCTGGCGCCTTTCGAATATTTGGTGCAGAGCTTCAGCCTGCCGCGGGCCGGCGAGCTCGACCCGTCGCCGGTGATCGCCCCGTTCTTCTTCATCTTTTTCGGAATCGCCCTGGGGGACGCCGGGTACGGGCTGATCCTCTCGCTGATCTGCGCCGGCCTCTTGCTCAAGTTGAAACTGGGGCCGGTGGGGAGGAAACTCTCCTGGATGTTCCTCCTCAGCGGGCTGGGAGCGGTGCTGGTCGGCCTGCTGACCGGGAGCGTGCTGAGCCTGCCGGTCCGCTTCGGCATCTTCAATCCGCTGGAGAATCCGATCCTGTTGCTCATCATCGCCCTGGCGCTGGGCCTCATCCAGCTGTATCTGGGGGTGATCCTCAGCGCCTGGGAGGATATCCGGGCCGGCCGCTGGGTGGACGCCCTGTTGAATCAAGGGTTCTGGCTGCTCTTTTTGACCAGCGTGGTGCTGGTCCTGGGCAAAGACGCCCTGGGGCTGGCCGGCCAGGGGACGCTCTTCAACTACCTCCTGCTGGTCTCCGCCCTGGGCCTGGTGATCGGGAATGTCCGCTCCAAAAAAGGGATCGTCGCCAAACTGCTGGCGATCCCCGGCAGCTTCTTCACTTTTTACGGCGGTATCGGCTTTTTCAGCGACGTGCTCTCGTATTCGCGCCTGATGGCGCTGGGGCTCTCCGGCGGGGTGATGGGCGGCATCATGAACCAGCTGGCCTGGATGGTCGTACAAAGCATTCCGGTGGCCGGCTGGATCCTGGGCGCGGCCATCTTCTGCTTCGGCCACGCGCTGAATCTGGCCCTCAGCGTGCTGGGCGCCTACGTCCATTCCAGCCGGCTGCAGTATTTGGAGTTCTTCGGCAAGTTTTACCAGGGCGGCGGCCGGCCGTTCGCGCCGCTCAAGGCCGAGCGGAAATATACGTTCGTAATTGACGAAAGGGAGGCTTCATCGTAATGGAACAGAATTGGGGCATTTTCTTGGCCTATGCCGGAGTGGCGGTGGCGGTGTTATTCGCGGGCTACGGCTCCGCTTTTGGAGTGGGCCTGGCGGGCCAGGCGGCTTCGGGAGTGGTCACCGAGGATCCCGGGAAATTCGGCAAGTCGGTGATCCTGGCGGCCCTCCCGGGCACCCAGGGGATTTACGGTTTTGTCATCGGCATGCTGATGTTCACCAAGCTGTCCGGGGCGGAGCAGTTGACAGTGCTGCAGGGGCTGCAATACCTGATCGCCGGTTTCCCCATCGGCATCGTCGGCTGGCTCTCCGGCATCTGGCAGGGCCGGGTGGTGGTGGCCAGCATGGGAATCCTGGCGAAACGGCCGGAAGAATCGACCAAGGGAATCATCTACGCCGGCATGGTCGAGACCTACGCCATTCTGGCCTTTGTCATCTCGTTCTTCCTGGTGAATAACATTCGGTAAAGGAGCGCCCGTCGATGAATGATATTCAAGCGCTGACCGGCGCCATTCTCGCCAAGGCCCGGCAGGAGGCGGCGGAGATCGCCGGGGAGGCGGAACGCGAGGCGGCCCGGATCCGGGACGAAGCCGAGCAGCGGGCCGGGGAACGCCGCGCCGCCGCCGCCGCGACCTACCGCCGCAAGGCCGAGGAGATCGAGCGGCGCGCCAAGATCGCGGCGGAGCTCGAGTTGCGCAAGCGGGTCCTTACCGCCAAGCACCAGCTGATCCAGCGGGCCTTGGCCGGAGCCCGGGAGGCCCTGGCCAAGCTGCCCGCCGAACGGCGCATCGAATTTTTCGCCCAAAAGCTGGCGGATGCCGGGAGGCACGGCGGCGGCACGGTCCGGGGCGCGGGAGCGGCCGCCGAATGGCAGGCCATCGTCCAGAAGGCCAACGAACGCATTGCCGCTTCCGGGAGTCCCTCCCGTTTGAATCTGGCCCCCGAACCGCCGGAGGGCGAGGGCGGCTTTGTGCTGAGCGGTCCAGGATACACGGTCGACGGATCCTATCAGGCGTTGCTGGAAGCGGCCGAGGAAGAGCTGGTGCCGCAGATCGCCGTGGCGCTCTTCCCGAAGGAACGGCCGTGACCCGACGAGATTCGAGACCGGGCCTGAAAGGATGAGAAACGGATGCGGGAACGGGATTTTGCTTATGCGGTGGCCCGGATTCGGGCGCTCGAGACCAAGTTAATCAGCGACGCGCAGCTGGACCGGATGGCTGATGCCCCGAACCTGGCCGAAGCGGTGGCGCTATTGGGAGAGACGGAGTATGCTCCGGCCCTGGCCCATCTCCAGGAAGCGCTGCAATTTGAGACGGCGCTCGACGCCGAGCTGCAACGGGTGTTCCGCCTGGTATTGCAGCTGAGCCAGGACGCTCCGGAGATCCGGCTGCTGATGCAGCGCTACGATGTCGAAAATCTGAAGCGTATCCTGAAGGAGGCCCGGCTCGGAGCGGCGCGGCTGTCGCGGCTGGGGGTCTGGCCGCCGGAGTGGCTGCTGGAGCGGATGGAAGCGGCCGAGCCGGAGCTCCCGGAACCCTATGCCGGGGCGGTGCGGGAAGCGCGCCGGCTCTACCAGGCCAGCGGGGACGTGCAGGAGATCGACCGGATCCTGGACCGGGCCTGGTTCGCGGCCGGCCATCAGATCCTGGGCCGGGGCCGGTCCGACCTGCTGCGCGAGTGGTGGAGCGCGGCCGTCGATCTGACCAACCTGCGCATCTGGCTGAGGTTGCGCTTCATCGGCCTGGGCTTCGCCGACTTTCAGCGCTTCTTCCTGGAGGGCGGCCATTGGCAGCCGGCCGATTTTCAAGCGTTCGGGAATCAAAACGACGATCAGCTGCTGGCCCTGTTGAACCGGAGCCGCTATTCCCGGCTGGCCGGCGCGGGACCGCTCCTCCTGACCTCGCTAAGCGTCCTGGAGCGGGAGTCCGACAATTATCTGACCGAACTGATCGGCCGCGCCAAATATATCGCGCTCGGCATCGAGCCCTTGGTCGGCTATTGGCTGGCCAAAGAGACCGAGGTCCGTTCGTTGCGGATCATTCTGACGGGCCAAAGCAACCGGGTGCCCAACTCCAAAATAAAGGAGCGTTTGCGACGTGCTTACACATAAGATCGCCGCGATGGGCGAGGAGGACCGGATCCTGGGCTTCAAAGCGCTGGGGATCGAGACCTTTCCCGTCGGCGAACGGGACGATCCCGCCGCCCTGCTGGAGAAGCTGATGGAGGAGAATGAATATGCGATCATCTTCGTGGCGGAGTCCCTGGCCGAGCGGGTGGAAAAGACGCTGATCGAGCACGCGGGCGCGCCTTTGCCGAGCGTGGTCTATATTCCGGGCAGCCAGGGCGATCAGGGCTATGCCATGCAGCGAATCCGCCGGATCATCGAACGGGCGGTCGGCGCGGATATCCTGTCGGGAAAAGAGGTTGAGTAGATGAGAGAGGGCAAGATCATTAAAGTTTCCGGACCGCTGGTGGTGGCCGAAGGCCTGACGGAGGCCAGGATGTATGAGGTGGTCCGGGTCAGCGAAAAAAGGCTGATCGGAGAGATCATCGAGCTGCGGGGCGACCGCGCCTGGATCCAGGTGTATGAGGAGACCACCGGCTTGGGCCCCGGCGAACCGGTCTATTTGACCGGCGCTCCGCTCAGCGTGGAGCTGGGGCCGGGATTGATCGAAGCGATCTACGACGGGATTCAGCGTCCCCTCGATCAACTGGTGCAAAAAGTGGGCGATCGCATCACCCGCGGCGTGGAAGTGGCGCCGCTGGACCACGACCGGAAATGGGAGTTCGTCGCCACGGCTGCGCCAGGGAGCATGGTCCAGCCGGGCGATATCATCGGCACGGTCCAGGAAACGGTGGTGGTCTCCCACAAGATCATGATCCCGCCCGGAGTCTCCGGCAGACTGGCGGAGATCCGGTCCGGCGCCTTTACGCTGGATGAGACCGTGGCCCGGGTGGCGACGGCGACCGGCGTCGTCGAGGTCAAGATGCTGCAGAAATGGCCGGTGCGGCGGGGCCGTCCCTACCGGGAGAAGCTGGCCCCGACCGAGCTGATGGCCACCGGCCAGCGGGTGATCGACACGTTCTTCCCGGTGGCCAAAGGCGGCACCGCCAGCATCCCCGGGCCGTTCGGCAGCGGCAAGACCATCGTCCAGCACCAGCTGGCCAAATGGGCCGACGCCGAGATCATCGTCTATGTGGGCTGCGGCGAGCGCGGCAATGAAATGACCGACGTGCTGATGGAATTCCCGGAGCTGCACGACACGCGCACCGGCGAAGTCTTGATCAAACGGACGGTGCTGATCGCCAATACCTCGGATATGCCGGTGGCGGCCCGGGAGGCTTCCATCTATACCGGGATCACCATTGCCGAATACTTCCGGGATATGGGCTATTCGGTGGCGATCATGGCCGACTCCACCTCCCGCTGGGCGGAGGCGCTGCGGGAGATCTCCGGCCGGCTGGAGGAGATGCCCGGGGAGGAAGGGTATCCGGCATACCTGGGTTCGCGGCTGGCCGACTTTTATGAGCGGGCCGGCCGGGTGATCTGCCTGGGCGGCGACGGCCGGGAAGGGACCCTGACCGCGGTGGGGGCGGTTTCGCCGCCGGGCGGCGACATCTCCGAGCCGGTGTCCCAGGCGACCCTGCGCATTGTCAAGGTCTTCTGGGGCTTGGACGCCGCGCTGGCCTACCGCAGGCATTTTCCGGCGATCAACTGGCTGACCAGCTATTCGCTGTATACCGAGCGCTTGGCCGAATACTTCGACCGGGCGGTAGCGCCCGAATTCAACCGCCTGCGGGTCGAGGCCATGCGGATCTTGCAGGAGGAGGCGGAACTGGATGAGATCGTCCGGCTGGTGGGCGTGGACGCCCTCTCGCCCAAGGACCAGCTGACGATGGAGACCGCCCGGTCGATCCGCGAGGATTACCTGCACCAAAACGCCTTTCACGATATCGACACCTATACGTCCTTGGCCAAACAGCACCGGATGCTCAAGTCGATCCTGCTCTTTGACCGCAGCGCCCGGGAGCAGCTGGGGGCGGGCGTTTCCATCAAAAAGATTCTGAATGACCCGGTCCGGGAGCAGATCGCCCGCGCCAAGTATCTGCCCGAAGCCGATCTCGGCCGGATCGACGCGCTGATCGAGGGGCTTGAGGCGAAAATGTCCGCCGGGGTGGAGGGGTAAACGATGTTCAAGGAGTATCAGACCGCCAGAGAATTAGTGGGCCCGTTAATGCTGGTGGAACAGGTGGCGGGGATTAAATTCGGCGAGCTGGTGGAGATTCATTCCGGCGACGGCGAAACCCGGCGCGGCCGGGTGCTGGAGGCGGACGGCGATAAGGCCCTGGTCCAGCTGTTCGAGGGGTCCTCGGGCATGAATCTGCGCCAGAGCAAGATCCGCTTCCTCGGCAAGAGCCTGGAGCTGGGCGTGGCCCCGGACATTCTGGGCCGGGTCTTCGACGGCATGGGGCGGCCCCGCGACAAGGGACCAGCGATCATCCCCGAGCGCAGCATGGACATTAACGGCGCGCCGATCAATCCCTATGCCCGCGATTATCCGTCGGAATTCATTCAGACCGGGATCTCGGCGATTGACGGCCTGAATACGCTGGTCCGCGGGCAGAAGCTGCCGATCTTTTCGGCCTCGGGCTTGCCCCACTCGCAGCTGGCGGCGCAGATCGCCCGCCAGGCCAAGGTGCTGGGGGGCGAGCAGAAATTCGCGGTGGTCTTCGCCGCCATGGGCATCACCTTTGAGGAGGCGGACTACTTCATCGCCGATTTCCGGAAAACCGGCGCCATCGAACGGGCGGTGCTCTTCATGAATCTCGCCAACGACCCGGCCATCGAACGGATCTCCACGCCGCGCATGGCGCTGACCGCCGCCGAGTACCTGGCGTTCGACCTGGAGATGCACGTGCTGGTCATCTTGACCGATATGACCAATTACGCCGAGGCGCTGCGGGAGATCTCGGCGGCCCGCAAAGAGGTGCCCGGCCGCCGCGGCTATCCGGGGTACCTCTACACCGACCTGGCCACCATCTACGAGCGGGCCGGCCGGATCAAGGGCCGCCAGGGCTCCATCACCCAGCTGCCGATCCTGTCGATGCCGGAGGATGACAAGACCCATCCCATTCCCGACCTGACCGGTTATATCACCGAAGGCCAGATTATTTTGAGCCGGGAACTCTACCGCAAAGGGGTCTTCCCGCCCATCGACGTCCTGCCTTCGCTGTCGCGCTTGAAGGATAAGGGCATCGGCAAGGAAAAGACCCGCGAGGATCACGCCGATACCATGAACCAGCTGTTCGCCGCCTACGCCCGGGGCAAAGAGGCCAAGGATCTGGCGGTGATCCTGGGCGAAGCGGCGCTGTCCGATCTGGATAAGAAGTTCGCGCGGTTCGCCGACGCCTTCGAGCGGAGCTACGTCAGCCAGGGCGAGGATGAAGACCGGTCCATCGTCGCGACGCTGGATACCGGCTGGCGGCTCCTGAGCATGATTCCCCGCGGCGAATTGAAGCGGATCCGCGACGAGTATCTCGACAAGTACCTGCCCGCCCCGGCGGAGGCCTGAAGGCGGGGCGCGGCCGCCCCAAACGGAGGATAGAGCATGGAGATACGGGTCAACCCGACCCGGATGGAACTTTTACGGCTCAAGAAACGGTTAAAAGTTGCCGTTCGCGGTCATAAGCTGCTCAAAGATAAATTCGACGAGCTGATGAAGAACTTCATGAAGCTGGTCGAGGAAGAACGCCGGCTCCGCCAGGCCGTGGAAGCGGTGCTGGCCGAGGCGTTGCAGGGTTTCATGATGGCCCGGGCGGTGATGTCCCGGGATTCCCTGGAAGGGGCCATCGCCCGGCCGAAGGTGAAGGCGGAGATCAGCGCCGCCACCAAAACGGTGATGGGCATCGAGGTGCCGGCCTTCACCCTGAAAGAACCGGAATACCGGGGCGGAATCTATCCCTATGGTTTCGCGCAGACCTCCGGCGAACTGGACCAGGCCATCCGCGATCTCTCCCGCAGCCTGAAGGAACTGATTCAACTGGCCGAGGTCGAGAAGACCGTGGAACTCCTGGCGGCGGAGATCGAACGCACCCGGCGCCGGGTCAACGCGCTCGAATATGTGATGATCCCCCAACTGGAGGAGGCGATCAAACGGATCACCATGAAGCTGGATGAGAATGAGCGCGGCAATTTGACCCGCCTGATGAAGATCAAGGATATGGTGCGGGAGAAGCAAACCTAAATAAGTTATTTTAGTAAAGAAATGATTCAACCTATCCCGGCGAAGCCGGAACCAAAAAGAACGTGGAGTTCAATGGAACGAAGAAGAAAGTCCAAAAGCGACCTCTCCCCGGTCCCCTCCCCGGCGAAGCAAATTCTGACGGCGTATCGGCGGGGAGGGGTCAATCGCTTGAAATGAGGGCCAATGTCCGAAGAGGTAAGTCTTTACGCGAATCAACTACGGAAAATTAGGCCAAAGAGAAATCCCCAAAATAGGCAATAATTTGTGGCGATCCACCCCTCCCCGTCGAGTTTACCATCAGCAATAACTTCGCCGGACCATGTCCAGGAAGGATAGAGTCCGGCGGTTCACGGATGAAATACCGCCGGGGAGGGGATAGGGGGAGAGGTCAGGTTTTTAGACAATAGAATGGCAAGGATCGAACGCCATCGATTCTAATCCGATCCGAAAACAAAGGTGTAAATCCTGGCTACCTTTAAGTTCATAAGATTACCTTAAAATATTGTGCATAAAATGAACGCTATTTCATTCGTTAGCCTATAGCGGCGGAGCGGAATATTGCCGGGGCATGAATTAAGCCTTGATTTTGGAAATATTTAAATTTACAATAAATTATAGGAATCGTAACTTTGCTGATCACGATAGGTTGCAATGATTCAAAGCGGGCGGCTCGGGATGATTGCGGCCGGATCGCGTCGAAAGGGGTTTCAGCCATGTTTCTTAGCAGAGAGCCGTTCGGCACCACGGCCGACGGCAAAGCGGTAGAATGTTTCACGCTCCGCAACGATTGCAATATGACGGTCCAGATTATCACCTACGGCGGGATTATTACATCCTTGCGCGTGCCCGACCGCGCCGGCCGCCTCGCCGATGTGGTGCTGGGCTTTAACACGCTCCCCGAGTATCTGGCCGGACATCCGTTCTTCGGCGCGCTGGTGGGACGGTACGGCAACCGCATCGCGGGGGCCCGCTTCACCTTGAACGGCCGCGAGTACCGGCTGGCGGCCAACGACGGCGCCAACCACCTCCACGGCGGACTGGCCGGCTTCGACAAGAAGTTGTGGGAGGCCGAGCCCATCCGGGATGAGCGGGAAGTCGGCGTGAAGCTGACCTACCTGTCGCCCGACGGCGAGGAGGGCTACCCCGGCAACCTGGCCACCACGGTCACCTACCATTTGAACGGGCAGAACGAACTGAGCGTCCACTATGAGGCGACCACGGACCGGCCGACGGTCGTCAATCTGACCCAGCATAGCTACTTTAATTTGGCCGGGGAAGGTTCCGGCACCATTCTGGAGCATGAGATGATGATCGATGCCGACCGGGTCACCGCGGTGGGACCGGATCTGATCCCCACCGGGGAATTGCAGCCGGTGGCTGGGACGGCGCTGGATTTCCGGACGCCCGGAGCCATCGGCGCCGCGATCGCCCGGGTTCCCGGCGGCTACGACCACAACTATGTGTTGAACAAAGACGGCCGGGAGCCGTCCCTGGCCGCCCGGGTCCGGGAGCCTCACAGCGGCCGGGTGCTGGAGGTCTTCACCACCGAACCGGGCATGCAGTTTTATTCCGCCAACTTCCTCGACGGGAGCTTGAAGGGCAAGGCGGGCGCGGCCTATGGCGAGCATAGCGGTTTTTGCCTGGAGACCCAGCACTTCCCGGACTCGCCCAACCAGCCGGCCTTCCCGAGCACGGTTCTGAACCCGGGCGAAACCTACCGGCATTTGACCATCTTCAAGTTTTCGGCCTGACGGCTGCGGGGTGCGGCTTCCGTGACCGCGGCCGGAAGGTTAAGGATTGGAAATCAGTACAGCCGGGGTGGGATTGCTCGTCAGTCGCCCCGGCTGATTTATTGAAGGAGCGTGGGAGATGTTGGATGTAGCGGCATTGGGCGAGATTTTGATCGATTTTACCCCGGCCGGCCGGTCGGCTGCGGGCCAGCGGCTGCTGGAGGAGAATCCCGGCGGGGCTCCGGCCAACGTCCTGGCGGCCCTGGCCAAGTTGGGCAAGCGCACCGCCTTCCTGGGAATGGCGGGCCGCGACCAATTCGGGACCTATCTCCGCGAAGTCCTGCGCAGACAGGGGATCGACGTGACCGGGTTCAAGCTGACCGGGGCGGCCCATACCACCCTGGCCTTCGTCCACCTGAATGAGTCCGGCGACCGCCAATTCAGCTTCTACCGCGATCCCGGGGCCGACTTGATGTTCAGCGAGGGGGATATCGAGTACGACTTGATCCGCGCGGCGGACGTCTTCCATTTCGGCTCCATCTCCATGACCGGCGAGCCGGCCCGGGGCGCCACCCTGGCGGCTGTCAAGTTCGCCAAGGCCCAGGGGAAACTGATCTCCTACGACCCCAATTACCGTCCCCTGCTCTGGCCGGACCCGGCTCAGGCCCAAGCGACCATGCGCCTGGGGCTGGAATACGCCGATCTGGTCAAGGTCTCCGAATCCGAACTGGAGCTGCTGACCGGTACGGCCGATCTCGAGCTCGGCTCGGCCGCCCTGATGGAGTACGGCGTCCGGCTGGCCTTCGTCACCTTGGGCCCCCAGGGCTGTTTCTACCGCGCGCCTTTTGGGACCGGGAGATTGCCGACCTATGCGGTGCCGGTGGTGGATACCACCGGAGCCGGCGACGCTTTCCTGGGAGCCATCCTGTACCACCTCAGCGGCAGGAATGCCGCGGATCTGGAGCAGCTGGACCGGGGCGAGCTGGAGCGGATGATCGATTTCGCCAATGCCGCCGGGGCGCTCACCACCACCCAAAAAGGGGCGATCCCCGCGCTGCCGGGCCTGGAGCAAGTACAGCGCTGCCTGGCGCAGCTGTCCAAGCTGCCGGCCGGCTGATCAAATGCGGTCCACCGCCGTCCGGGTCCGTTCGTTGGTGACGTTGCCCGTATTGACGGTGGTCTTGGACTCGAACAGCAGGACCTCGACTTCCGCGGCGGCGCTGGGCCTGTGTTCCACGCCTTTGGGAACGACCAAAAACTCCCCGGCGGCGAGCCGGACGTCTCCGTCGCGCAATTGGATGGTGAGCTCTCCCTTGACCACCAGGAACATTTCGTCCTCGGCCTCGTGGCGGTGCCAGACGAAATCGCCCAGCAGTTTGACGATCTTGACCTGAAAGTCATTGACCTCGCCCACCAGCCGCGCGTGCCAGTGATCATCCACCCGCCGCAGTTTTTCCGCCAGATTGACCTTTTCCAACATCAGAATCGACCCCTTTCAAAAAAAGCTGTAATAAACCGGCTAAAAAAGCCGGAAGTCTCTGCGTTGCTTTTCTGAGCTTTTGTGTTCATCCTGGCCTTCGGACAGGGTTTATCACAACGCTTTCAAAAAGCTGACCGATAGCGATAAGATTACCGCTGAGCCTCCCCGTCCGGCAACGGCAAGTGGTTCGTCTCCTTCAGGGTGGTAAAGGCGATGGCGGTCCGGGTGGACCGGATCGCGGCAATGCCGCCGAACTTCTCCCGCAGGATCTCCCCCAATTTTGCGGTGCTCTCCGTCCGCACCTTCACCAGGAAGCAATCCTCCCCGGCGATATGGTGCACCTCCTGTACCTCCGGGATGGCGGCCAGCCGCTCGCCGGTGGCCAGCGCTGCTCCCGGACCCTCGATCCGCACGAAAATGAAGGCCAGCAACCCGAAGCCGAGCGCCTGCGGTTGCAAACGGGCCTCGTATTGCCGGATGATGCCGCTCTCTTCCAGCTTGCGGAGGCGCTCCAGCGTGGCCGAGGCCGCCATGCCGACCCGCCGGGCGATTTCCACATTGCTGATCCGGGCATCTTCCTGAATAATATTCAGTATTTTTAAATCAATATCGTCTAAAATTCGGAATCAACTCCTTTGATCGGATTATAATTCTAAGGGAAGGAGTTGTCAACCCATTTTATGGGATAGATTTTCGGGCCCGAGGATTTCGTTGGGGCAAAAAAAACGATGCAGCCCTCACCCCGGCAGCCCTCACCCCGGCGCGAAAAAGCGTGCGCCGACCCTCTCCCGTCAAGGGCCGGTAGAGGGTTTGGGGAACGGATTGGCGAGAATAACGGGCTTTGACACCCTTCTCCCGGCGGCCGGGAGGGCCGGGGATGAGGGGCTGCGTCGAGTTGGCATGACGAAAAGGGAATAACTGACTGCCTTTAAAGTTTCCGGTTCGATGCAGCCCTCACCCCGGCGCGAAAAAGCGCGCGCCGACCCTCTCCCGTCAAGGGCCGGTAGAGGGTTTGGGAAACGGATTGGCGAGGATAACGGGCTTCGACACCCTTCTCCCGGCGGCCGGGAGAAGGGCCGGGGATGAGGGGCTGCGTCGAGTCGGCTTCAACTTTTGCCGTTCGATGCAGCCCTCACCCCGGCGCAAAAAAGCGTGCGCCGACCCTCTCCCGTCAAGGGCCGGTAGAGGGTTTTGGGAACGGATTGGCAAGGAGAACGGGCTTCGACACCCTTCTCCCGGCGGCCGGGAGAAGGACCGGGGATGAGGGGCTGCGTCGAGTTGGCATACGAAAGGGGTTTTCCATGTGAACCAAAATCTCCCGAATCGCCTGATAGCAAGCGAAGCTCAGGGGGCGAGTCGGTGAGGCGAAGGGAACCCCTCAGGGCAGGCTCTGATAATAACGGTAGGTCTCGGCCAGATGCCGGCGGAGGGCGTCGGCCGGGCGGGATGGGTCCGTGAGCTCCGGGAGGGAGTTTTTGAACTGGCGGAGCAGCTCCGCCAGCTCGGCCAGGCCGATGGCGAAGACGGGGTCGACCGCATAATAAAAACGGTTCCCGGCGGCGGGCGGCCCGTCCACGAGCTTTTCGAAGGCGGCGACGACATCGTCGATATAGACCAGCCGCAGCGTCCGGTGGGGGTCGTCGATCCGGATCGGCTGATCGTGGGCGATCCGGTAACAGAAGGTGGCCACCACCGAGTTGTAGTCGGGCCTGGCCCCGCCGCCGAAGGTGTTGGGCAAGCGGAAGAGATAGACCGGGACCCGGTGGCGGAGTCCGTAGCGGATCAGCGCCCGTTCCGCCCGCCTTTTGCTGATGCCGTAAGGATTCTTCAATACCGCCTGGATCGACGAGCTGAAGACGATGGGAATCCTCCGGGGGGCCGCCTCGACGGCGCGGATCAGCGCGAGCGTCAGCCCCCGGTTGACCCGGTCGAAGTCCCCTTCGTCCAGCGGACGGTTGACTCCGGCCAAATGGTAGACCAGATCGGCCCGGCGGGCCATTTCCCCCAGGGCGGCCGGGGAGTCGGTCCGTTCAAACTCCAGGACCGTCAGGTCCCCGCGCCCCTGCAAACGCTGAACGAGATGCCGTCCCATGAAGCCTTGCGAGCCGGTCACCAGTACTCTCTTCATGACGCTCACCCCGCAGACGCCGGCGCCGGCATCGAAAAATCGCCAATTTTAGAATTTCATGCAACTTGCAATGAATCCATCATTCCTTATGGCCGCGCGCCGGGAGAATTGCGCAAAAAGCGCTTCATTTTACCGGATCAGGATATTCTTATGAAAGGCGCCGGCAAAGTGAAACTGGAATGAATTACTTTATTCCCGCCTTTTTGCCGATCGGGCCAAAAAATTGCAGAAAAAAGCCTTCGCTGCCATTTTCGCAAATTTCGTCAAGCGGGGAGGAGCGGTCTCCGCCGGGACGGCGTCCGCGGCAGCCGCCCGCGGGAAAAGGTTGGGCCCCGGCCGGCCCTGTGGTATAATGGACCCAATATGTCTCTAATTTTCCAAGAATACGAAAGGAGGAAGCGCCGATGTACTTCAAGCCGCGGTTTGAGAACGATATTCCAGCCGTCCGCTTCTGACGGTTGGATCGCGCCGCTCTTTTTAGAAAGCTGTTCCTTCCGTCCGAAGCCCATCCATTCAGACATTTTGACGATGGAGGGAATTGAACATGGTAAAAAAATATCTGGGTCCGCTCTGCCTGACCCTGGCCGCCAGCATCTGGGGCGGCATGTATGTGGTCAGCAAAATGGTGCTGGCGTTCGTGCCCCCGCTGGAACTGGTTTGGCTCCGTTATGGGGTGGCCCTGCTGACGCTGGGCGGGATCGTCCTGGCCGCCCGCCAGTCCTGGCGGATCCGGCGCCGGGATATTCCGTTGATTCTGGGCATCGGCATCATCGGCTATTTCCTGTCGATTTGGGCGCAATTCGCCGGGACGAGGCTTTCATCGGCCCAGATGGGCGCGGTGATCACCGCGGCGACCCCCGCCTTTATGGTGATCTTCGCCCGGTTGATCCTCAAAGAGCCGATCACCGCCAAAAAAGCCCTTTCGGTCGGCATGGCCACGGTGGGCGTGGTATTGATCGTCGGCGTGGGCGACCTGGGGAATGCTGCGCAGTTGGGCGGTTTGATCCTGGGGATCGCCGCGTTGACCTGGGCGCTCATGTCGGTGCTGGTAAAACGGGTCCCCGCCGGCTATTCGCCCCTGGTGGTGACCACTTACGCCATTCTGGCGGCGCTCGTGGTCATGACGCCGCTGGTCGGGTTCCAGGCCGACCCGCTGCAATTGGGCCGGGCGCTCGGCCGGCCGCTGGTCCTGGCCGGCGTACTTTATCTGGGCGTCGTCTCTACCGCCGGCGCGTTTTATTTCTGGAACAAGGGGCTGCAGCTGGTCGACGCCGGCCGGGCCGGACTCTATTTTTTCTTCCAGCCGCTGGTCGGGACCTTGCTGGGCTGGCTTTTCCTGGGCGAGCAAGTCGGAATCGCCTTCTGGACCGGCACGGCGCTGATCCTCGGCGGGGTGTTGCTGGTGGTCCGGGAATAGCCGGACCGGAGAAGATTTCATCGAACCGAGGCTCGGGAGTTTCGACTCCCGGGTCTTTTTCTTGCGGGCCGGGGGAGAATGGCGCAATGGAGGGCGCCGCCGCCCCGCGCCGGGGCGGTTCCCGCGGGGCAGGGGGCGTTCCGTTCCCGGAACCGGGCGGTGATGCCCCGGCCGGGGGCGAGCCGGGTCCGGTCCGAGGCGGCGCTTTCCCGGAGCGGGGCGCTCTCCGCCGGACCTCGGGCAACCCATGCCCCCGGGGAGGCGCGGGCGGCGCGGACCCGCCGGGAGGAAAACTGTATTTATTACAGACAATTATTGAATTGTCCAAAAGCAACACATGGTGTATTCTATAGATGAACCAATGGGGCCCTCGACGCCCCATGAGTAAATCTTCGAGGGGGTGAGAACGTGAACAAGAACTATTCCATCGCCGAGCAGCTGAACCGGGCCGGCCTGATGCTGGCGGGACTCTCGGCCCACGCCGAGCGGCTGGCGCGGCGGGGGATCGACCGGGAGTTCATTGCCAGGCTGGAGAGCCGCTACCGGCAGCTGGAGGAGTATCACAGCGAACAGCAGGCTTGCAAGGCCCGCTGGATGGAACAGACCGAACTGCGCCGGGGGGTCCAGGCCGAGGTCGACGCGCTCTGCCGCGAGGCCCGCAAAATGGTCAAGGTCGAGCTGCCGCCGGAGAGCTGGCGGGAATTTGGCATCACCGACCGGTTTTAGGGCGATATATAGGATGAAATAATTTCCTAAACTAAGATTTGCATTCCTAAAGCCGAATGCAAATAATAAAGCGGTATTTATTTCATCCTATTACTGCGGTAATAAGTTGAATTAAATTCTTTAATTTATCCATCATGGAAGGCTTTAGGGACATGATGCATATTAGAAATTTAATTCAACTTATATAGGCTCCTTTCCGGCGAAATTTTAGGGATTTTTCACCGAAATGCCCTAAGCGATCGGACCCGGGGTGACGAAGAGAAGAAAGGGAAGAATTTCTCGAATGCCTGGGCGAATGGTTTGGCGCGTTCGATCGGGGAGGAAACCGATGCAACTGGATTGGCTTTTGCCGTCGCTGGTGACCGTCACCGGCCTGTCCGCGCTGCTGCTGGCGGCCAACGGTTTGTTCGGCGGATGGAAGGAACGGTACTTCTTGGATTGGACCATCGGCTGGTCGCTCAGTCTGGGGCGTCTCTGGGTGGAGGCGGGGCTGCTTTTCGGGCCCGCTCCGGGGGCGGCCGGCATTTTGTGCGATAGTCTGCTGGCCCTGGCGGTATTCTTTTTCTGGCGGGCGCTCTGGGATCTGGAACGGGGACCCGAGGCCGGCCGGCGCCTGCTGTGGCTGCTCCCGGGCGCCGGGATCCTCTGGAGCGCCGTGGCCCATGGCAGCGGCTACCCCTGGCTCGGCGTGGTTCCGGTGGCGCTGGCCGCGGCCAGGATCCAGCTGGGAATCGGCCTGCATTTCATCAAGCTGCAGACCCGCTACAACTATGTCACGCTGCGGCGACTCGGTGGCTGCCTGCTGTTTGGGGGAGCCCAGTATCTGCTGGAAGCGGGGCTGCGGCCGCTGGCGGCGATGCCCGCCTGGGGTTACTGGGTCCAGTCCCTGGCGGCCTTTCTGACGGTGGCCTTCATCCTGTTGCTGCGGGTGGAGAAGTCCTGCCGGGAAAGGGATGAATCGCTCGCCAATTTCCGGGAGATCTTCCGCAATGCCAACGACCTGCTCTTTTTGACCTCCGCCGGGTCCGATGAACGGATCCTGGAAGTGAATGAATTGGCCTGCCAGAAGCTGGGCCGGAGCCGGGAGGAGTTTTTGCGCTTGCGCTGGCCGGATCTCCTGGCCGAGAGCTGCCTGGGGAAAGCGGCGGAGATCCGGCGGGAGCTGGCCGACCGGGGGCGCTGTACCTATGAGGCGGCGTACCGGATGGAGGACGGCGGGGAACTCCCGGTGGAAGTCAGCCAATTCGCCTTGGACGGCCGGGCGCTGCTGCTGTCGAGCGCCCGGGACATCTCGGAGCGCCGCCGCATCGAACAGGCCCTGCGCGAACTGCTTTTCATCGACCCGATCACCGGATTGTACAACCGGACCTATCTGGAAGAGATGCTGCCGGCGTTGGACCGGCCCGCGGAATTGCCGCTGGGGGTGATCCTCGGCGATGTCAACGGCCTGAAACTGGCCAACGACGCCTTCGGCCACCAGGCCGGGGACGAATTGCTGCGGCGCATCGCCGCGATTCTGAAAGCATGCTGCCGCGAACGGGACGTCATCGTGCGCTGGGGCGGCGACGAGTTCCTGCTCCTTTTGCCGCAGACCGGCCTGGAGGGGCTGGCCCAGGTTTGCCGGGCCATTCGCGAGCGCTGCCGGACGGCTCCGCCGGATCCGATCCATCTCAGCCTGGCCATGGGCTTCGCGGTCAAGCAGAACCCCGCTCAAAGCCTGGCCGAGTGTTTCCGGAGCGCCGACGAAAGAATGTACCAACGGAAGCTGCAGGAGAGCAAAGCGGTACGGAACGCGATGATCCTTTCGCTCCAGAAGAGTTTGGCCGAGAAGAGCAACGAGACCGAGCAGCACGCCGAACGCTTGAGGCTGCTGGCGCTACAGATCGGCCGGGAGGTGGGCCTCCCCGCCGTGCTCCTGGATGATCTGGCGCTGCTGGCGTCGTTGCACGATATCGGCAAGATCGGGATCCCCGACCCCATCCTGGCCAAGCCGGGCAAGTTGTCGCCCGGGGAGTGGCAAGTGATGAAGCGCCACCCCGACATCGGCTACCGGATCCTCCTCTCAGTGCCGGAACTGGCCCATCTCGCCAAGGCGGTGCTGGCCCACCACGAACGTTGGGACGGCGCGGGCTACCCCTTGGGACTGAAGGAAGACGAGATCCCGCTCTTGGCCCGGATCATCGCCATCGTCGACGCCTATGACGCCATGACCCACAAGCGGATCTACAAGGAAGCCGACCATCCCGCCTACGCTTTGGCGGAGATCCGGCGCCAGGCGGGCAGCCAGTTTGACCCCCACCTGACCGAAGTGTTTCTGAAACTGATGGCCGCGACAGGTTGAGGGCCCCGGGTCTCGGGCCTGGCCGCTTTGAGAGATGGGGCCGAGGACCCGAAACGCTCCGCCGTATCGCCGGAAGTTCCATACCCGACAGAAAATACTTTTGCCATGTCGCCAAATCCAGGATCACGGCCATATATTATTTTATAAAATAGGTGTCGCTCATCCTCCAACACCCCGAGTCAACAGTGCGACCGATCTTGATACGAATCCGGCGGTAACATGATCCGCTTGAACCGCCGGAGCAATCGGCGCAACAAGTTGCCCGATATCGGCAGAACGACCCAGTCATACTGCTCCAAGCGATACGTTGCGCTTGAAATGAGGAGGTGCCGTGATGGGATTTTTTGGCGGTTGCGGTTTTGACGGCTGGTGGATCTGGATCATCATCATTATCATTATATTCTGCTGTTTCTGCTTCTAAAAGCGTTGTGATAAACCCTGTCCGAAGGGCATGGTGGACACAAAAGCTCAGAGAAGCAAGTGATAAAGTCGTTTTTTAGTCCATTGAAAGGATGATTTCCGAATTTGAGGACTTTATCACATGGCTGCTAAATATCAGATAATTGCAACGGACCACCTGGAAATTTGCGATTCTCTCAATATTGCAATATCCAGCCGGAGTCTTCGAAAAAGGCACCCCTACGGGTGCCTTTTGAATGCGGCGCGGCCGGGCCGGGCTCAAACTCTCCGCCGCGGAATGAGGCCGGTTTTGGCATGAATGGCAACGATTGGACGAAAGAATTTTTCATCAAGAAGGAATCGGCCGGATATAGTAGAATAATCTCACTATATTGTTCGATAATTGGACAAATTGATTTGAATCAGTACCCATCCTTCCGCCGCGCTGTTTTGGGCGGGGACAAACGATTGCGCCGCACCTTGAAAATTGAGATAATGAATATTGATCCGGCGGGACCGGGGAGTTCCGCCGGTCAATCGATCGGGAAAAGGATTGGAATGGATGAGTCAACCGGAAAATGAGAAAAATCCGGTCTTCGGCTGGTTCGGCCCGGCGGCCGGAGCCGCGATTTTTCGGATTATCAAGGATTTTGGGCCGCTCTCCCGGGCGGAGATCGTCCGCCGGACCGGCTTGTCGAAATCGACCGTGTCGCTGCACGCCGAGAAGCTGCTCAAAATGGGCCTGGTGGCGGAGGATCAAAGCCAGCGCAACGGCCTGGGACGGAAAGGGCTGGCCCTAAGGTTCGCGGCCGAGGCCGGACTGATCATCGCGGTCGATCTCGGCGCCACCGGGGTTGAGGTGGGATTGTGCGACCTGGAGGCCCGGATCATCGCCTGCCGTTCCGAGAGCTTGTCGGTTTTGGCGGGGCCGCAACCGGTGATGGAACGGATCTTCGCCCTCATCGACGGGCTGCTCGCCTCCTACCGGGACGGGCCGCGAAAGCTGTTCGGCATCGGCATGGGCCTCCCCGGCCCGGTGGAGTTCGGCTCGGGTCTGCCGGTCTCGCCGCCGATCATGCCGGGCTGGCACCGTTACCCGGTGCGCCAGGCCCTGGAGAGCCGCTACGGGTGCCCGGCTTACATCGACAACGACGTCAATGTGATGGCCTGCGGCGAACGCCACAGCGGTTTGGGCAGAGAGGCCGAGAATTTCATCTTCGTCAAGATCGGGACGGGGATCGGCGCGGGCATTTTCTGCGACGGCAAGCTGTATCGCGGCACGCAGGGCTGCGCCGGGGATATCGGACACGTCGGCGTGGATACGCTGGACACGCCCTGCCCGTGCGGGAACAAGGGCTGCCTGGAGAGCGTCGCGGCCGGCCCGGCCATCGCCAGAATGGCCCGGGAAGCCGCGGCGAACGGCGCCAGTGAGCTGTTATCCCAGCGCCTGCGGGAGGCGGGCGCTCTCACCGCCGCGGACGTCGGAGACCTGGCGGACCACGGCGATCTGGCCTGCGTGGAGATGATTCAGCAGAGCGGCAGGCTTATCGGCCAGGTCCTGGCCAAGCTGGTCAACTTCTTCAACCCTTCGCTGATCATCATCGGCGGCGGCGTGGCCAACCTGGGCGGCCGGTTTTTGGCGGCGATCCGGGAGCAGATCTACCAACGCTCATTGCCGCTGGCCACCCGCGATCTGGCGATCAAACGTTCCCGGCTACGGGAACGGGCGGGAATGATCGGGGCGGCGGCCATGGCTTTGGAAGAGATCTTCTCGCACGGCAAAGTCATGGCGATGGTGGTTCAGGAGGGCAAAAAAGGGCCGGCTTCCGATTGAAGCGGTCTCGCTGCCGAAGGAATTCAAAAGCCATGTGATAAAGTCTTTTGAATCGGCAATTGCCTTGCAAAAAGATATCAAACGACTTTATCACTTGCTTTTCTGAGCCTTTGTGAACACCCCGACCTTCGGACGGGGTTTATCACAACGCTTTCAAAAAGCAACGCACTTCCTTTTCCCTGCGGCGGCCGCGGGGAATTTTTTCGCCAAACCGCTCCGGGACGGCCGTGTCCTGCCCGGCCGGCATGAATTAGGGGCCGGGATCATAAGTTATGGGGGTAGTCCACTGGGTTTGGCGGTGTGGCAAGCCATTCAAATGAGAGGTGAGAAAGATGATTGAAGGGAAAGAGACGCTGTCCGGCGGGGCGGTTTTGCGGTACGGCATGGTCGGCGGCGGAGCGGGTTCGTTCATCGGGGAGGTGCATCGCAAAGCGGTGGCCTTCGACAACACGGCCCGGCTGGTGGCGGGCTGCTTTTCGCGGAATTTCCAGAATACCCTGGCCACCGGCGCGAGCCTGGGAGTGGCCGGCGAGCGGCTTTACCGGGATTACGAGGAGATGGCCGCCGGCGAAGCGGCCCGCCGGGACGGCATCGATTTCGTGGTGATCGTCACCCCCAACCACGCCCATTACGGCGCGGCCAAGGCCTTCTTGACCCGGGGCGTCCACGTGGTCTGCGACAAGCCGCTGACCTTCACCGTGGCCGAGGCGGAAGAGTTGGGGCAGCTGGCGCGGGAGCGGAACCTGCTGTTTGGCGTGACCTACACCTATTCGGGCTATCCCCTGGTCAAACAGGCCCGGGAGATGATCCGGCGCGGCGATATCGGCGCGATCCGGGTGGTGATGGGCGAGTATCCCCAGGATTGGCTGGCCACCCCGGCCGAGGCCGCCGGGAACAAGCAAGCGGCCTGGCGGACCGATCCCCGCTACGCCGGGATCTCCAATTGCGTCGGCGATATCGGCAGCCATATCGAGCATACGGTCTCCTACATCACCGGGCTGCGGATTCAGTCGCTCTGCGCCAACCTGCAATCGTTTGGCCCGGACCGGGCGCTGGACGACAACGGCGAAGTGCTGGTCCGTTACGCCGGGGGCGCCAGCGGGGTCTATTGGTGCTCCCAGATCGCGGTCGGCCACGATAACGGCTTGAAGGTCAGGATCTTCGGCACCAAGGGCTCCATCGAATGGGAGCAGGAGAACCCCAACTACCTGAAAGTGGCGCTCCTCGGCCAGCCGGTGCAGATCCTGTCGCGGGGCTGCGGCTATCTGTACCCGCCGGCGGCCCGGTTGGCGCGGATCCCCTCGGGCCATCCCGAAGGGTACTATGAGGCTTTCGCCAATCTCTACGCGGCCTTTGGCGCGGCCTTGACCAAACACCGGGCCGGCCTGGCCCTGACCGAGGACGACCTGGATTTCCCGACGGCGGCGGCGGGGATCGACGGGGTCAAATTCATCAACTGCTGCGTCGAGAGCAGCCAGCGCGGTTCGGTCTGGGTCGAGCTCGATAGTTAAAGAGTCAAAAGTCGAAGAGTCGAAAGTCAAAGAGTTGAAAGTCGAAGAGTCGAAAGTCAAAGAGTTGAAAGTTAAAGAGTCAAAAGTCGAAGAGTCGAAAGTTAAAGAGTCAAAAGTCGAAGAGTCGAAAGTTAAAGAGTCAAAAGTCGAAGAGTTGAAAGTCAAAAGTCAAAGAGTCAAAGGGTTGAAAGTCAAGGAGTTATCGTGACTTACGACCTTGGACTTACGACTTTTGACTTACGACCTTGGACTTACGACCTTGGACTTACGACTTTTGACTTACGACCTTGGACTTACGACTTTTGACTTACGACCTTCGACCTTTGACTTGCGACTTACGACCTTCGACTTTCGACCTTGGACTTACGACCTTTGACTTGCGACCTTCGACTTACGACCTTGGACTTACGACCTTTGACTTTCGACCTTTGACTTTCGACCTTTGACTTGCGACTTTTGACTTACAACTTTCGACCTTTGACTTTCGACTGACAAAAACGACGAGGAGGTAGATTGGGATGACGAGACCGGTAACACTTTTCACTGCGCAATGGGCGGATCTGCCGTTCGAGGAGATCTGCCGCAAGGCCAGCGGCATGGGGTTTGACGGTTTGGAGATTGCCTGCTGGGGCGATCATCTGGATCTCCAGCGGGCGGCGGAGGACCCCGGCTATGTGGCGGAACGCCAACGGGTCCTGGCGAAGTACAATTTGAAATGCTGGGCATTGGGGGCTCATCTGGCCGGCCAGTGCGTAGCCGACCGCTATGATCCGCGGCTCGACAATTTCGCGCCGGCTCACTGCAAGGGGAATCCGGAGCGGATCCGCGAGTGGGCGATCCGGGAGATGAAGTATGCGGCGCGGGCCGCCAAAAACATGGGTTGTTCGGTGGTGACCGGGTTTACCGGGTCGCCGATCTGGAAGTTCTGGTATTCCTTCCCCCAGACCAGCGAGGAGATGGTAACGGAAGGGTTCCGGGAGGTGGTCCGGCTGTGGACGCCGATCTTCGACGAATTCGACCGCAACGGCGTCAAATTCGCGCTGGAGGTCCATCCCACCGAGATCGCCTTCGACTTTTACACCGCCGCGCGGTTGCTGAAAGAGTTCGAGTACCGGCCGACCCTGGGCTTCAACTTTGACCCCAGCCACCTGCTGTGGCAGGGGATGACGCCGCACCTCTTTATCCGGGACTTTCCCGAGCGCATCTATCACGTCCATATGAAGGACGCGGCCGTCACCCTGGACGGCCGGGCGGGGATCCTGGGCTCCCACATCACCTTCGGCGACACCCGGCGCGGCTGGAACTTCCGCTCCATCGGCCACGGCGGCGTCAATTTCGAGGAGATCATCCGCGAGCTGAACGCCATCGGTTATGCCGGGCCGCTCTCCATCGAGTGGGAGGACAGCGGCATGGAGCGGGAGTTTGGCGCCAAGGAGTCTTTGGAGTATGTGCGCCGGATCGATTTTAGCCCCTCCACGGTCGCTTTTGACGACGCGATCAAGAAATGAGTCTCATTGAGAAGTTGAGCCGGCCCGGTAATGGGCCGGCTTTTTTGCGGTTCGCGGGGCGGGTGAAGCGCTATGGGACCTTCCATAACGCGCGGTTATACCAGGCGACGATGCCCCCCAGCAGCAGGCCGAAGACCAGATGTCCCAGAAGCTGGACCAGAGCGTGCAATGGCTGATGGTCTTGGAGATGGGGGATTCCCAGCGCGGCGCAGAGGCCGCCGTAAACCGCGAACCAGAGCACGGCCCCGAAGAGCACGCCTTTGAACACGACGTAGCGAAAGCCCAGGCGGTCGAGAAGATACACGAAGAGGATTCCCAGGATCATGCTGAAGATGACGCCGGAGAACGTGCTGACGAGCTCCGCCAAAGGACTGTCCAGCAGCGAAACATCGCGGATGAACAGGCTGCCGGCCAATTGGTCCAGCGTCAGCCGGATCCAGCCCTGCTTTTTCATCACGCTCTGCAACCGATCCTGGAGCAGGTCCGCCACCAGGCCCGCCCCGGCCCCCATGAGAATCTTGTCGTGCAAGACAGCCCGCCAATTCATGCCCGTGCTCCGCTTTTAAAGATGAGGAGTGCCTGTTTTCACGTTGCGGAAGTTTGAATGTAGAATCTCCCATCGCCGGACCCCTTATCCGCCCGCGAAATATCTTTTTATTCATATATAATCGAGACCGGCCCACTGGCCGATGATGAATACGAGGTAAGCGAATGAAAAAATTTAGCTGCTTATCCTAAAAGCCCTGTGATAAAGTCCTCAAATTCGGAAATCATCCTTTTAATGGACTAAAAAACGACTTTATCACTCGCTTTTCTGAGCTTTTGTGAACACCCCGACCTTCGGACGGGGTTTATCACAACGCTTCTAAAAGAGCTGTGATAAACCCGGCTAAAAGCCGGAAGAGTCACAGCGATTGCATGAAGCAAGTGATAAAGTCTTTTTTAAACCTTTTTGCAAGCTGATTTCCGATTCAAAAGACTTTATCACATGGCTTCTAAAGACAGATTTGTTATGATTTTCGGGGGGTACCATGGCTCATTCGCTAACGCGAGACATCCAGAAAATGCAACAAAAGACGCTATTGCTCAGCGTCACCTGTGTCATCCTGATCATCAGCTGCCTGCTGTGGAATCAGACCGTCCGGGCCCGCCGGGAGCAGATCGGCACTCTGGCCGGTCTGGTCCGGGTGAGCCTGCAGAAACACCAGGCTTTGCTCCTGGCCGGGGACATGGCCGGATTCAAGCGATTGGCCGGCCCCGAATTGGCGGCGATCATGGACTGCTATCCCCGGGGTTTTACCGCCGGCTTCTACTCGCGGGAGTGCGACCGGATCATTTTGCGCAAATCCAATGTGCGCGACATCGATGTCGATCGCTATATTCCAACGGTGCCGGGACGACGTTCCTGGCCGAGGCTGGAGCCTCGTTATTCTTTCCAGTGGTCGGCCATTTCGCGCCAGTGGATCCTGCAGTGCTTTTACCCGGTGGTGCTCCGGGGCGTGGTGGTGGGCCATGTCTTCGCCAATATTACCTTTTGGGAATTGATCTACCTCTGGCTGCCGATCATCGGCGGCTTGCTCGTCGCCTTCGCCATCTGCGGCTATCTGTCGGCCGGCAACATCACCTGGCTGGCGCGGAAGATTCAACGCAACCTGGATAAGCTGCTGTTGGCGGGCAGGCAGGAGCCGGCGGCGGTTTTGGACTATGAGGAGCTGGAATCGATCTTCCGGCTGAATCAGAAGACCTATCAGAACCTCTACAATACCGAGCGGCACAAACTGCAGATGTTGGAGAATTGCCCCTGGGGCTATTCCGTCATCGACAGCTCCGGGGTTTACGTCGATTTCAACCAGACCGGGGCCCAGATGCTCGGCGCGCGGCCGGACGACTTCATCGGCAGAAGGGTGACTGCGTTCGGGGTGAAGAACCCGCCCTTGCTTGAGGCACTGCTTGAGAAGAAAAAGGTCGTCCGGGAGATGGTCTTTCCGATCCCGGAGTCCAAGCCGAAGATCCTGTTCGCCTATTGTTTCCCCATCAATTTGGAGTCCGGGGAAGAAGGGGCGATGTCCTGGTTCGTCGACATGACCGAACAGCGGCTGCTGGAGATGCATGTGCGCCACATCGAGCGGCTGTCGGCCATCGGCGAGATGGTCTCCACCTTTGTCCACGATGTCCGCAACATGCTGGCCGCCATGAAATGCCTGGCGCAGTACGGTTATCTGATGCCCGCCAGCCAGGATCCCAAGCCGCAATTTCACCGCATCGACGACTTGATCGGCAATGTCAGCGACTATCTCAACCGGATGCTCCGTTTCAGCCGGGCCGGGAACGAGGTTTCCACCACCTGTTCGGTGAAGGAGATGTTCGACAACGCCAAGGTGATCCTGGGCGGCAAGCTGGAAACGGTGACCATCGTCGAGGCGCTCACCGAGCCCGAACCATTGGTGACCATCAACCAGCTGGACTTTCAGTATGTACTGCTGAACCTGCTGACCAACGCCCTGGAGGCAATGACCGGGCCGGGAGAGATCCGGTTCAGCGCCGCTTATACCGACGGCGGCATGGTCCGGATCGAACTGGCCGACAATGGCCGCGGCATCCCCGCAAAGGATATTCCGAAGATCTGGAATATGTTCTTTACCACCAAGGAGAAGGGGACCGGAATCGGGCTGGCGGTGGCCAAAAAAGTGATTGAGCAGTTCCGGGGGGAGATCAGCGTCAGCAGCGTCGTCGATGAGGGGACCACCTTTACCATCCTGCTGCCGGCGGCCAAATAAATCCCATCGTTTGGCTTCCCATTTTTAGAATGGACGTCCAGTCCGATGCCTAAAGCAACTCGAACTTAGAGTTGCTTTTTATTTTCATCGATTTGGCCCCCAGCCCATGAGGATGATTGGCTGCGGCACCGTTTTGGATCGCACTGTTTTCAAGGCGTCGTCCGGGCAAGGGGCAGGCCCTCAAAAACGCGCCGAACCGGGCACGATGCAATGTACCGAATCCATGTAATAATGGACAATCGTCGGGCCTTATTGGCTTGTATTCCATAAACATTGAAAAAAGTGCCGAAAAAAAGGTTCCATTTTATTTCGGAGCACGTATCTTGAATACAGACGCAACAAGCTGTGTTTCAACTGGAACGAACCAGGGTATCATCTGGACATTTGTGGAGAGGAGGCTAGCCATGCGAAAGTTTTCTTTATTGTCACAAATGAAAAAAGCGCCGGCTGACGACTCGGGCGGACCGGACCGGTTTCAGCAAGCCGTGCGGTTGCATCAGAGCGGATTATCCGGCGACAAGCAAGCGGTGCGGGAGGCTTTGAATCTTCTGGAAGGACTCCAAAGGGAACTTCCCGAGCATCACGGGGTGCTCGCCTATTACGGAAGCACCCTTTGCTTGCTGGGCCGGGACCTGACGGACCCGGTGGAACGCTCGGCTACCGTCATCAAGGGTTTGAAGCTGTTGGATCAGGCCGTGGCCAGCGAACCCGATCAGTTTGAGATCCGGATCATCCGGGGCAATGTCTGTCTGAACCTGCCGGAGATCTATTTTCACCGCAATGCGACCGCGGTTGAGGATTTTCAGTATTTGCTTTCCTGCTGTGAAAATTACCCCGATGGCATTCCGTCCGAATTATACCTGGAGATGTTGTATAACTTGAGTCTCGCCTATTCCAATCTGGGGAAAACAGCCGACGCGGCGGCGGTCCGGGACCGGTTGCTGGCGGAAGCCCAGGACCCCAAGTACCGGCTGCTCCTTGAGCAGGAACCGGCCCGGAACGGTTCGGCCGGGCAATTTCTGGTTTTGCTCCAGCCATTGCCTACCGTGCTGGCGGAAGGAGAACGCCTTCATCAGCGGGCCTTGGCCGGGGAGAAACAGGAGCTCCGCCGAGCCATGGACTTTTTCGCCAAAGCCCAGGTTTTCTATCCCGAGAACCAAGTATTCAAAGCCTGCCATGCCGACTGCGTTTCGTTGCTGGGGCGCGACGCCTCGAATACCGGCGAGATGTTCGCCAATGCCATCAAGGCGATGAAAACGATCGACGCGGCGGTGGTCAGTGAGCCCGATAACCTGAAGCTCCGTCTGATCCGGGCGCGCCACAGCATGCGGCTCCCGGAACTATTCTTTGCCCGTACCGCCACCGCGATTACTGACTTTGAATACTTGGCGGAACGCCGTCGCCGGGACCCCGGCCTTTTGACGGAGGAGCAATGGGGGGAGATCTTATTTAACCTCGGACAATGTTACCAGCGTCTGGGCATGGACGCCGAAGCGGAGGCGGTCTATCAGGAGTTGTCGCCCACTGCGGATCCGGAGCTTCAGCGGCGGATCGCGGCGAACATCGCCAACAGCCGTCCGCCCGAGCCGGTGGCCGGGCTATCCCTCAGCGCGGACCGGGCGGGGTTTTATGCCGAAGCCAAGCGGCTGCACGATCTGGGCGTGGCCGGGAATAAAACCGCCGCCCGGATGGGGCTGGAACTGTGGGAGCAAGCCCACTCCCGGGATCCCCAGGATCCGGTGGCCCTGGGCTACTACGGCAGTTCCCTGGCCTTGAACGGCCGGTATGCCTCGGATACCAACGGAATGTTCGGCGCCGCAATCAAGGGTTTGAAGCTGTTGAACGAAGCGGTGAGTCAGGCTCCGGACCATTGGGAGCTCCGGCTGCTCCGCGGGTACCTGGCTTACTCTTTGCCGGAGGCGTTTTTCCATACCACCCGGCAGGCCATCGCCGATTTTCAGTACTTGATCGGAGCTTACCGGCAGGATAACCGGATTTTCCCGGCGGATCTGCAGGAGCGGCTGGTGGCCGATCTGGCCGCCGCCGTGCGCCGGGCCGGATCCGAGTGAGCGGTGTTGTTTACGGAAGGGGTGAACGATATGATAATCGACGGTCATGCGCATATTTCGGAAACCGACTACGGCGGCGCCGAACAATATCTGGTCCAATTGGCGGCCAGCGGGATCGATCAGGGAGTGGTGGTGCCCGGCGGAATGCTGGATGTCCGCAAGATGACGGACTACGTAACGGGAAGGGCCAAACCGGAACATCCGGAACCGAACAACCGCTATCTGCAGGCTTGTTGGCAAAGCCATCCCTCGAAACTGCGGGGCTTGATCTGCATCAATCCCCACGATCCCGACGGGCCGGCCAAGTTGGAAGAGGGGTTTCGCCAGGGCTTTCGCGGCCTTAAGCTATCGCCGCTCTCCCATGAATTCTCCTTCGCCAGCAAAGCCGTAGCCGATCTGGCGGCCTGTTGCGGGGAGCATGGCCTGCCTTTGTATACGCACGTGGTCTATAGTCCGGGGGCTTCCACCGCCCGCTTGGTCGCCTTGGCCCGCCAGTTTCCCGGGACCCGTTTCATTCTGGGGCATATGGGATTCGGTCCGGCCGATCAAGAAGGCCTGGAGGCAGCGGCCAGCCTGGACAATTTTTATCTGGAGACTTCCACCGCCAACTTCCTGCATCTTCAAGCGGCGGTGGCCCGGGTGGGAGCGAGTAAACTGGTCTTTGGATCGGAGTTTCCCTTATCCCATCCCGCGGTCGAGCTGCAGAAGATTTTGCTGTTGAAGCTGGCCGGGGCGGAACAGGATCGCATCCTGGGCGGCAATATCCGGGAACTGCTCCGGCTGTCCGGGGAGGCTTGAGCCATGGATCAGCAAACCACCTTAGCGGCACTCAATGCATTGCTGCAACATTGTCAAAAGGCGCCGTTTTACCGGGAGCGTTTCTCCGGAGAACCGTTGCGCTCTCTGGCGGAGTTTCAGCGGATTCCCCTGGCCACCAAGGCCGAATTGCGGGCGGCTTCGCCCTTCGGCCTGGTTTGCCTGGACCGGAGCGAGCTTTACCAATACCATGAGACGTTCGGGACCACCGGCACGCCGGTTTCCGTCTGGTTATCCAAGCAAGATTATCTGGACAATGCCGCCGCATTGCGCGACTGGGGGGTCGGCTTCCACCCGGATGACCTGGTGATGGTGCGCTTTCCCTACTCGATTTCGTCGATCGCGCATACCGTCACGACCCTGGCCCAGCAGTGCGGAGCCTGTGTGGTTCCGGCCGGGGCCCGCTCCACCGTCAGCCCGTTCCCGCGGATCGTCGATCTGTTGCGGAAACTGCCTGTCACCGTACTGGCCTGCCTACCGCTACAGGCGCTGTTGATCGCGGAGACCGCCCGGTTGCTGGGTTATGATCCGCGCAGCGATTTCCCCTCGTTGCGGGCCATTTGCACCGCCGGCGAACTGCTGGCGCCGGGGCGGCGGCAAACCGTGGCAGAAGCCTGGGGGGTACCGGTTTTTGATAATTACGGCATGACCGAGATCGGGGTGGCGGTAGTGGATTGTCCATTGCAGCGGCCCCATCCTCAAACGGACTATTTTTACTTTGAGATTCTGCGGGAAGACCGGCAAACCCCGGCCGACCCCGGGGAGACCGGGCTACTCGTGGTGACCACCCTGAGACGCCGGGGCACTCCCCTGGTCCGGTACCTCACCGGCGACCGGGCCCGTTTGGTTCCGGGGAAGTGCGCCTGCGGCAGGGAGATGACCATGGAAATCAGGGGCCGGACCGAGGATACCGTGACAGTGGGTGGCCGCCGGTTGGATCTCTGGGATATCGAGGAGATCGTGGCCGCATTGCCGCACCGGCGTTTCTGGGTGGCTGCCGCCGACGGCGACAGCTTGCGCCTGGTGGTCGAGGCGGACGCATCCGAAACGTCGCTCCCGCCGGAGTTGCTAAAAAGCCTCGAGGAACGGTTCGGGATCAAGGTAAGCGTCACGGTCGTCGCCCGGGGAAGCCTTTATGACCGGGATGAACTGCTGGCGGTGGGACTGGTCGGCAAGCCGCAATATATTTACACGGCGCAGGAGATGGCGGAAGAGCGCTATTTGCGATCGGTCCGGGTATAGTGGACCAAACGGAAGAGGTGGGTGATGACAATGGATTCGAAACCGCGCGAAATTTGGTTTGACGGCCGCAGCATCCCGCTTGAGCGCCACGATCTCTGGAGCCTGGTGAATCAATCGGCGCTCGAAAAAATCGTGGTAACCCCGGAGCAGCGCCGCAGCGGCCATTTCCCCCAAAAAACCTGCTTTGTCACTGAGATTCGCGCCGCAGCGGATTTAGCGGATTTGAACCGGGGCGATCTGGTATTCTCCGAATCCCCGGAGTTGCTGGACCGGGCCGGGAGCCAAGGATTCGTCCCTTGTATTTTTTTGGCGGTGCAACAGAAAGAATCGTTGGAGCAAGCGTGCCGGCTGGCCGCCCAATACCGGTACGCGGTGGTCGATTTCGATCTGCCCACGAATATCCCCTTGGAACTCTTTATCGCCCGGTTGGAAGCGAGCGGCACCGCGTTGCTACGGCGGACCACCGGCGCGGCGGAGACCGAAGTCGCTTTCGGCGTACTGGAGAAGGGGAGCGACGGAGTGCTTTTCGCCGGGGAGGATCTGGCCGAGATCAAGCGAGTGGCGGAATTGCTCCGGGAAGAGGCGTCGCCGGTCTTGGAACTGAAGCCGCTGCGGGTTACGGCGGTTCGTCATGCCGGCATGGGCTGGCGCTCCTGCGTGGATACTACCGGATTGATGACTCAGGAAGAAGGGATGCTGGTCGGGTCGACCTCCGCCGGGGGAATCCTGGTCTGCTCCGAGACGCACTACTTGCCCTACATGAACCTGCGGCCGTTCCGGGTGAATGCCGGCGCGGTCCACTCCTACATCTGGATGCCCCGGAATACCGCCGGCTATCTCTCCGAACAGGAGGCCGGCAGCCAAGTGCTCTGCGTCGACTGGCGGGGAGCGACGCGGGTCCTCACGGTCGGCCGGGTGAAGACCGAGATCCGGCCGCTGCTGTTGATCAAAGGCGAGATCGAAGGGACCGAACTGAATGTGATCGTGCAAGACGACTGGCATATCCGGCTGATGGGAGCCGACGGCAAACCGCGGAACGCCACGCTGATCCGACCCGGCGATTCGCTGTTGGGCCATCTCTGCCAGCCCGGCCGTCATGTGGGGATCGGTGTCGGTGAGACCATTATCGAACGCTGAACCATCCGGCGGCTACGGTGGCCCCGGTTTCGGCGGAGAAAGGAGGTGACGGTATGGCGGGAAAGGACCTTAGGCTCAAACGTTTATTCCGGCATTCGGACCGATTGTTCATCCTGCCGTTGGATCACGGCATCACCATCGGGCCCGTACCGGGGCTGACGGATATCCGCCGCACCGTTCAGGCGGCAATCGATGGCGGCATCGATGCCGTGGTGGTCCATAAAGGCTTGGTGGAGCGGATCGACGATCTATTGAGTCCGGCCGGTTGTGAAATGATTTTGCATCTTTCGGCCTCAACCGCGCTGGCCCCCGATCCCAACCGCAAGGAACAGGTGACTTCGGTGGAACGCGCGCTGGAGCTGGGGGCGACTGCAATCTCAATCCATGTCAATCTGGGTTCGGCTTTTGAGGCCGAAATGCTCAAGGATTTTGGAACGGTCTCCGAACAATGCAGCCGCTGGGGCATTCCGCTGCTGGCCATGATGTACGTGCGGGATGGCGCCAAGGACAGCGAGTATGACCCCGCCAAGATCAAACACGCCGCCCGGGTCGCCGAAGAGCTGGGAGCGGACCTCGTCAAAGTGAATTATACCGGGGATCCGGAATCCTTTGCGGAGGTCGTGGCGGCGGTGGCGGTGCCGGTGATCATTGCCGGAGGGCCCAAGCTGAATTCCCCGGCGGAACTTTTGGAGATGGTGGCCGATGCGGTAGCGGCCGGCGCGCAAGGAGTGGCGATCGGCAGGAATATCTTTCAGGATGACCACCCGGCGCAATTGGCCGCTACTGTCCGTCAAATACTGGACCAGAAGAATTCCAAGGGAAAAACTGGCCCGGTTCACCGGCGATAATCCGCGGCTTTGACGGGAGCCGCAACTTGAAAGGGGGTCCTAGCTTGAACCAACGTGTCCAAATCAACGGGGAAGAGATAGCCCGGGCTTTGGCCGAAAAATTTAAAAACTTTGCCACGGCTCAAGGCGACGCGGAGAAGTCCTTCCCGGATATCCAGAATACCATCTTGGAAGTGCTCAGCGCCCATGGAATTGAGATTCCCGACAAAGTTAAACAGGCGATCCTGGAACATTTGCCCCAAAGATAGAGCTGACATCCGCCCGAATATGGGGGAGCTGCGGTTCCCCCATATTCCCCAAGCGCAAAGCAAGAGGGTCCCGATGAAGGGGCGGTTAACCGCGATTATCGACCGGAAGGGGGGATCAAAATGAACCGATGGGGGTCTAAATTTCAGTCCGGCGGCCCGCGCTACGGCGGCTTCGGATTCCCGTTTTTCTTCGATAAAAAAAGGCTCCAGGCGTTGGTCCTGGATGAAGTGATCGAGCTGCACCAACGGGCGGTGCAGGGTGATAAACAGGCTGTCAAGGAAGCGTATTCCTTGGTGACGCAGATCCGCCGGCCCGAACTGCCCAATCATTTGGTGGAGGCCTACTATGGGAGCGTCATGACCCTAATGGGCCGGGATGCGATCGATCCGATGGAGCGCCTCGATTACGTGCGGCAAGGCTTAAAGTCCCTGGACAAAGCCGCGCAAAATGAACCGGATAACGTCGAGATCCGGATATTAAGAGGCTATGTCTGCTGCCGCCTGCCGGAGGCTTTTTTCCACCGCACCGCCATGGGAGTGGCGGACTTTAAGTATCTTATCGACCGGTATCAGAGAGAGCCGCATATTTTTAGCGCCAAATTCTACGAGCAGCTGCTCCGCGATCTGGCCTCGGCCGAGCGAACTTTGGAGCGGAACCGGAAGGAATGATGGGGCGGGCCGGTTGTCCGAGCATGACGCAAGGGTAGCGAAGGGAGGAGACTGGAGCGAATGAGTTCGCGTTTTGAAAAAAGGCTTGCGAAGCTGGCAAGACCGCCAGTGTTACAAAAGTATTTCGCCGTAGAAGGCGAGTTTCCGGAGACCCTGCCGCAGGCGAGGCTCCGGGAGTTTCAAATGGAATCGCTGCGGGAAGTGATTGCCCGGGCTTACGAGCGTTCAGCCTTTTACCATGACAAGATGGCCCGGGCCGGGGTGACCCCCGGTGATATTCATGAATTTGCCGATCTGAGCCGGATCCCTTTTACCACCAAGGATGAATTGCGCGGCAAACCGTGGGCGCTGTTGGCCTGCGACAAACAGGACATCGCGCTGGTCCAGGTCTCGACCGGCACCACCGGCGGCGATGAGATTTATATCATGTACTCCTGGGAGGATTTCTACCTCCATGACCTGGCTCCCGGGTATCCGTCATTGGTGCCGGTGGAGCACGGCGATATCTGCTTTAATGCTTTGCCGTATGAAATGAGCTCGGCCGGACTGGCCTTTCACAAGACATTCATCGAGAGCTGCGGGGCGACGGTGATCCCGGGTGGCAAAGGCGGGGCGTACTCGACGCCGGCCAAGTCCGTCAAGATGATGCGCGATCTCCAGCCGACGATCCTGATCACCACTCCTTCCTGGGCGGTCTACCTGGCCGAGGCGGCGGAGGAAGCCGGCCTTGAGCTCAAAGAGCTGCCCTTGAAGAAGATGTGGCTGACGGGTGAGGGTTGCTCCCCGGCTTTCCGGGAACGGATCGAGCGGATCTGGGGCACAGTGGCCAATTTTTACTACGGATCGTTGGAATGCGGCTGTATCGGAATTGAATGCGATGTCCACCAGGGCTACCATACCACCCAGGGGCACATTTATGTGGAAATTGTGGATCCCCGGACTGGGCAAGTGCTGGAGCCCGGCGAGATCGGCGAGATCGTCGTCACCTGCCTGTTGCGCTACGACACGCCGCTGTTGCGTTACCGGACCCAGGATCTGGGTTATATCGATCCGGAGCCGTGCCGCTGCGGCGTGCTGATGCCCCGCCTTTTTCTGCGGGGGCGGCTCGTCGATCAACTGGAGATCCGGGGGACCTCGTTTTCCCCATACTATTTGGAAGAGTTCCTGATGCGCCTGCCGGAGGTGGGAAACTGGTATCAATTCGTGCCGGGTGAGGAGGATCTGCTCATCCGCTGCGAGTTGGCGGCCGGAATCACACCCGGCCCGGGCCTCGCTGAATCGCTGGCCAGCCGGATGGAGTATAGCACGGGCGTCCCTTGCCGTTTTGAACTGGTTGACAGCCTGCCCCGGCCCTCCGGCAAAACCGTCCGGGTGATTCACTGAATTTTGCTGCTGTCTTGCTGCTCCGGCGATGGGATCCCCGAAAAAAATATTGGAAATCGCCATGCCTTACGCGTTTTCCCCGAATGATTTTTGGGAATTGCCTTGCCGGAATCATAGCCCATCTTTTCGGCATTTCGCAGCGAAGGGAGGTGGCAAGTCAATGTTTTTCCCTCAAAGGACAGTGCAGAGCCCTATCGAGCAGTTTGTAGGGCGAGTCAAAGAAGCAGTAAAGGGGCCGAATGCTGCTCAAGAGATCCAAAAAGCAGTCTCGCTTTTACTCAGTAACTATCAGAGCGATATTCCTACGCGAAGATAAAGCACACTCCTACGAGAGGCAGGCAAAACCTGCCTCTTTTCCATGGCTTTGTTCCGAAAGGCGCAGGGAGCGTGATGGGAACCGTTTTGCCATAGAAAATATTCTAAAATCTTTCAACCGCCATACGCTTTTATAGGATGTCTTTGGCGAACGGACAACGGATGGGGCAGCGGAAAGAGGCGGGAAGATGGGCGGCGTAACGGTGAAACGAAGCTTCATCATCAAGTTTGAACCGGATCGCGCCAGTTGGCTGGCGATCATTCTGGGGCTGAGCGCGGTGGCCTTGAGCGTCGGCATGAACTTTTCGGCAAATCCGGTGCTCAATTACTTGTTGCGGGACGTCTGCCAGATTATGCTGGTGGGCGTGGCGGCGCCCCTGATCCTCCTCGGCCGGGAGGGAAACCTCGGCCGGGCGGGGCTCCGGTTCGACCGGCCCTGGCGTTATCTGGCGATCAGTTCGGTATTGGGGGCGATGCTGGCCTGGAGGTTCATTTCCCAGACACCCGACGGTCCCGGGCTCTACTTTCGGGCGGCGAATATCGGGCCGGCGGTTTATATCATGGCTGCCAACCTTTACGAGGTGATCTTCTTCTTCGTTTTCCTCCGGTTTTATCTGGAGAAATCTTTCGGCCTGCTGCCAGGGATCCTGATCGCCGCGGCGTTTTATAGCCTGCATCACGCCGGATTTCAACCGAAATTCCTGGAACTGTTCCTGGTGGGATTGGGGTATATCGCCTTTTTCCGGATCTTTGACCATTGGCTGGTCTGCTTTCCCCTCTGGTGGGTCGGCGGCCTCGGCGATCTGCTCGGTCCGGCGGCCGGTTTGACCCGGACGGCCGCGCTCCAGGGATGGCGGGCGCTGCCCATCCTGGCCCTGGTCTTCGGAATGCTGTTGCGAAGTTGCCGATCGCGGCCGTCACCGAACCGTGGCGAGGACTCAATCCTTTAAAGAGGCTCAAGCGGAGGACAATGAGAGAAGGTCCTTTTTGTACCTAAATCCCAACTTCCCGAATAGACTGTAGGAGATTTCGGGAAGGGACGGATGATGATGGAAAATAGCTTGCCGGTGCGGATCGAAACCGAGTTTCTGAATAAGCCGCGCTTGAAATTCGCCTATCCGCGGGTGGCGGGCCTGCGCAACTCCAGGGCGCAGCGGCAGATGAACGAGGCCATTCAGCGTCTGGTCAATCAATTGATCAGCGAGACGGATTACGATCGCAACCAGGATGTCGACATCACCGGAACCTACGAGCTGAAGACCAATGAACGCGGCGTGCTGAGTCTGGCCATCATCAATTACTGGTACTCCGGCGGGGCGCACGGCATGACGGTGGTCAAATCGCTGACCTTCAATGTGGAGACCGGACAGTCCTACACCCTGGCCGAACTCTTCAAACCCGGCAGCGATTATGTACGGGTCATTTCGGACCAGGTACGGCGGCAGATCGAGCAGCGGCAGATTCCGTTGTTGACGGAGTATCGAGGGATCGCGCCCAATCAGGATTATTACATCGCCGACAAGAGCCTGGTCGTCTACTACCAGTTGTACGAATTGGCGGCCTATGTCTACGGGATCCTTTATTTTCCCATCTCCGTCTATGATCTGCAGAGCCTCATCAATGAGAACGGGCCGTTGGGCAACATGCTGTATTAGCAAAGGCTGACGGCGCCAGGTCCGTGCATTCTGAAAAATTTGGAGGGGTGGGTCCGCCGCGCAGTGCGGCGTTTGGTTGGCCGGGGATTCGAAAAGCGGGGTTATTCGGCAGACTGCCGGCTGGCGGAATGATCTTGGGTCTCAATCATTTCGAACTCGGCGTGCGATAAGGCTTTGATCTTGCCGATCACCATCCGGGACTCGATCTTGCCGGGTTCGTTCTGATCCCAGTAATAGATCTTGTTCCAGCCGTCGGCCATCGGAATGGTGCCGAACAACAAATAGCGGTGGCCGTTGAATTGCAGGTATTTTCCCATAAGCGTACTCTCCCAGGACGTAAATTTATATTGATTATAGCGTAAGAATGCTAAAAACAAAGGTAATTCATTTGAAAACTGCAATACATTTTTGTTAAAAAATTCAGGCCAATTAGGCATTTAGCGGCGAATTTGCGATTTTGAAACCTTTTTGACGGAACCGAAGCCCCCGCGGTCCGCGGCCGCGGCTCCTGGTCCCGCGCCGGGCCGGGACCAGGCAGCGTCCCCCGCTGAACATATTTTGGCTGAGGGGTTGAAAAACATACCCGGATTGACGATAATCGTAGTATTCCCACGGCCGATGCAGATCCCGGGCGGCGGGACCGAAAGGACAGGATTATGGTTCCGGCCGCGCTGTCCATCCTCTTTCCCGTCCCCTTCATCCTTATTTACCGGCCCGTTCCCGGCCGGGGCCGGGTCTTGCTCCCGGTCTGCGACGTCTTGGAAGCCGGCTATGCTATTCTGCCGGGCAAGCCCTGCTTGGCCGTGTCAGGGATGGTCCTTGGTCCAGCTCGGATCTTCTTCATCCTTGTCAGGATCAAAGCCATCCTTGTTAGGGATGCCTCGATCCTTCAAGGGATCCCGCGATCCTTGTAAGGAATGCCTCCATCCGTGTCAGGGATGGTCTTCATCCTTGTAAGGGATCTCACGATCCTTTCAGAGGATCCTGCGATCCTTTCTTCCCGAAACGTCATCCTAACTTCCCGAAGGCTTCGGGAAGCTTCTCCGGGGCTTCTGGATAAAGGACCGGGGTTCCGGGATAAAGGACCCATGCTTCGGGAGCTTTCCCCGAACCTTCGGGAAAGAGGACCAAAGCTCCGGGAAGCCTCGACAAGATTGGGGGATGCATCCCCGGCGCTCATCCCGGGGTCCCTAACCCATGCCCCGGCGGAATGGCGGGAATGCGATAAAAATCGCTGTCAATCATTTAAATCAGCTTCCCGGTATGTTAGAATCTGATCAATATGCGATGGTGTTGCAAAATGGCCCGGGAGCGCGCGGCGTTTGCCGCTCCTTCCGGATGCGGATTGCGGGCCATCGGTGAAAGCGGGATAGCAGGATGAGACCTTTCTTGAAATGGGCCGGGGGCAAGTACCGGCTGGTGGAGCGGATCAAGGCGCAATTGCCCGCCGGACGGCGGCTGCTGGAGCCGTTCGCCGGCAGCTGCGCCCTGGCTTTGAATACGGAATACGCTTCCTATTGGCTCAATGACATCAACCCCGATCTGATCCATCTGTATCAGACGTTGCAACGGGAGGGCGAGGGGTTCATCGCCGCTTGCCGGAGCTATTTCACGGCCGCCAATAATCAGCCGGAACGCTACTATCAGTTGCGCCAGGCTTTCAACGCCGAGCGGGATCCGGCGGTCCGGGCGGCGCTCTTCGTCTATCTGAACCGCCACGGTTACAACGGGCTCTGCCGTTACAACGCCGGCGGCGAATTCAACGTGCCCTTCGGCCGCTATCAAAAACCTTATTTTCCCGAGGCGGAGCTGCGCTACTTTTACGACCAATTCGGGCAGGCCCGTTTCAGTTGCATCGATTTTGAGGAAATGATGCGCGCCGCCGAACCGGGCGATGTGATCTATTGCGACCCGCCCTATGTGCCGCTCACCCGGACTTCCAACTTTACGGCCTACAGCTCGGGCGGATTCGGCGCGGCCGACCAGACCCGGCTGGCCGAAACGGCCGCGGCCATGGCCCGCCGGGGGATCGTGACCCTCATTTCCAACCATTATAACGAGTTTATCGCCACCATCTACCGCGAGGCCCGGATCGAGACCTTTGCGGTGCAACGCTTCATCAGTTGCAACGGGGACAACCGCAACGCCGTCCCCGAGGTGCTGGCGGTCTTCGAATGACGGAGGAAACCATGGACAGGCAGGGCGGATTGGCCAACAGCCAGGGCCGGACCCTGGAGCAGGTCGTGATCGCGACCTTGCAACAGAAAGGCTTTCAGGTGCTGCCGTATGCCAAATATCAGGGAACGCTGCTGGAAGGGGTGGCCGACGATCTGCTCCTGACCAACGTGCCGTTCGAAAACATCTACGGCCAGCAGAGCAAGACCGAGTTCAAGCTGGTCTCGCGGCGCTGGGGCGAGTACCGGATCGAATGCAAATGGCAGCAGTCGGCCGGCAGCGTCGACGAGAAGTTTCCCTATCTCTACCTGAATTGCATCGAGAAGATGCCGGAAGCGAATATCATTCTGATCGTCGACGGCCAGGGCGCCCGGCCGGGGGCGGTGGAATGGCTGCGCCGCGCCGCCCGCGAGCGGCTATACCAGGACGGGCTGCGGCAACCCAAGAATATCCAGGTCTTTTCCATGGCCGAGTTTGTGATCTGGGCCAATAAGACGTTCCGGGGGTAGGCCGGAGAGCGGCGCCCCTTCATTCATCATTACGGCGCAAGCGGCGAGCAAGAACCTTTCGTAATGAAACGAAAGGTTCTATTTTATTGGGCGCGGCATATCGCTAAATCAAACCGGTTGTGACATACATCGACACACCGATAGGAATAGCCGCGCTTGACGCTGGGACGGGCCATGCTGAAATGCGACGTTTTTTGTAACAATTTGGCAAGAAGCCATGTGGTAAAGTCTCTTTCACTTCGATTCGACCTGCAAAAGGATGTTAACATCGACTTTATCACTTGCTTCTCTGAGCTTTTGTGTTCACCCTGGCCTTCGGACAGGGTTTATCACAACGCTGCTAGATTAAACGATATAAGTCTAAAATTTCCGGAATGGTTGGAAAATTAATTTGTTAAAACCATGTTATACTTAGGTAAAAATCCGATTGCAATCGAGGAATGATGAGATGGAGCTGAACGGACGCTGCCTCGAGATCCTGCGGTTTTTGAAGGAAAAAGACGATTTTGTAGCGGTCATGGATATCGCGGCGCCATATGGCTTGACGGCGCGGGCCATCCGCTATGATCTCGACCGCATCGAAAGCTTTCTGGTGAAAAACGGCTACGGCTATCTGGAACGGCGCCATAACAAAGGGATCAAGCTGCCGCAGTCGGGAGGGCTGGACCGGCTGATCGCCTCCTTTGTCAAGACTTGCTCGCCGCAGAAGTATTCGTATTCCAGGGAAGAACGCCTGGCCTATTTGAAGGCCAAGTTGTTGCAGACGGCGGCTCCGTTGCAGCTAAAGTATTTCCAAAAGGAATTGGGCGTTTCCAAAAACACCGTCCTCAAGGAGCTGGACCCGGTGGCCGGCTGGCTGAAAGCCCGCAACCTGGCGCTGGTCCGGAAGCAGCGCGTCGGAGCCTGGGTCGAGGGTGCCGAATATGACAAACGAGAGGCGATCATGGAGCTGAATGCCATGGCCTTCTCCTCGGACGAGGTTTTAAGCTATCTCAAGGAGAACGCCGCCCGGTCCAAGCTGAACAGCCTCCAGTTTCAGCTGCTCTTTGCCGATATCGATCTGGACTTCCTGGACCGGCTGGTGAACCTGGCCGAACAGGAACTGGGCCGTAAATTCAGCGATACGGCCTATGGCAATCTCATCACCCATCTGGCGGTGATGGTGAAGCGGCTCCTCTCCCAAAAGAACGTCAACCTTCCCGAACTCCAGCTCGACGAAGACGCCGAGTTCAGCCAGGCTTACGGCGCGGCCGAACGGCTGGTGGCCCGGATCGAGGAGCGCTATTCGTTGCGGGTGCCCCGAACGGAGATCCATTATATCACCCTGCATCTCTTGAGCGCCAAGTTTATCAAGGAAAACGCCCCGGAATGGGCCTGCGACGAGCTGTACCAGGTGGTCCTGGGCATGACCGAGGAGCTGGAGCAAATCTACGGCGTCCAATTCGGCCCCAAAAAAGGGCGGATCATCGCCGGCCTGATCACTCATTTGCGCCCCACCATTTACCGGATTAAGTTCAAGTTGAAACTGGTCAACCCGATTTATGAGGAGATCATCAAGAACTATTCCGGGCTGTTTCAAAACACCCGCCGGGTGGCGCGGCGCCTCGAAGCATACCTGGGAGAGCCGGTCGACGATCAGGAGATTTCCTATTTGACCATGCACTACGGCGCGGCGCTCGAAAATGCGGCGCCCCTGCCGCAGAACGTCCGGGCGGTCATCGTCTGCGGGACCGGGATCGGCACGGCCACCCTGGTCGCTTCCCAGTTGGAACGGAAATACCAGGTGACGATCGTCGATATCGTCTCCTGCCGCGATCTGGTTTCCCGGGAGACGCGGGACGATGAGCTGGTGATCAGCACCGTGACCATCCCCGGCTGGCCGCGGGAGGACTATATCAAGGTCAGTCCGCTGCTGTTGCGGGAGGATGATGCGAAACTCCAGCGCCGGCTGGAACGGCGCTATAACGCGGCCGACCAGGAACGGGAGCTGACCATGGTCAGCCGCCTGCTGGATATCGTGGCCAAATACTGTGAGATCCGGGACGAACAACAGCTCCAATACGAGCTCTTATACGAACTGAAACGGGATCAAGAAGACTTTGGGAAAAGAAGGTCGGTCAAGATGCTGAATGAACTGTTGACAAAGGATACGATCCGGCTCAACCTGGCGTGCCGGGATTGGCGGGAGGCGATCCATTGCGGGGTGGCGCTGCTGCTCAGCCGGGGCGCGGTCGAGGAGTGTTATGAAACGTGCATTCTCAAGAACTTCGCCGAAATGGGCCCGTATATGGTGGTTGCGCCCGGGGTCGTCCTCGCCCACGCGCGGCCGGAGAATGGCGTCAAAAAACTGGCCATGAGCCTGATCACGCTGGAGCGGCCGGTCCGCTTCGGCCATGATCTGAACGATCCGGTCAAACTGGTCATCACCCTGGCGGCGGCCGATAATGAAAGCCATTTGAAGGCCCTTTCGCAGCTGATGGAGCTATTGATGAACAGCGGGGACCTGGAGCGGGTTTGCCAGGCCGAGAACAAAGAAGCGGTGCTGGAGATCATCCGCCGCTATTCCCGGGCCGGACAATGAATGGCGAACCGCCGGGCGGCCGGGCGCGGCGCGCCGGTACGAAGCAACGGAGAGGGAGGGGTGATAGGGTTTTTCGGAAGCGGGCTCAACCAATGACGATGGGTGGTGAAGACAAATGAAGATCCTGGTTTGTTGCGGCAGCGGGCTTGGCAGCAGCTTTATGATTGCCATGAATGTCCGGAAGATCCTGGACGACCTGCATATCAAGGCGGACGTGGAGCACTCCGACCTGTCATCGGCCAAGGGCATGAAGGCGGATCTCTACATCGGGACCCGGGATATCGCGGGGCAGTTGAATTCCACGGGAGGGAAGGTCATCTCGCTCAACAGCATGGTCGACCTGAAGGAGCTGGCCGACAAGCTGAGCCAGGCGCTGGCGGAAATGTAGTCATCCTAGCCAAAAAACGAAACGGAGGGAATCCTATGTTAAAGGTCATCCTGGATATCCTGAGTGTCCCGGCGGTCCTGGTCGGCCTGATCGCGCTGATCGGCCTCGTCGCTCAGAAGAAGGAAGGCACCGAGGTCGTCAAGGGCACCATCAAGACCATCATGGGCTTTTTGGTCCTGGGGGGCGGCGCGGCGATCGCCGTCGGCGCCCTGAGCCACTTTGGCGCGATGTTTCTGCACGGTTTCGGGGTGAAGGGGATCGTACCCCATAATGAGGCCATTGTGGCGTTGGCTTTGAAGGAGTATGGCGAGCAGACCGCCTTGATTATGACCTTCGGCATGGCCGCCAATATCCTGATCGCCCGGTTTACCCCCCTGAAATACATCTTCCTCACCGGGCACCATACGCTGTACATGGCCTGCATGATCGCTGCCATTCTGCTGGCGGGCGGGATCAAGGGCGCGGCGCTGGTAGTGGTGGGATCGTTGATTCTCGGGCTCACCATGGCCTTCTTCCCGGCCATCGCCCAGCCCACCATGCGCCGGATCACCGGCATCGACGACGTGGCGTTCGGACATTTCGGCACGGTCGGCTATGTGCTTTCGGCCTGGGTCGGCCGGCTGCTGGGGAAGAACTCCCCTTCGACCGAGGAGCTGAAATTCCCGCAAGGCTTGGCCTTTTTGCGGGATACCTCGGTCGCCATCTCGCTGGTCATGGGCATTCTCTATCTGGTGGTGGCCCTGGCCTCGGGCAAGCATTTCATTGAGACCACGGCCAGCGGCGGCCAGAATTTCATCGTCTTCGCGCTGCTGCAAGCCATCACCTTCGCCGGAGGCGTCTATGTCATCCTGGCCGGAGTGCGCCTGATCATCGGCGAGATCGTTCCGGCGTTCAAAGGGATCGCGCTGAAGATCGTGCCCAATGCCAAGCCGGCGCTGGACTGCCCGGTGGTCTTCCCCTACGCGCCCAACGCGGTGCTCATCGGCTTCCTCAGCAGCTTTGTCGGGGGAATCGTCGGCATGATCATCTGCATCCTTTTGAAAGCGCCGGTGATCCTGCCCGGCGTGGTGCCCCACTTCTTCTGCGGCGCGACGGCCGGAGTCTTCGGCAACGCCACCGGCGGCCGCAAGGGGGCGGTCTGGGGCGCCTTCGCCCACGGGCTGCTCATCACCTTCCTGCCGATCCTGCTGATGCCGACCCTGGGGAACCTGGGCTACGCCAACACCACCTTCAGCGACGCCGACTTCGGCGTGGTGGGGATCCTGCTCGGCAATGTGCTGCGAATCTTTATCCATTAAGCGAATCGGCCGCTGAAGAGAAATACGGGGGGACCTCTACCCGGGCGGCCAACCGTTTGGGATGGGCGCCCCCGTTTTTTGGAGGGAAACATGGAAGAAACCAGAATCAAGGAACTGCAACGGCTGGCCATCGCAGTCCGGCGCGACGCGCTGCGGGTGCAACAGACGGTGGGATCGGGCCATCTGGGCGGCGCGTTCTCAGCGGTGGAACTGCTGATCTACCTCTATTTTCAGCGCATGCGGCTCGATCCGGCGCGGCCGGACTGGCCGGAGCGCGACAGCTTCATCCTGAGCAAGGGCCACGCCGCCATCGGTTATTATAGTGTGCTGGCGCGGCGGGGCTTCTTCCCCCACGCCGAACTGGACAGCTACCGCCAGCTGGGCTCGCGGCTGCAGGGCCATACCCAGCTGGACGCGGCGCCGGGAATCGAGGCGAGCACCGGATCACTGGGCCAGGGCTACTCGTTCGGCTTGGGCATCGCGCTGGGAAACCGGAAACAGGGGCGCCAAAACACCGTCTACGTCATGGTGGGCGACGGCGAACTCGACGAGGGGCAGGTCTGGGAGGCGGTCCGGCTCCAGAGCCGCCTGAAGCTGGCGGGTCTGGTGCTGATCGTCGATGACAACCAGCTGCAGCTCGACGACTATACCCGGAACGTCAACGGCGCGGCGGATCTGGCGGCGGTCTTCCGGGCCTTCGGCTTCCACCCGGTGCCCACCGACGGCCATGACTTCGCCGCGATCGAGCGCGCCTTCGCCGCCCTGCGGCCCGACCGGCCTAACGTGATCATCGCCCGGACCGTCAAGGGCAAGGGGATCTCTTTCATGGAAGACCGGATCGAATGGCATGCCCAAAAGGTGAACGAGGCCGAATACCGGCAGGCCCTGGAGGAGCTCCGGCAACAGGAGGTGGCGTTAGCATGAACGGCTGGCAGGCGCCGCGGGACAGTTTCGGCCAAACCCTGGTCGAATTGGGCGAAACTCACCCCGAACTCTTTGTGTTGAACGCCGATGTGGCCAAGGCGACCAAGACCGAAGCCTTCGCCGCGCGGTTCCCCGATCGCTACCTGAATGTCGGCATCGCCGAACAAAACATGGCCGGGGTCGCCGCCGGACTGGCGCGCAGCGGCCTCGTCCCGGTCATGAGCACCTTCGCCTGTTTCGCGCCGGGCCGTTGCTACGACCAGATCCGCCAGTCCATCGCCTATTCGAACTTGAATGTGAAGATCGCCGCCACCCATCCGGGGCTCTCGGTCGGCATGGACGGCGCCATTCACCAGAGTCTGGACGATCTGGCCCTGATGCGGGCGTTGCCGGGCCTGGTGGTCCTGGCGCCGTCGGACGCGGTCCAGACCCGGAAAGCCCTGATCCGGGCGGTGGAGCATCAGGGCCCGGTTTACTTGCGCATCGGCCGCCTGGAATGCCCCAACCTCTTCCCGGCGGCGGAGGACTTTGTAATTGGCAAGGCTTATACGCTTCGGGACGGCAGCGACGTCACGCTGATCGCCCACGGCGCGACGGTGCAGCTCGTCTGGGCCGCAGCGGCGGAGCTGGAGCGGAGCGGCGTCAGCGTCAGGGTGTTGGATATGCCGTCCCTCAAACCGCTGGACCGGGAGGCGTTGCGCCGGGCGGCCCGGGAGACGGGGCGGATCGTCACCGTCGAGGATCATTGGCTCTGCGGCGGACTCTACAGCGCGGTCTGCGAGGAATTGGCCGCCGGGGGTCCGTGCCGGATTCGCGGCATCGGCGTGGGGGATGTTTTCGGCGAGTCGGGCGCTCCCGGAGCGCTCTACGCCAAGCACGGGCTGACCCAGGAGCGGCTGCTGCAGGAAGTGGCGCGGCTCCTGGCCTGACCGGAGCCGGGAGGACGGCGGCCGCGATGCAACGGCAGGATTTGGACGCTATTGCGGTCAGGATTCAGCGCATGGCAACGAAAAACGGATTCATGAGGGGAGAAGCATGCAAGAGCGGAGAATCACGATCAAGAATCCCACGGGCCTTCATGCCCGTCCCGCCTCGCTCCTGGTGAGAGAGGCCCAGCAAATGCAGTCCGAGCTCACCATCGAGAAGGACGGCAAGACCGTCAATCTCAAGAGCCTGATCAGCCTGTTGAGCCTGGGAGTGGCCATGGGCGACACGGTTCTGATCCGGGCGGCGGGGGCGGACGAGGCTGAGGCCTTGCAACGGTTGGAACGGGTGATTGAGGACTTTCAGAGCTAAACGAAGGAAGTAGCCCTCCAAGGAGCCGGAGATGATTCTCCGGCTCCTTGCACGGAACGGACTCCGCCGTCCGATAGCTTAATTAAAATCATGTCTGGACTGGTCGCGCAACTCCTCCGGGGTCAGCTCGCGGACTGCGGACCCGGCAAGGGGGAGTTCAAACGTTCCGCGGTGGATCTCCAGCCAGACGGTGTAGTCGTTCGCGACATAATGGGAGACGGACAGCAGCAGATATTTATCAGCCAGCTGCCACAGTAAGAAGGGATACTGGCGGTCGTCGCCGAGGTCCGCTTCCGGGGGCAGTGGGATGGGACTGCCGGCGCCGTACAGTTCGGCGAAGAGCTGCCGTAGATTTTTGAGATAATCCGTAGCCAGCGTCTCGGCGAGATCGGAGCCGCTCTCCACCTGAAAATCCAGGTACTCCAGCAGCCGGTCGCCGTCGAAATTCACAGTGGTGTAAACATCCTTCCCCAACAGGCTGGCGTAAAAGCGGATATACCCGCTGTCGGACCTTTCGGCGTCCCGGATCCGGGAGGTCCGCAACAGATAATTGATCTTGTCGACGGTCACGGCCTCGCTGTCGCCGAGGCGGAAGATCAGGTAGTCGCCCTTGACGTTGGCGTAATCGGCGGCCCGGGCGGCGCCGGCCGCTCCCAAAAGGGTGATCAGCAGCAAAAGCAGCAGTACCGGAAGCTTTTTCATGAGGACCTCCTTCTCGGGTGTGGGATGGCGGGCCAAAAGGGAATGATATGATCATTATAACTCAACTTTCGCAGAGAAAAAAGCCATCGAAACCATGATATATAAGCATTAAAAATAAAACAGAAAGATACCTTGACAAACAGCCTAAAACCAGATCCCTTGCCCTTTAAAAGGGTAACCGCCATTCTTCGTAGGCTAAAAGAATTTTACGAAAGATCGGGATAATCTGAATGCTTAACAAAATCCATTGGCGCTAAAGCCCTGTTCTTTTAATGCTTTTTATCGTATAAAGGTTCACGACGATATAACGCGGACTTCGCCAAACTCCGTATTATATTTCTTTAACTGAGTATCAGTTAGCTCCGCTCACTCACGGAAGGAATTGAAGGATAAGTCATGAAGTCTATGGTCCTAACCCTCGGCCCTTTCCGAATCGGGCAATGTCATCAAGTGATGATTCCATATCTTGGAATTTGGTTTCAACGGTGCCTACGATGTAGACGATATGCGGGCCAACCGGGGCATGAATGCCCCGGCTACAAGATGGAAGCCTTCCGTGGCTAATTTTCAGCAGAATATTTTATCCCGTTTTTTAGGGCCTTTCAAGGTCCTTTCGCCTTGTAGCCGGGTGATTTATCGCCCGGTCGGCGTTCAATTCGTCAGCGAAATTTTTCCACGATAGCTTGATGACATTGCCCGAATCGGGAAGGGGAACCACCGGGCTCCGTGGCCCAAAAGCCTTTGGGCTGCTGAGAATGGTGGTTACTCTCCCCGATTCGGGCCATAACCAGGATGGTTTACGCACGGCGGTCCATGGATGGATTACCGCCGGGGAGAGCCAAGAGAGCTGCGGCCTAGACCTAACCCCTATCATGTTTACGATTTTCTTGCGGAGCTAACTCGATCATCTTTCTTTAAATAGACTCCGGAGGATGGTGGTTACCCTTTTAAAGGGCGAGGGATCTACAATTTTGAACTGCGAGATGGACCGTTTCTTTCCAATCCATTATCGGATCCGCCGCTCAAAAGCGGGCCGCGGCGCGGGAGCAACTTTCGCTTCCCGCGCCGCGGCGGTTTGTGGGGGCGGTGAGGGCCGGCCTTTACCATGGTTTTTTCGGCAGCGGCTCACTGTTCCTCCGGGCTCACCACCCGGGCCACGCCCGGCAGGTGTTTCCGTCCCATCTGGTGTTTGAGGCGGCGTTCCTCCTTGGTGAGCAGCACGATATTGAGATCGTAGTCCGCCGGGTACAGCTGTTCGGCGGGGATGAGCAGTTCCACCCGCTGCAGCGGCAGCTCCATCTTTTTGCCCTTGATCAGCACCCGGATCCGGCCCTTGGCGTCCGGCGCGGTGCAGACCACTCCTTTTTCGGCCAGGAAGGGGACGCTCACCATGTCGCCGATCTTCACGGCCGGTCCGGCAGGGGTGACCGCTTCCGGCGGGGCGGACGCTGCGGGCGGCGCCGGTTCGACGGGGCCGTCCGGTAGCGCCGAAGCCTCCGGGGGCGCCGCCGGGTCCGGCTGGCGCAAGGAGCTGGCTCCGGCCAGCCGCGCTTCCGCGTTGGCCAGGATCTCCGGGAACATGCCCAGCTTGGCGGCGATCCACAGCGCCTGGCTGGCGCCGGGTTGGCCGACGACCAGCCGGTAGAGGGGCTTCAGATTTTGGCGGTCGAAGGCCATGGCTCCGTTGCGGAAGCCCGGCGCGGTCAGCGCGTACTGCTTGATCTCCGGGTAGTGGGTGGAGGCCAGGGTCACCGCGCCCCGCTGGTACAGGTATTCCAGGATGGCGGTGGCCAGGGCCGCGCCCTCGGCCGGATCGGTGCCGGTCCCGACCTCGTCGATCAGGACCAGGCTGCGCTGGCCGCACTGCCCCAGGATGGCGATGATGTTGGTGATATGGGCCGAGAAGGTGCTGAGCGACTGGGCGATGCTCTGCCCGTCGCCGATGTCCGCCAGGACCTCCTCAAAGACCGCCAGCTCCGAACCGGCCGCCGCCGGAATGTGCAGCCCGGCCTGGGCCATCAGGGTCAGCAGCCCCACCGTCTTCAGGGCGACCGTCTTGCCGCCGGTGTTGGGGCCGGTGATCACCAGGCTCCGGTAGTCCTGGCCGATGGCCAGGTCCAGGGGGACCGGCGTCCCCGCCAGCAGCGGATGCCTGGCCCCGGCCAGCCGGATGCGGCCCGTCTCGTTCAAAGCGGGCGCCACCCCGCCGCTGGCCCGGCTGAAGCGGGCCTTGGCGAAGGCCAGGTCGTATTGGGCCATGATCTCCAGATCCCGGGATAATTCGGCAATGCGGGCGGCCACTTCCGCGCTGAGCTGGGCCAGGATCCGGCGGACCTCCTCCTGCTCGGCGGCTTCCAGCTGGCGCAGCGCCGCGGTGTACTGGGTCACCGCCTGGGGCTCGATGAAGAGCGTGGCTCCGCTGCCGGAGCTGCCCACTACCGCGCCGGGGACCTTCTGCCGCTGCGCCGCCTTGACCAGCAGCACATAGCGGCCTTCCTTGAAGCTCACCACCGCTTCCTGCAGCCATTCCCGGGCGGCGGGCGCGGCCAGCAGCTGCTGGAGCTTGCTCTGGATCCGATCCTGCAGGCGGGCCATCTCCCGCCGGGTGCGGCGCAATTCCGGGCTGGCGTCGTCCGCCACCTGGCCGTCGCGGATGCAGCGTTCGATCTCCGTCTCCAGCTCGGGCAGGGGAACCAGGCCCAGCGCATAACCGGCCACCATGGCCGCCTGGGGCTGGTCCAGCCGTTTGAGCATGAATTCGCGGGTTTTGCGGCAACCGCGCAGGAAATCGGCGATTCCCTGCAGCGCCAAAGGATCGAGGACCGCGCCGATCTCCGCCCGGCGGAAGGTCTCGCTCAGGTCGGCCAGGCCGTACAGGGGCGGCGCGCCCGCCGACTCCAGGATCCAGCGGGCCTCGCTGGTCTCCCGGAGCAACTCGGCCACTGCCGCCGCCTGGGTCCGGGGGGTCAGGGCCCCGGCCAGGCTCCGGCCGAGTCCGCTGAGGGCCAGGTCCGCCACTTGGGCGAGGATGGCCGGAAATTCCAATATTTGAAGGGTTCGGTCGTTCATAGGGGATCTTCCTTTCGTCTGCATCGTTTTTCGGGCAAACAAAAAAGCCGCGTTGCATCACGCGGCTTTGGACAGCGCCAAAACACTGCCCGCCGGTGCCGGGACGCCCGGACCGGGGCAGCAAAAAGCCGCGGACAGCTCTGCCCGCGGCGTAAACTCGTTCCTGCTCGAAAAAACGAAAGGAAAAACTACGCACCCATCCAGGCAGAGCTGTGCAAGACGCTGCTAACGACGAAGATGTAGGCCGACATCAACTCCACCTCGATTTCTATCATGAATTAATTTTCATTAAACCACAGATCCAGAAAAATGTCAACTCCTGAAAAATGTCAACCGGGAATGGCGAAAGGTCAGGGTTACGCAAAGTCATTCCAAACATCGACTCGCGCGGAGACGCAGCGGCGCAGAGAATTGTGATTCAAGGCCAAATTAGGCAAATAACCCGGTTTATCTTTCCGTCATTCCTCCATTCCTTTGCGCCTCCGCGCCTCTGCGGGAGATTCGATATCAATCCCTCCGGAAGCCCGGGCGGTTCCGCCGCGCAGCCCGGAGGTTCCACCGGAGCCCGCAGCGGAGTCGCGCTCCGGCCGGGAAGGACCGCCGGGGCCCTGGGACGACCGTCCCGCCGGAATTCCGGGACCGGCCCGTAGCGCGGCGGCTCCTCCGGGAGCCATGGCAGGAGCGCGGAGCATCCGGGCGGACCGGCGCGGGCGGCAACCGGGCCGGAGAGTCATGATGGGGGCGAGCCATTCAAAATCATTACTTCGGGAGGGGGAACCGATGGTATAATGAAATGAGAAGAAGGGTTGCAACCGGCGCGGCCTAAGGCCGGGGCCGGCGGAAGGGGCGATGGGCGTGGCGGCAATGGATACCGTGGCCCGGTGGGTGTTTTTCATCAACTTATCCTTGCTCTTGCTCCATGAAATGGATGCCGTGCGCCGGGGGGAGTGGCGGATGTTCCCCTTCCTCAAAACGCTTCCGGAGGAACGGGCGTACCGCCTCTTTACCCTGCTGCATCTGCCGCTCTACACCCTGCTGCTGTGGTTGTTGGGCGAGGGGGCTCCAGTCCCGGGGATGGCTGCGGTCGATCTGTTCCTGGTGGCCCACGCCGTGCTGCACCGCTGCTGCGAACGGCATCCCGGCTACGGTTTCCGGAGCCGTTTCTCCCGGAGCATCATCTACGCCATGGCCGGCCTGGCCCTGCTCCACCTGGCGCTGGGAATCGCTCCCGAGAGCGTGGATCTGTTCTGGAAGGTCCGTTTCAAGGGGATAGCGGTTTGAAGGGGATATGCTTTCAAATGATACGGAGTGTTTTAAATATGGGGCCTCGGGGCCATGTTTTGAAGGGCTTTTTTCAAATCATGGAGAATTATGAACGTTGCGACAAACTCCGGCCGAAGGCGCGGAGAAGCCACAATAGCCCGGAAAACAAGGGGTAAAGTCATCGGTTGAATCTTTGGGGATGAATGAATCATGAAGAAAAAAATCCTCATTTTCCATATCACTCATATTGAAAATCTGGATTCGATATTGCGCTGCCAAGGGATTTTTTGCAAAAACAGGCAGCCCGAAGGATGCCGCAATATTGCCTACGAATCCATTCAGGAAAGACGCGCCAGCACCGTAGTTCCGCTTTTTCCATATGGTATTTTACAAGATTATGTTCCTTTTTATTTCGCACCGCGCGCTCCGATGCTATATACGCTTCACAAAGGAAATGTGGCGGGGTTTGCGGAGGATCAGGGAAGAATCATTCATATCGTATCGTCGGTTGAAACCGTCGAAAAAACCGGATTGGCCTATGTCTTTACCGACGGGCACCCGATTATGGGTCTGAGTGAGTTTTACGCCGACCCGTCGGATTTTGACAAGATTGATTGGGAGATAATGAATACGGATTATTGGGCCGATATACCGGAAGACGGGGATCGGAAGCGCAGGCGTCAAGCGGAGTTTTTGATTCATCAGTTCTTTCCGGTCGGCGCGATTCTTGGAATTGGTGTCTTCGATCAAAATATTCGGAACGAAACAGCGGCGATCGTCGCCCGGAACGGGATGGAGATCCGGGTGGAAATCCGCCGGAATTGGTATTATTGAAACAGGGTGAGGACGATGATTGAAATTCGGCAAGCTGGGAATCTCCTGCGCGAAAACGTGGAGGCGTTGGTGAACACCGTTAATTGTGTCGGTGTAATGGGCAAGGGGATTGCCCTCCAGTTCAAACAGGCGTATCCCGAGAATTTTAGCGCTTATAAAAAAGCTTGCGCCCGTCATGAGGTCAAAACCGGGCGGATGTTCGTCTTTGCCACGGGGGCGTTATTCGGGGTCAAATATATTATCAATTTTCCCACTAAGGATCATTGGAAGGAACGCTCGCGGATCGAGTATATTGAGGAAGGGTTGAGCGATCTCCAACGCGTGGTTCGGGAAAACGGAATTTGTTCCATTGCCGTGCCGCCGTTGGGTTGTGGAAACGGCGGGCTGGATTGGGAGCGCGTCAAACCGCTGATCCTGCGGAGCTTCGCAGAACTTTCGGATATCCGGCTCATCCTGTATGAACCGGTTGGAGCGCCGAAACCGGATATGCTTCCGATTCGAACCACGGAGCCGAAAATGACTCCGGGCCGGGCGGCTTTGTTGGGGTTGTTGCGGCAATATGAGATCCCTGGCTATGATCTGACACTGCTTGAGATCCAAAAGCTCATGTTCTTTCTGCAAGAAATGGGGGAGCCTTTGCGGTTGAACTATGTGAAACAAAAATACGGTCCCTATGCAAACAATTTGAACCATGTATTGCAAGCGCTAGACGGGCATTATATTACCGGTTACGGCGACCGCTCCCGGCAGGCGTCAATCCGGGTGATACCGGAACGGTTCGGGGAGACGGATGTTTTTCTGCGTCAGCATCCCGAAACGGAGCAACGGTTTGAAAAGGTGAAGAATCTCATCAGCGGATATGAAACGCCTTATGGCCTGGAGCTGCTGGCTACGGTCTATTGGGTGGTTCATAAGGAAAAGATCCGTGACGAATCGGAGATTATCAAGTCGATCCAGAGCTGGAATGAGCGGAAGAAGATGTTATTTAAGAAGGAGCATATCTTGAAGGCCTTGACGAAGTTGAGGGTGGCGGGAGTGCTTGAGAAATAGCGGCGGGAGTGGCCGCTGCTGCCTCGTCCCATCATTCTTGTCGGCTACCAATGGGTCTACTAAAATCGTAGAAAGACCGGATTTTGCACCGCGCCCCCGCCGTCAGGGCAATGTCATCAAGCGATAATACATATTTTGGGAACGAAGCACTATTCGTCTAGTATACAGCGATAAATGCGGGAAAAGCTTGAGATGCCTAAGAACAACCTCACCCCGACCCTCTCCGACGAATAGTCTTCTTCGAATCGGCTTTATCCCACGATGACTTGATGACATTGCGCCGCCAGGGAGGGCGGCGCCGCGGCGTTGATGGCGGATGAAATCACCGCCGTCGGCAGCGGGGAACCGACCCGGAAGCCGCCGGTAAGGGAGGCCGGCGGCAAACCATCAATGTCCATTTACCTTACCGGTCCAAGGACGGACCGGCCGTTGGAGGGGATACCCAAGGGGAAGCATCGTCCCCTTGGGCGGCCGGGTGCAGGGAGTGGCCGATTCACTCCCTGCCCGCCTCCAGGCGGAAACACAGCGGAGCCGACATCCCTGAATCGCCGGAAAAAAGCCCAGAAAAAAGGAAAACGCAAAATAAGAAGCTGCCAAAACGGCTATCGTGAAGTGAAGTTTGGCGGCTCTGGGGTCCACCCCTCAATCTATCTTTCTCCGTTCGGCTGGCATCCATCCCTGGATGCCTCACGCTGAAGCCCTCCTGGCTTCTGGCCTCAGGGAGAAACGAACCGTCATTCTGCGGGTCTCTATTCTCTGCCTGTTCAGGGAGTGGCGACTCACTCCCTGCCCGCCTCCAGGCGGAAACACAACGGAGCCGACATCCATGAACCGCCCAAGAAAAATCTTCAAAACAAGAAGCTGCCCGCGGAGGGCAGCTTCTTTCAATAAAAGGAGGTTCGTGAAATGCTCGGTTATTCGGTCCGGATGCCTTGTTCCCGGGTGGGATGGGACTCCGCGACCAGGATATCGGCCCGGCGGTTGAAACGCCAGGCGGCTTCGGCGTGTCCTTTGCGCAGAGGATGGGCTTCCCCGTAAGCATAGGTCTTGATCCGCGCCGCGGCGATGCCCTGACGGACCAGGTAGTCCTGGACAGCCTTGGCCCGGCGGGCGGAAAGCTTGAGGTTATAGGCGGCGGCGCCCCGTTCGTCGGCATGGCCGCCAATCAGGATGTACAAGGCGGAATTCGCTTTGAGGTGAGCGATATTGGAATCCAGCGCGGCGAGTTGGTCCGGCCGGAGGATTGCCTTGTCGAAATCGAAATAGACCGCTTTCAAAAACCCGTTCGGGTTTTCGGTAGCTGCCGGGGCGGCGGGAGCCGGGACCGGAGCGGAATGCTGCGCCGGGGTTGCAGCGGACCCTTCCGCCGGAGCGGGCGTCGGAGTGGTCTCCGGCAGAGGCGCCGGAGTCGCGGACGGAGCTTCCGGAAGGGTTTCCGGTTCAGCCTCGACTTCCTCTTCCTCCGGAACCGGTTGGGCCACGACGGCTTCGGTTACTTCAAAACCGGCGCTCAGCACGGCGGTTTTGCCGTCGGCATTGGCCACCAACAGGTCATAGACAGCGGGTTGAATCGCCTGCAGATCAAAGGTGCATTGGAGATGGCTGTCCGAAAGCAGTGTGACACTGGAGGCGGAGAGGGCGGTCGCCCCGTTCGTCGCCAGCTGGACCTGGGCTCCGGGCCGGAAGGCGGAACCGAAGATATTCAGGCTCACGGTGGCGTTGAGCTGGCCGGACGGAGGTTCGACCGCGCGAATGGCCGGCGCCGGATTCTCGATGATAAAACCGCCCACCAGCATGCCGGACTTCTCTTTCTTGGAGAATTTCCGGGTATGGGTGACGACCACATTCCAGGGACCGGCGGCTTTGCCGTTCAGGTCGAAGCTGCAGTCGATCCGGGATTTCGATACCACCTGCACGTTCTGGGCAAGGATATCGGGCTCTCCGTCCCGGGTCAGCTTCACCTGGGCCGACTTGGCAAACTTGGCTCCGGTGATGCTTACCTGGACGGTGGAATTGTTGATGCCGGCGGCGGGGGCAATCGCGGCCGGCTGAGGCGTCGCGGGACCGAATAATGCGATAAACAAGCCAACGACCGCGACGATTACGGCTTCCTTCATGATGATCATTCCTTTCAAGTATGATTGGCTCGCTGAAGTTAGGTCATGGCGACACCTCCTTCAATTATTCAATCGACCCGCGCCGGCCCGGACTTTAGCGCTTTCCGAAAGGCCCGGTCCTAAACCGGCGGGGGAAGCTTGGCGGAATGATGCTGACGCCGGCCCGTGGCGGGCGGCGCCGGAAACGCCTATCCCAGCTGTCTTTCGACCCAAAGAGTCGCCGCGCCCATGGCGATGGCTTTATCGCCGAAATAGCCGCCCTTGCTGAAGACCACTTTTTGCCGCTCATCCAGGTTCAGCTTTTCCAAGGCGACCCGGACGGCGGTGGTATAAAACAGCTCGGAGTGGGAGACCAGCGGGCCGCTCAAAATCACCAGGCTGGGATTGAGCAGCTTGATGTAGTTGGCCAGTCCCGTCCCGAAATAGCAGGCGGCGTTGCTGAGCACCTCCCGGGCCAGCGCGTCGCCCTTGGCGGCGACGTTGCAGATATCGGTGTAGCGGATCGCCGTCAAGGGCTTGACGACCATGGAGGTCCGGCCCAGCTTCAGGCCTGCCACGAATTTCTTGACGATGGCGATGATCGAGGCGTAGGCCTCGATGCAGCCGAAATTGCCGCAACTGCAGGGTTCGCCGTCGACGGCGATCACCATGTGGCCGAAAGCGTCCTCGGCGCCGCGAATGCCGCGGACGATCCGCCCCGCGGCGGTGGCCCCGGTGCGGATCCCGCCGCTGCAATGGAAGAAGGCCATATTCCGGTGGTCGCGGCCCAGGCCGAAGAGGTTCTCGGCCAGCACGGCGGCAGCGGCGCCGAGATCGACGGCGACCGTCACTCCCAAAACCTGCTCCAGCATGGTCTGGATCGGCACTTCGGTCCAGCCCGGCGCCTTGAAGTTCCGGGGATGGAGCATCAGGCCCCGCTCCGGATCGAGCGGGCCGGCCGTGCCCAGTCCGGCGCCGATCAGCTGTTCATCAGCGATCCCGAGCTGGCCGGCCAGCCGCCTGACGGCCTCGCCGATCAGGCGCGTCGTCTTCTCGGGGGTGCAGGACTCGTCCATCTCAAACTGCTCGCGGGCCATGGGCTCCATTTTGAGGTTGGCCAGCACCACCTGGGTGTAGGGCCGGGAGATGTCGAGGCCCGCGACATAAAAGTCCCGGGGATTGATGTCGTAGAGCACCGGTTTCCGGCCGCCGGTGGATTCGCCGATCCCGACCTCGGCGATGAGCCTGGCCTCCAGCAGGGGCCGCATCATCCGGCTCAGCGTGGCCACATTGGTCTGAAGCAGGGATAACAGATCGGCGCGGGCGATCGGGCCGCGCCGCTGAATCACCTGGAAAAGATGCTTCTTCTCCGGGTCCAGCTGAATCAGAGGATTGTCTGTCACTACCTGCTCCAACCCCTTTTGGGACAAGGTTCCTTTCCTACTATTATAGTTACTTCCTTACAGATTGTAAACAAGTATTCCAAATCCTGATGGCATTTTAGGAAAAAGCTCCCGGCCGGGTCGGAGAAAATCCTTATTTTATAAGGTGATGGGCGGGTCAAAACGCAATGGAAGAAGGATTGTCAGGGGAACTTCTTTGCAAAAATAATATAAAGTAGGGAGAAACCGGGCGGGATCGGAAAGAATGGGCAGCCTCGGGAAGCAGGAGGCGGCGGGCGGGCCGTGGGGGCAACAGGAGCGGGCCGGCCGGTTCAGGCGATGATCTGGCGCAGGATCCGGTCCAGGTCGTCGATGGGGTAGGGCTTGACCAGTGCGCCGCAGAAGCCGTGCTTTCGGAAGTCGGAGAGGACCGGGTCGTTGGCGTAACCGCTGGAAATGACCGCTTTGACCCCGGGATCGAGGCTGCGGAGGTGGGCCAGGGCCTCCAGGCCGCCCATGCCGCCGGGGACGATCAGATCCATGATCACCGCCTGGAAAGGCTGGCCCGCTTCGAGCGCCTGGCGATAGGCGGCCACGGCCGCCTGGCCGTTTTCGGCCAAGGCCACCTGGTAGCCGTAGAAGGAGAGCGTTTCGCCGACCACCTCCCGGATCAGCGCTTCGTCGTCCATCAGCAGGATCCGGGCGCCGGCCCGGTCGGAGGAGGAAGCGGCGGCCGGCTCCGGGTCCGCCGGCTGGGCCGCGGCGGCGGGCAGATGGATGACGAAGGTCGAGCCCTGGCCTTCGGCGGAGTCCACTTCCAGGTAGCCGTGGTGTTTCCGGATGATCGAATAGGCGGTGGCCAGACCTAGGCCAACGCCGTCCTTTTTGGTGGTGAAGAAGGGATCGAAGATCCTGGACAGGTCCTGGCGGGGGATGCCGATCCCGTTGTCCTGGACTGCGACCCGGATGAAACGGGCCGCTTCGCCGTCCCCGGCGCTCAGGGCGGCGTTGGAGGCGCTGACCCTGATGGTCCCGCCGCCGGGCAGGGCTTGAAGGGCATTGATCAAGAGATTCTGAAGCACCTGGCCGATCAGGCCCTCGTCGATCTCGGCGCCCCAGAGATCCGGGGCGATCGTCACGGTACAGTTCACCGGGGAATCCCGGCGGAGCGCCTCCACCGCCTCTTGGATCAGCCGGCCCAGGGCCGTCGAGTGCTTGCGGAGCGGCGCGCCGCCCTTGGCGAAGGTCAGCAACTGCTTGGTCAGCTCGCTGGCTTTGAGGGTGACTCCGACCGCGTCGGACAGGCAGTGGTGGGGCTGGACCCCTTGCTCCAGCTTGAGCAGGGCCAGTTGCAGGTTGGCGAGGATCGCCTCCAGCGCGTTGTTGAAGTCATGGGCGATGCCCCCGGCCAGCACCCCCAGGGATTCCAGGCGCTCGGCGGTGAGGAGCTTCTGTTCCTTGGTGAAATCGGCCAGCATCAGCCAGGCGTAACGCCTGCCGTCGTGCTGTAACGGCCCGGCGTTGATGTATCCAAAGAGCGGCCGCGGCTTGGGGAGGCAGGGAATGGCCGGTTGGCCATGGCGGGAGATGTTCGCCCCGGCCAAGGCTTCGTGGGCGGCCCGCCATAGATCGCAGCCTTGGCAGGATGCGCGGGCTCCGGTCCGGCAACCCGTCGCAAGGATGCAGTCAAAAGCGCCGTTTTCTTCCCGCGCGGCGGGGGACGGCGCTGCCTGGTCCGTTCCGGCGAATTGGATGGCCGCGGGGTTCATCCTGTGGATCCGGCCGTCCGAATCGACGATCAGAAAGACGAAAGGAACGGCGTCAAATAAAGCTTCGAAAAAGGGATTCTCTTCCCATGACGCTTTCAGCAACTTCGCAACCGTCTCTCCCTTGAGTTCGAGGTAGGCAAGAACGGACGACGCGCCGCCGCCTAACATTACCTCTATCATACTACAGCGCAAGGGTTGGAGGAAACCACTTTTTTACAAATTTTGATAAAACGTTCCAATCCGGCCGCAGAGCGGCGGGGAACGAAGAAGGGACGGGAGCGAAAAAGCGGAAGATGCGGAAGGGCCGGCCGGTATTCAGTCGGAGCTCCGGTCGGGCGGCCGGGCTACCCGTTTCAGCACTTTGTGGAGTTCGTCCACCTTGTAGGGCTTGGAGACCACGCCGTCGAAGCCGTGCGTCCGGTACTCGGCCAGCAGCGGGTCATTGGCGTAGCCGCTGCTGACAATGACCTTGGCCGCGGGGTCGCAATTTTTGAGGAGCGGCAGGGTCTCCTGGGCCCCCATTCCGCCCGGCACGGTCAGGTCCAGGATGACCACGTCGAACGGCGCGCCGCTCTGTTTGGCCTGCCGGTAGAGGGCCACCGTCTCCGCGCCGTCCCGGGCGAAGGTGACCTGATGGCCGTAGTAGCCCAGCATCTCGCCGATCCGGTGCAGAATCATCTCCTCGTCGTCCATCAACAGCAGCTTGAGGCCAGGACCGGAGCAGGCCGTCTCGCTGCGGGTCTCGGCCGCTCCCCCCCATTTTGTGGCGGCCGCGGCCGGCAGGTAGATGACGAAGGTGGTCCCGTTGCCCGGCTCGGACTGGACTTCGATATAGCCGTTGTGCTTGTTGATAATCGAATAGCTGGTGGCCAGGCCCAGACCGGTCCCCTCGCGCTTGGTGGTGAAGAAGGGATCGAAGATCCGGGAGAGGTTTTCCTTGGGAATGCCGACCCCTTGATCCTGAAAGATCAGCCGGATGTAATTGCCCGGCCGGTAGATGCTGCCGGACGGAAAGACGGCGTTTTCAGCCCGGATGTCGATGACGCCGCCGCGGGGCATGGCTTGCTTGGCGTTGATGATCAGATTGTAGATCACCTGGCTGATCTGGCTCTCGTCCACGTCGGCCGGGCAGAGGTCTTCGGCCAGGTAAAAACGGGCCTTGATCTTGGAGCCGCGCAGCGCGAACTGGGTGGCGTTCCGGACCAGCTCCCCGATGGGCGTGGGCTGGCGCACCGGCACGCTCTCCCGGGCGAAGGTCAAAAGTTGCCGGGTGAGATCGCTGGCCTTGCGGGTGGTCTCCACGGTGTCCTGGAGATAGGCCCGGATGTCCTGGCCCTTCTCCAGCTTCATCTGGGTCAGCTGCAGGTTGGCCAGGATGGCGGCGAGCAGATTGTTGAAGTCATGGGCGATCCCTCCGGCCAGGGTGGTCAGGGACTCGAGCTTTTGCGCCTTGAGCAGTTCTTGTTCGGTCCGGAGCCGCTCGGTGATGTCCTCAAAGGTCAGGACCACGCCGTATTCGTTGCCCTGATCGCGGATGGGCGCGCAATGGACCGCGATCCGCAGCTGTTGCCGGTCCCTGGTGACGAGCACCGCGCCTTCGGGATCGCTCTGCTCCAGGATATCCAGCGGCCGCCCCCCGGTGTCGCTGATCCGGAAGACCTCCGCCAGCGGCCGGCCCGAGGCCTCGACCATGTCGTACCCCGTCAGTTGCTCGGCTTTCTCATTCATCAGCACGATCCGGCCGTCCTGATCGGCGGCGATGACCGCCTCGCCGATGGAGCGCAACGTTACCAGCAGCCTTTCCCGCTCGGCGGCCAGATTTTGGCGGTCGGCCTTTTGCTGGGTGATATCCCGGTGAATGCTGCACATGCCGATGATCCGGCCCTCCGGATCGCGGATGGGGGCGTTTTTGATGGAGACATTGAGCAGCGTACCGTCGCGGCGCACCCGGACCGTCTCGAACAGGCGGGACTGGCACTCCTGAGCCAGCTGGAAGAGGTCTTGCCGGCCGGCCGGGTGCCGGTCGTCCGGATGAATGATCGCCAGCGGCTGGCCGACGGCATCGGTGGCCGGGTAGCCGTAGATCTGCTCCGCGCCCCGGTTCCAGCTGAGGATGATCCCGGCCGTGTCGGTGCTGATGATGGCGTCCTCGGAGGACTCGACGATCAGCGCCAGCTGATTGTGGGTCGCCTCCAGCTGCTTGCGCTCGCTGATGTTGTGAAAGAAGACCGACAGTCCGTTCCGGGAAGGATAGACGTGAAACTGGCACCAGAAGCCCAGATCCGGCGATTCAAAGCAGGCCACCCGTTCCTCGGTCATGGCCCGGCGCAGCTCGGCGACGGTGGTGGCGCTGAGGCCGGGGAAGACCCGCCAGATGTCCTGGTGCAGCAGGCGCTCCTTGGCCATGCCGATCTGACGCTCGGCGGCCTGGTTAACGTAGCTAAAGCGCCAGAGGCGATTCAGGCCGAAGAAGCCGTCCGTGATGCTCTCGACAATGTCCAGAATCGCCTGGCGCGAACTCTGCAGCTCGGCCTCGGCCACCTTTTGGTCGGTGATCTCCCGCAGAAAGACCGCCAGCCCCTCCTCGGAGGGGTAGGCGTGGATCTCCAGCCACCGGCCGGGTTGATGGACCATTTCATACTGAAAGTGGACCGCGACATTTTGATCCAGCGCCCGCTGGTACTCGCGGCGGAGTCGGCCCTCCGCCAAGCGGGGCAGGGCCTCCCAGATATTCCGGCCCAGGAACTCCAGGCATTGGCCGTCGAATAGCAGCTGGGAGGCTGCGGGATTGATGTGGGTGAAGCGCCACTGGCGGTCCAGCTTGTAGCAGCAGTCGGTGATGCTTTCCAGGGTCATGGCCAGTTCCCGGCGGGAGCGCTGGATGGCCTCGCCGTAGCTCTGGTCCAGCCGCTGTTGGACCCGGCGGCTGACCCGCCTGCAGCAGGCCAGCGCCAGCGGGCAGGAGACCAGGATCAGAAGCAGTACGCCGCCGAAGAGGTAGAGATAGCAGAGGAACAAGTCTGAGAGGGTGACGTTGGCAAAACTATAACCTACGAGCGTGCCGTCACGGGTCAGCGGCTGAACGTACTGCAGCAGCCAGGTCCGCCGGGACGGCGACCAGAAAAACCAATGCCGCGCCCCGCCCTCGAGGTCGGACAGCCGCTCCTCGTCCGCTGCTACGCGGCCCCGGCGGACGCTGGCCGCCAGGACCCGCCGGTAGCGAGAGGAATAAAATCCTGCCGCATAGTTGCGGGGGAAGGACTGAATGATTCCGGCGATGGCCGGCCTTAACTGGCGTTGAATGGCTGCCGGGTTTTCCCGGCGGAGGATGGCGGAGTTTTGTGAGACGACCCGATTGACGAGGGAAGTAAGGGTCTCCAGGCGGTCCGATTTCAGGTGAATCACGGAATAGCCGTGATAGATCGTGACCAGCAACAAGGAGACCAGGCAGAAGATGAGGGTCGCCGCCCAGGGAATGCGCTTTAGGTCCGAAACGAATTCGTTTTTCAAGGGAGCCTCCCGGCTTTTTCAAGATGCCATGCAACCCCGCGTCCAAGCGCGACAAGACGCCCCCGGCGCCTGAACCGCCGGCCGAAATGCCGCTGGGCCGTCCCGCTCCTCACGCGCAGGTTCCAATCGAAACAAAGCTGCCTATCTTATTCTACCAGATAATTTACAATTAATTAATATGGAATACCATAATAATTTGGGTTTTTCCAAAAAAATTATGTTGCATTTGGGCCCGGCCGGTGGAGGGCAGGTCCGGGGCGATTTGTGACTTTAGCGGGGGAAACTGTACCATGGGCAGCAGTGCAAATCTAAGCCGCGCTCATAAGATATAACAAGTCACATGGATGGATGAAAGACACCTCCGGGAAGAAAAGTAAGCGAGGTGAACAATATGGGTGTTTATGATGGAGCCGGCGTTGGCGGCGGTTGGTGGATTTGGATCTTCTTCTTCATCATCATTTTCTTTTTCTTGTTTGCTGGCGGTTGGAATAGTGGCGGCTGTTGCCGGTAAATTCAGGGGGAAGGTGCTAAGGATATCCGCGCCAAACGGCGCGGATATCCTTATGTTATCGCGGTTTGGGATACCAAGGGCAAACCTGGTGAAATTACGGTTCGAACGACAGGCCGGACTGTTGGCGTTCCTGGCGAATGCGTTCCATGATCCGGAAAGCCCGGTCCAGATCGCCGGCGGCGATGGCCCTGAAGAACAGGTTGACTTCCCGGTCCAGCAGCACTTGATAACGGCTCCGGCGGTATGCCTCAAGCGAGATGAGATTATCCATAGCACCTCCGTGGTTTGTGCCTCGCCACCGTAGTATGCCCCGGGACGGGATTCTTATCGCTGTCCCGACTGGACGGCCCTTTGGAGAGGCCGCCCGCCGGGACTTTGCGCAGCCGGTTTGAGCCCGGACGAATTTCAGGCCACCGGCAGCAGGAATTTTGAGGAAAAAGTATAAATACCTTGTAGTGGAAATCCGAATATAAACAATGAAAACGCTTTTTGAGCGGTTCATTTCCGTTGACTCATTCAATTCAGCCATCCGGCCCCGGATGGCGAAAGGGGCATGATCGTCCAAAATTCCTGGTTTTCTATCCGAATCCCTCCGCTGATTCAAAAAACAGAGAGAAAAAGCGATTCCAAGGAGGTCTTGCGGAGGCAAGCAGCGCGGGTCCGCCGGACGGTCCGGGCCTTCCGGGGACAAGCGATCGCGATAGACCCATCAAGGGCAGATTCAAGGGAGGCATGGCAATGGGCAAGTTGAAGTTGGGCTTTATGGGCAAGCGGGACGGGCTGATCTTTTCGTTTTTGTCCCGTTTCAAGGTCTTGCACCAGATCTTGGCGACGGTGGTGATTCTCATCCTCTTTCTGGCCATTGAGGGCTATTCGAGCCTGGGGATCATCGACCAGATGCAGGAGGTGACCCGCAAGGTCTTCAACCAGAGCACCCAGGCCGCGGCGACGATCAATGCCGCCAAGGAGGCGATGAGCCGCTTGCGCCAGGATTATCTGGCGGTCCTGGCCGGGGTGGCCTTTATGAGCGCTCCCGGCACCGAAACGCTGAGCACCGCGCTGTCGGGCCTGGTGTCGGGGTATCCCGAGGAAGCCGAGCGCGTGCGGAAGCAGGAGCAGAAGATCCGGGAGCTGGCGCAGCAGCCGGTCAACCGCGAAAACTTCGAGCAGCTGGACAGGGAGCTGAATATTCTGGGCATCATCGTCAATTCGCTGCAGGACAAGAATACCAGCGGCGCCCTGACGGCGATGAATTTCGGCAATCAGTATTCCAGCCAGGCCCGTTGGGTGACCACGGTCACCCTGGTATTGTGCATCGGAATCGCACTCATTCTGGGCTTTTTGATCGCTTCCTCCATCTCCCGGCCGCTCAAACGGATGGTGGAAGCCTCTTATTCGCTGGCCTTCGGCAACCTCTCCCAGAAGGTTCAGGGGGAAGGATGCCACGAGGTGAAGGAAGTGGTGAACGGCCTGAACCACGCCATCGAAGGGCTGCAAAAACTGATCCGCGACATCCACGAACGCTCCGAGGTGCTGCTGGCGGCCAGTAAGGACCTGCACGTCGCGGCCGCGGAGTCGGGGCGTTCGGCGGGGGAGGTCTCCCGGGCCATGGAGGAGCTGACCCGGGGCTCGTCCGAGCAGGCCAACCAGGTGATCGAAGCGGTGGCCGCGGTCAACCAGCTCTCCGAGCTGGTGCGGCAAGTAACGGCCGACGCCGAGGCCATGGCCGAAACCTCCGGCAAGGTGGCGACTTCGGCGGCTTCCGGCCAGACCGTCACCCGCAACGTTGCGGCCGAGATGAATGAGATCTACGGCTCGACCCAGGCGGTGGCGGCGGTCATGGGCGAGCTGACCCAGGCCTCGGAGAAGATCGACGAATTCACCGCGGTCATCCAGGGAATCGCCGAGCAGACCTCGCTGTTGGCGCTGAACGCCTCGATCGAGGCCGCCCGCGCCGGCGAACACGGCCGGGGCTTCGCGGTGGTGGCCGAGGAGACCGGAAAACTGGCCGAGCAGTCCAAGACCGCGGCGCAGATGATCGTGGGAGTGGTCGAGGAGATGCGCGGCAAGACCCGCCACGCGGTCCAGCTCAGCCAGACCGGCATCACCCGGGTGGAGTCGGGCAAAAACCTGACCACCGCCGCCATGACCACCTTCGACGAGATCTTCCGGGTCCTGGACAAGATGGTGACCCAGACCGAACGGGTGGCGGGGTCGGTCCGGCAGATGGCGGAGAAGAACGAGAAGGCCATCGCCGCCATGACCACCATCGCCGCGGTCAGCGAGCAGAGCACCGCCAGCACCCAGGAGGTCTCCGCCACCGCCGAGGAACAGAGCGCCGGTTCGGAGCAGGTGATGGCGCTGGCCGAAAATCTGGCGGGCGTGGCCAACAGCCTGAAGGAATCGGTCTCGGTCTTCACCATCGACGCCGAGCCGCTGCCGGATCAAAACCGATAATCCATTACGCGCAGGCGCTGACGCCCACGGACCCTCCGGCCCGTGGGTTTCTTTTTGGTTTGGGAACGGACCCTTGTGACACATAAGCGCCGGGCCGGGTGGAAGGCTACGCCCATGGAAGATCGGTTTGTGCGGGGCATCGTCGGCGGCCCGTTCGCCTTGGACCGGCTGCCAAGGGGCCTGGCCGGGCATAGCTACGCCTTCATCCCGCAGCTCCTTTTCAGCATGTTCCTGGGCGTGGTCTTCGTCTATCTGGCGCCGCGGATCGCCAGCCGCCATTATCTGATCAAGGGCGCTTTCTACGGCGGGATCGTCTGGTTTTTTATCAAAACGGCGGTACTCCTGTACCACCTGGAGCTCCTTTACTTCAAAAACCTGAGTTCGGCCGTTGAAAATTTGGCTGATTCGGTCCGCTACGGGATTCTGCTGGCCTGGATCGTCCGGCGGTTCGAGCGGCGGCGGCAGCAAGAACAGGGGCGGCCCGGAAGGGTTGAAAGGCTAGGACAAACTTTCGGTACGGCTGTTCAGCCGATGGTCGATGAAGGCGACCAGCCAGCCGTAGCAGACCGACATCGCCAGGGTGCTCAGAGGGGTAATCGGGTTTTTGGGCATTAATTCGGTGATGCGGTACAGCTTGATGATGGAGATCAGAATAAACCAGCAGGAGCCGCCGTAAAAGACGCCGCGCACCAGATGGTGCCGGGTGGGGAAGAGCGGCGCCACAATACAGGTAAAGACGGCCCCCAGCCCGATACTGAATCCCAATTCGATCAGAAAGGCGACCATTTCTCCGCCGAAATTCCGCGGCATGCCCCCGAGCGCCATCTCGCCGAGGTAATCCCAGAAATCCAATTGCTTGACATGAAACCATTTCCGCGGCAGAAAATCCGGGATATCCTTGATGAACCCGGCGATTAACCCGGCAATCAAGCCCCGGAGGAAACGATCGTCCACGGGTTTCCATAACCACTTCAGCATTGCGGCCCGTCCCACTTTTTGAAAACAGTATTCCCAGTATTCCCAAACTTTAATCCAGATATTCCCAAAAGATCGTTGATGGGACGAGCGCGCCGGAAATTTAACGGGGAATGCCGCTCAGGCCGGGAAGGTAGACGGCGGCGGTTTCGGCCGCCTGGAGCGTCCGGCTCGGCCGGGTCGGCTCAGCCAGGTCCGGTTCGGCCGGGTCCGGCTCGGCCAGGCCCAGCCGTTTCAGCCGGATCGCCAGCGATTGGCGGGAGACGTCGCAGATCCGGCGCAAGGCGTCGGAACCTTCCTCCATGTGGCCGCGGAGGAACGCCTCCGGCATCAGGAGTTCCTCCGCGAAGAGGTTGGCCTCGCGGTTGATCACCCAGGCGACCTGGCGGCCCAGCTTCGAGGCTGCGCTGAAGCTCAGGTCGTACTCCTCGAAATGGCCCAGCAGAATATGGCCCAGCTCGTGGGCGATAGTCCAGCGCAGCCGGCAGGAGGCCGTGCGGCCGCCGGTTTTTTTCAGAAAGATCAGGTAGCGGTCGCGCAGATAGTAGGTGACCGCTTCTTCGTTGTCGTCGAGCGCGTCGTCGTGAAACCGCAGGATGTAGCCGCAGGCTTCGCAGACCGCCAGGACGTCCACTGGCAGAAACTTGGGGAGCTTCTCCTGGACGCGGCGGGCGGTCTGGCGCGCCCGATCCTCTCTGACGTTCATTCCTTGTCCTTTTTTTCGCTCCGTTCCACTTCATCAATGATCCGGAGAGAGATTTTGGCCAGTTCCAGTTTTTTCTTGCGTTGCTCCGGTGTAAGCTTGGACCAGGACCGCCGGATGAAACTGATCAGCTCCGCTTCCTCGTCGGTGATCGAGCTGATGTCGTAGCGGGCGGTATGGGGGATCTTGCCGGTGTCGAGACGGCTGTAGCTGGGCAGCCAGTCGGGGGTCAGGTGTCCCGCGACCACCATCATCTCGTCGTAGGTGACGCCGTTATGGGCTTGGTCGGCCAGTTGCTTGATGGTCTGGGGGTTGGGCGGGGCGTCCAGTAACGCCCGGGACAACCGGGAGATGTGCGCCGAGGAGATTCCGGTCTGCCGGGCATATTCGTTGAGCGACCGGTCGCCTTGAGCCCGGATCAGCAATGCGGCAAATTTTTCTTTGTCAAACATTTCACACCGCTCCTTTATTACCAGTACTACTACGCCGGCCATTCGCCGGGACCGCGTTTTTTGGAAGGGTCCGGAAAAATGACTCGGTACAATAACCTTATTATAGCATGTTTGTTTACCATAATCAACCTTTTTATTAACCTCGATCAATAAATTGTTGTTGACTCCGTGTACGGGTGGTGCTATAGTATTGCTTGAGGACAATATTAATTCGACACAACAATCTTTCGGTCCGGTGGAAGCGCGCTACGGGCCGGGGGTTTATTGTGTCAGCTCTAGCAATGACGCCTTTTTACGCCGTTCGACGGTGTTTCCGGAAAGGCTGGCGGATTTTTTTTTGCCCTGCATATTACATATATACAATGAAGGAGTGTCGGATCATGGCTGGTACAAGGCGAAATTATCATCGGAATGAGGGGGCGTTTTGCAAGGGTTGTTGCAGCGCGATCGCCCCCGGGGAGCTGGGGCTGGAATTCAGTCTGCACGTGCCGTTGGCGGGATGGGTGCATCTGACGGCCCATGACGACCCGCTTTGTCTGGCGGAGGCGGCCGGGGCGATGCGCGGCGCGGGCCTCCCGGAGGTCCCGGCCTGCCACGGCTGCGGGCTGGAATTCGGCCCGGGCGAGGCTTGGCTGAGCTATCACAACGGCCGGCGCCGGGTGTGGGTCCATGATGAGCCGGAATGTTTGAAGCAAGCATTGGGGGTGCGGTTCTATGAGGGATGAAACGGTGGGGCGGTTGTCCCGGCATGTGCTGCGGTATGTGGAGGAGGAGTTGGCCAATTACCCGTTGTACCGGACGGCAGCCCGGGAGCTGCGGCTGGATCTGGAGGATCTGCGGCAGCGGGTGAACGGGGCGCGGCTGGACGAGGCGGGGGTGCGGGGCTCGGGGAGCGGCGACCCCGTGGCCGACCGGGCGCTGCGGATCATGCTCCTGGAGGAGCAGTTGCGGCGGAAGGAGGAGCGGGTGCAGCGGATCGAGGCGGGGCTGGCGCTGTTCCGGCCGGAGGAGCGGGAGCTGGTGGAGGCGCGGTATTTCAGCAATGCCGGCCGCAATCATGAGCAGGCTATGATGGAGCTGGGGTTCAGCCGGAGCCGGTACTACCAGATCCGGGAGGCGGCGGCCTATAAGATGGCGGTGGTCCTGGGCCTGGCGGAGTGAGAAGGGAGTTCGGGGTTGGTGGGTTGGAGAGTTCGTGGTTCTTGGTTGGTGGGTTCGTAAGTTCGTAGTTGGTAGGATCTTAAGTTCGTGGTTAGTCGTTAGTCGTTGGTAAGTTCGTGAGTTGGCAAGGTGGCTTAATGACTGAAACAGGACCAAGCTACCAACTCAACCACCAACCACTAACGACCAACGACCAACCACTAACCACGAACCACCAACCACCAACCCAATTCCAGCCATCAATCACTACACAAAGGAGGCATTCCATGCGGGCGCGCAATATTAAACCGGGGTTTTTCAAGAATGACCTGTTGGGAGAGGTGGATCCCCTGGCCCGGCTGTTGTATATCGGGCTGTGGTGTCTGGCCGACCGGGAGGGGCGGCTGGCGGACCGGCCGCGCAAGATCAGGGCGGAGATCCTGCCCTATGACGATTGCGAGGTGGAGGGGCTGCTGGAGGAATTGCACCGGCTGGGGTTTATCCGGCGTTATGCGGTGGACGGCGAATGGTACATCTGGATCCCGGCCTTCCGGGCGCACCAGAATCCCCATCCGCGCGAGGCGGCCAGCGTCATCCCGCCGCCGGAGGGAGCATCCGGCCGCGGAATTTCCACGGCCGGCCCGGCGGATTCTCTGAATCCTGAACCCGGAATCCCGGATCCCGATGACGATCGCCGGCCGGACAGGTCCGGCGGGGGAGGGGATCATGGCGTCGTCGTCGCCGGTACGAATGAGGCTGGCACGGGCGCTGCGGACTGGGCCTCGGCCGTGGCCGATCTGGAGGCGCATTTTCTGGCGGCCGGGGGCAAGCGGACGGCCAATGCCCGGGACCTGGCCGCGATCCGCCAGGCGCTGGCCCTGGCCGGCGGCGACGCGGGGCTGGTCCGGTCGGTGATGGATGAGGCGTTCCGGCTTTTTAAGCCGAAGTTCGCCGCGGACCGGATCGTCTCGTTCGCCTATTTTCTGCCGGTGTTGGAACATCATCTGCAGCGCCGGGCGGAGGCGGCGGCCGCGGGGGCGGGGGCCTCGGGCGGCGCGGCGGAACCGGAATTCGACCCGGAGGCCCGTGCGGCGCTCACGGCGGAACTGCTGCGGCTGTTGGAGGAGTTTCCGGGCGGGGCGGAGGTGGCGGAGAATGGCTGAGCCGGCCGGCGCGGACCGGGTGTTGCCCGGGCGCTTCCGGGAGCGGGCCCGCCGCCGGGTGGAGGAGGATCCCGATCTGGCGCTGCGCTTTGCCCCGGTGCTGCGGGGGTTCGAGCAGTACGGGCTGGCGGCCCGGGTCGGGGAGTACCGCTATCAGTTCGAGGAGGCGTTGCGGGATCTCCTGGCCTGTGTCCGGTGCGAGGGCCGGTGCCGGACCGGGCTGTATATCCCGGGCGGGCTCCCGCTCTATCTGGCGCTGGACCGGGCGGCGATCCGGGCGAGCCGGGAGCGGCTGCCGTATTTCAAGGCGTACCGCTGTCCGGGGGTGGAGGAGCGCAAGCGCCGGATCCGGAAGCTGCTGGTGGCGGGGGAATAAGTCCTCTCGCTCGGCTCTCTCTGCAGCGGGACCATGGCTCCCCTTTCGTAAGACCGCTCGGCGCAGCCCTCATCCCCGGCCCTTCTCCCGGCAGCCGGGAGAAGGGAGTCGAAGCCCGTTATCCTCGCCAATTCGTTCCCAACCCTCTACCGGCCCTTGACGGGAGAGGGTCGGCGCACGCTTTTCGCGCCGGGGTGAGGGCTGCGTCGAACCGGAAAAGTTTGAAGCAGCGAGGGGGACCATGGCCGAACCGCAGCAGGGGTAGAATCACTCATCAAAAAATAAAGGAGGAATCTCAATGTTGCAGACAGTCAAAGAACAGCTGGTCCGGATGGTGCCGGCGGCCGGGGGGCGTTGTTACGGGCCGGAGGAGGTCCCGCCGCTGCCGGCTAAGCCTTTTGTGGTGGTGGCCGAGGTTTTCGAGCATGACCCGGCTTGGAGCGGACTGCGCCGGGTGGTGGCGGTGCGGATCGGCATGGCGCCGGAGACCGGGCCGGCGGAGCGGGCCGAGCTGGCGCTGGCGGTGGAACGGGCCCTGGCGGGGCGGCTTTTGACCGCCGGAGCGGGCTGGGCCGCCACCGGGCTGCGCCTGGGAGCGGGTGCGGGCGAGGCCGAGGACGGCTATGAGCCGCTCTGGGGGGCGGTGGTGCGCGAATTGCGGTTTGGCATGGTCATCCTGCAACCGGCCTGGGATGGCGCGGAGCCGCCGGAAGCCTGGCTGGAAGCGCTGCTGGCGCTCTCCCGGACCGTTTTGGGCGAGGAATGGTCGGTCCAGGCCCATCTCTGGCCGGCCGGGGGCCAGTTGCCGGCGCTGCTCTGGCGGCCGGCGGGCGTCGAGGCGCTGGCCAAGAGCAGCGGCCTCTTCGAGATTCGCAAGGCGTTCCGCGCCGAGTTGCGGGGCAGGAGCGCCGTCGAGCAGCTGGAGGGGGCGGAGCGGCTGGCGGCCGCCCTGGGCCGGGCCGGCAAGCTCCCCTGCGGCGAGAGTCAGCTGCTGGTGAAAGAACCCATCCTCAGCTACCGTCCGGCTGCCGGCGAACCGGCCCGGATCGCGGTGACGCTCAGCCGGACCGCGGCAGCGGCCAAGCTGGCGGAGCTGGGCTGATAGCGCGCCGCCCGGAATGGCGCGGCCGGCTGCATAAAATGGGGATACTTGTTAAAAATAGGAAAAAAGAATCGCTGTATTCGAGGAGATGATAGCCGGTGGGGCGGATGCCGGTGGAGCTGAATTACCAGCTTTTCGCGTTGTTTCTGGTATTGCTGGTGGTGCTGTTCGTGAAGAAGGACCGTTTTATCCCCTTGTTCTGGCCCAGCTTCATCTGGGGGTTTCTGGCGGATGTGGTTTTCGTGATGTTTTTCGGCCGGTGGCTGGGGCTGTTCCAGTGGGTCCGGACCCTGCCCTTTGATTTTTACGGTTCGCCGGTCTGGGTGAATTTCGCCTGGATTCTGGCGATGATGCTCTTCTTCAATTTCCTGCCCAAACGGAACGGAGGCTATGTCCGGCCGCTGTACTTTTTCGCTTTCGCGCTGACCGCCGCGCTGATCGACCAGGTCTTTTACCATATCGGCTTGCTGAAGTACATCCGCTGGAGCCCGTTCTGCCGTTTCGCGACGGTCCTGGTCTGGGAGATCCTCGCCGCCTGGAATTATACCCGGCTGAATCCGGCGGAGTTTCGCGGCCGGCCGGAGCGAGATTCCGGCAAAACTTGAGCGGGCGGCGGCAGGATCCGGGGCTAAAAGGGAGTATAAGTAGATCCAGCGAGAGCTTCTCTCGAAGGAGCCGGAGCAATCCGTCCATGGAATCGACAACAAAGGAGTGTTCGCATGTTTTCCAAGCATGTTTCGGAAGTCCCGGGCACCGAGTTCCCGGCCGGCCGCCTGACCCGGGTGGTCATCGGGCCGCAGTGTGAGATCAAGGCCCGGCACATGGTGCTGGGGCATGTCACCATCTACCCCGGCGGTGCGGTGCCGCTGCACCAGCACGAACAGGAAGAGGTCTACACCGTCATCGCAGGGGAAGGGGAGATCACGGTCGGCGGCGAGACGCGGCCGGTCCGGCCGGTCTCGATGACCTACATCCCGTCCAATCAGCCGCACAGCCTGGTCAATACCGGGACCGCCGATCTGGTAATGCTCTTCGCCTACTCCCCGGCGGGCATCGTCGACCACTGGCAGGAAGAGCTGGAAGGAAAGTTGAAATAAAGGTTCCTCATTTTGGAAAGACGGCGGCGTCCCGCCGTACAAAAGCGGCACGCATCCGATACTTCCAACCCGGCCCGCCGTGGTATAATGGTATCATCGGCAGAGCCGCAAGGCATCCGGAGCCAAAGAAACCAGAACGTCCGTTTTCGAAGAGAACGGGCGTTTTTTCATGCCCGGACTGCGCCCCGGCATGCCGGGAAAGGAGGTGCATCAAACGATGGACAAATTGAAGAATCTGGCGGCCTTCATCGAGGCGGCCCGGCTGATGCTGGCGGGCCTCGCCGCCCACGTCGAGCAGCTCGGCGCCAGGGGCCTGGACGCCGCGTTCCTGACGGCGTTGAGCGCCAAGTATCAGCAGTTGCTGGACTCCCACGAGGAACAGCAAGCGCTCAAGGCCCGGCTGATGGAGAAGACCCAGGAACGCCAGGCGATCCAGCGGGAACTGCTGGACCAGTACAGAGAAGCCCGCAAAACAGTCAAGATCGCCCTGCCCAACGAGACCTGGCGGGAGTTCGGCATCAGCGACCGGTTTTAGGAACTGTCATTCTGTGGCCTCAACACATGCCCGCCGCCAGGGAGGGCGGCGCCGCGGCGTTGATGGCGGATGAAGTCACCGCCGTCGGCAGCGGGGAACGAACCCGGAAGCCGCCGGTAAGGGAGGCCGGCGGCAAAATAGAATGTCCATTTACCTTACCGGTCCAGGGACGGACCGGCAATTGGAGGGGATACCCAAGGGGAAGCATCGTCCCCTTGGGCGGCCGGGTGCAGGGAGTGGCCGACTCACTCCCTGCCCGCCTTCAGGCGGAAACACCCCGGAGTCGACATTCATGAACCGCTGAAAACCTCACGCTGAAGCCCTCGTGGCTCTGGGGTCCACCCCTTATTCTATCTTTCTCCGTTCGGCTGGCATCCGTCCCTGGATGCCTCACACTGAAGCCCTCCTGGCTCTGGCCTCAGGGAGAAACGAACCGTCATTCCGAGGGTCTCTATTCACTGGCGAAGTACATCCCAGGAGCCCCCGCCGCCAGGTCAATGTCGTTAAGCTAACGCGGAAAAACTTGGCTGACGAAATTGAATGCCGACCGGGCGATAAATCACCCGGCTACAAGGTGAAAGGACCTTGAAAGGCCCTAAAAAATGGGAAGAAATACTCTGCTGAAAATTGACCGCGGAAGGGGCTGCGCGGATTTACCTAATCGGTCTAAGGACGGACCGGCCACTCGCGGGGATACCCAAGGGGAAGCATCGTCCCCTTGGGCGGCCGGGTGCAGGGAGTGGCCGAATCACTCCCTGCCCGCCTTCAGGCGGAAACACAGCGGAGGCGACAACGGAGAACCACGAGAAAAAAGGCTCACGCTTTCTATAAGAGTTCTGACGAAGCTCTGTGATGTCGTTGCAGGTCAATGCCCCCACCCATCAGGCAAATTCAGGATTGTAACCCTCCCCCATCACGCTCGAAAAGCACTCGCTATGGGGGAGGGCGAAATAAGCCTAAAAGCTTAACCATTGATGGTTTTAGGCAGCTACGTTCCCTCCCCCATAGCTATCGTTTTTTTAATCGCGTCATGGGGGACCAGAACCAGGAAGGCTCAAGATCCGGCGTCCAGGGTGAGGTTGAAGGAAGAAGATACAAGGTACTGCTCAAAACAGTTTCATCCTCAGAGAAGGGGGCCTATAGCCGCCGGCATTTCTGCCGCCCAATTCCCCAAATGAAATGAGGAAATTGAGGGATAATAAAGCATCTCAAGGAACAACGCGAGATATCCAGAACGCGGCGGGCGGCATGGACCCGGACGCCGATGCCTTTGAAAGCTGTTTCCGAACCGTGCGGGAGGGCAAGAAGATGAACGCTTACGTGCTTGGTTTCGCGGAGATCGATCAAACAAAGCTGATGGAAGTGGGAGGAAAAGGCGCCAACCTTGGGGAGCTCTCCCGGATCGACGGGCTCCGGGTCCCGCCGGGCTTCTGTGTCACCACCGCGGCCTACCGGCGGATCATCGGGCAAACGCCGGAGTTCGGCGCATTGCTGGCCGAACTGTCGCAACAAAGCGCGGACGACCGGGAAAAAATCGGCGCAATCAGCGGCAGGCTTCGCAGCGTCATCAGCGAAGCCGCCATCCCCGGCGCGATCCGGGACGAGATCCTGCGCCATCTCACGAAGCTTGGCGAAGCCAACGCCTATGCGGTGCGTTCCAGCGCCACGGCGGAGGATCTGCCCTCGGCCTCCTTCGCCGGCCAGCAGGACACCTATTTGAATATCCGGGGCAGCGACGCGGTCTTGCGCGCCATCCGCCAGTGCTGGGCCTCGCTCTTTACCGACCGGGCCGTGATCTACCGGATGCAAAACGGCTTCGACCACAGTGAAGTCTATCTGGCCGTGGTGGTTCAGCGCATGGTGTTTCCGCAGGCCGCGGGGATCCTGTTTACGGCCGATCCGGTCAGTTCCAACCGCAAAGTCCTGTCCATCGACGCCGGCTTCGGGCTGGGCGAGGCGCTGGTCTCGGGCCTGGTGAACGCCGACAATTACAAGGTGCGGGAGGGCCGCATCGTCGACCGCAAGATCGCCGCCAAAAAACTGGCCATCGCTCCCGCAGCCGCAGGCGGGACCGGGGCGCGGGAGATCGAGCCCGAACTGCAGGAGGTCCAGACGCTGACCGACGGCCAGATTTTGCAGCTTGAGCGGATCGGCCGGACGATCGAGGGGCATTTCGGCTGCCCGCAGGATATCGAATGGTGCCTTGCGGAAGAGGAGTTTTTTATCGTCCAAAGCCGCCCCATCACCACTCTTTTTCCCATTCCGGAGCATGACGGCGGGAACCGGATCTATGCCTCCCTGGGTCACCAGCAGATGATGACCGATGCCATCAAACCCTTGGGGCTATCCTTTTTCCGGCTCTTATCCAAGAAGGTCCCGCTCTATGATGCCGGCGGAAGACTGTTCTTCGACTTGAGCCATGATCTGGCCTCGCCGCTCGGGCGGCAGCTCATCTTCAAAACCTGGGGCAAGGCCGACCCCGCCATGCTGAACGCCATCGAGAGCTTAATGGAGCGCCAAGAGTTCAGGCGATCCCTGGCGCGCGGCCGGCGCTATATCAGGATGGGCACCGAGGGAATGACCTGGGACCTGCCCGTGCAGGCGTTGAAGGTCTATCTTCAAAACGATACCGGGGTCATTGACGAACTCGTTTCCCAGAACGAGCTCTCCCTCCAAAAGCTGCGGCAAGCGATCGTCAAGCGTTCCGGCACGGCACTTTTTCCCTTCATTTTGGAAGACCTTGAGCAATTTAAGAAAATCATGTATGATCCGCGGGGCATGGGCGTGATCCTCGTCGGGCTGTATGCGGCCAACTGGATCAATAAGCATATGGAAACATGGCTCGGCGAAAAGAGCGCCGCCGACACGCTCGCCCAATCGGTGCCCAACAACATTACCTCCGAGATGGGCCTGGCGCTGTTGGACGTGGCGGACGTCGTCCGGCAATATCCGGCGGTGATGGAATATTTCCAGCATGCCAGCGACGAGCGCTTCTTCGAGGAACTGGCCCCTTTGGAAGGCGGAGCGGCGGTGCAGCGCGCCTTAGAGGGTTTCCTCGACCAATACGGAATGCGCTGTCCCGGGGAGATCGATATCACCCGGCCCCGCTGGAGCGAGAAACCGACGGCCCTGATTCCCGCGATCCTCAGCAACATTAAGAATTGCGCACCAAACGCCGCCAGCGTCAAGTTTGAACAGGGACGGCTGGAGGCGGAGCGGAAAGAGCGGGACCTGGTAAGCCGCTTGGAAAAATTGCCCGGCGGCAAGCGAAAGGCCCGGAAGACCCGGCGGATGATTAGCTTGTTGCGCCATTTCATCGGCTATCGGGAATACCCCAAGTATACCTTCATCCAACGGTACTGGATCTATAAACAGGCGCTGTTGCAGGAGGCCGCCAAGCTCGTGCGGAACGGGCTCATCCGGGAGAAGGAGGATGTCTACTATCTTGCCTTTGACGAATTCCGGGAGGCCGTTCGCACCAACCGCTTGGACTACCGGGTGATCGCCGAGCGGAAAGCGCAGTACCAAGGCTATGAAAAGCTGACCCCGCCGCGGGTGCTGACCTCCGAGGGCGAGAATGTAGCGGGCGCCTACCGCACCGGCCATCTCCCGCCGGGCGCTTTGCCGGGCATCCCCGTCTCGGCCGGGGTCATCGAAGGCCGCGCCCGGGTGGTATTAAAAATGGCGGACGCGGTGATCGAAAATGGCGACATCCTGGTGACCGTCTTCACCGATCCCAGCTGGACGCCGGTGTTTGTATCCGTGAAAGGCCTGGTGACGGAAGTGGGCGGGATGATGACCCACGGCGCCGTGATCGCCAGGGAGTACGGCCTTCCCGCGGTGGTCGGCGTGGACAACGCCACCAAGTTCATCCGGGACGGACAGCGAATCCGGGTCAACGGAACGGAAGGATATGTGGAACTGCTATAAATGCCATTCCCAGACTTCATAGGGATAGAAAAAGCCCGGCGTAGAGGCCGGGCTTTCATATAGATAAGTTATAGAAGCAACTTCGCCGATATTCTGGCCCGCAGTGACTGCGTGCCGGCGAGACGTGGTTTTTACTCCCTGGGTTCCGGTCCCTGCGGGGCCCGACCGGGTTCTGCGGCTCCCCTCCCGGGTTTCGGAGCAGCCATCATCAACTCTTGCAGCTGTTTCTGCTGTTCGGGCGCTAACACCGCATGAATCTGATCCAGCATCGCCCGTTCCGCAATCCTGATCTTCACCCGCGCGGCAGCGCTTTCAAGCTCTTTGCCTTCAATCGCCTTGGGGTCCAACTTCTTCTCACTCCATAATTGCCGCAACTGGATCTCGTTCTTCTGGATCAAAAAGTGCAGCGGTTGCACGGATTTCTCAAAATTCTGCCGGATCTCCAGGACTTTCATTTGTTGTTCAAAGGATAGATTCAGACGGTCCAACCAATCGCCTCTCCGGGGTCCGCACTTCGGCCGTTCCATATCCGGCGCCGGTCCTTCCGGCCGTTCCATTTGAGCTTGAGATCCCGGGGGAGGCGGCGTTTGCGCATCAGGACCCTTAGCAACCGCCGCCAATGAGACGGATCCGACTAACAGCGCCAGCGTAAGAAGGATGAAACCGAGTTTTTTCATTCCGCTCAACTCCTTTAATAATTGAATTCAACTTCAGGATAATCCTTCCGTGTGTCGATTCTGTGTGGAATTGATGGCAGAATGATGTTTTTATGGCTGGAAAATCCTTAGAAACCATGGGATCGTCCTCAGCCGGATTCGATTGATATTTTGCCATACAAAAACGGCATTTCATCGCAGGTTTTTTATGGTATAATATGGATAATCGGGGCTTGATTTACTGGAGAGTCCGTCGAAAACCGACGGACTCTTGTTACAGGAATCGGGTTCTTGCGGATGCCTCAATTATAAGCTCCGATATGGCGGTACCGCTGATGTAATACGATCCGAAAATTCATGAGCCAATGGAGATGGGATGATGAGAGTGAAAAACGTAGCCGGTGCACCTCTCGCGGGTGCTTTTGGTGGAAACTCATGACATACAATCCGAATATCCATCACCGCCGGTCGATTCGATTAAAGGGTTATGATTATTCATCACCGGGAATGTATTTTATTACGGTTTGTATTCAGAACAGAGAACGTCATTTATTCGGAAAAATCGATCACGGGAAAATGGTACCCAATCATTTTGGTGAAATCATTCAGGAACAATGGCATTTGATCCCGAATCGATTCAGTCATGTTACGATTGACGAATTTGTCGTGATGCCCAATCACATCCACGGCATTTTGCATTTCGTAGGGGCACCCCTTGCGGGTGCCCCATGCCAAAACGGTGCCCCATGCCAAAACGGTGCCCCATGCCAAAACGGTGCCCCATGCCAAAACGGTGCCCCATGCCAAAACGGTGCCCCATGCCAAAACGGTGCCGGTGCCCCATGCCAAAACGGTGCCCCATGCCAAAACGGTGCCCCATGCCAAAACGGTGCCCCATGCCAAAACGGTGCCCCATGCCAAAACGGTGCCCCGTGCCAAAACGGTGCCCCGTGCCAAAACGGTGCCCCGAACCAAAACGGTGCCCCGAACCAAAACGGTGCCCCGTGCCAAAACGGTGCCCCATGCCAAAACGGTGCCCCATGCCAAAACGGTGCCCCATGCCAAAACGGTGCCCCGAGCCAAAACGGTGCCCCGAGCCAAAACGGTGCCCCGAACCAAAACGGTGCCCCGAACCAAAACGGTGCCCCGAACCAAAACGGTGCCCCATGCCAAAACGGTGCCCACGGACCAACGAATACCCATGTCAATGCGCATACCCATGACCGAAATATCATACCCGCAAGGGCGACCGCGAGGGTCGCCCCTACCCAAACACCCGACACGATGCAACCGACGGTTGGGGATGTCGTCGGGGCATATAAATCGTTATGTATCCATGAATGTTTGCAATGGATAAAATCCAATGAACCGCAATTTAGATTAGGAACCTTGTGGCAACGTAATTATTGGGAACATATTATCCGAAACGAGCAGGAATTCAATAGGATTCGTGAATACATCCGGAATAATCCCCTAAAATGGGAAACGGATAGTTTATATGGTTGATAAAAGTTTAGGGACATGAGTCCTCCCTTACCTTTGGCTTCATTCGGATAGTTCCGGGCTGACTTATCCGGCAGGATTCTGTCTTCTTTTGCCGAAAAATTTTCCGAATGAATTTTGGATAGGAGCATCCCATGAAAATATTGCACACCTCCGACTGGCACCTCGGCAAAACGCTGGAGAACCGGGACCGGTTGCCGGAGCAACGCGAGGTCCTGGACGAGGTCTGCCGGATCGCCGAGGCGCGGGCGGTCGATCTGGTCCTGGTCAGCGGCGACATCTTTGATACCTATGTTCCCCCGGCTGCGGCGGAGGAACTTTTTTATGACGCGGTGGAACGGCTGGCCGCCGGGGGACATCGGGCGGTGGTGATCATCGCCGGCAACCATGATAGCCCGGACCGGCTCTGCGCGGCCCGGCCCCTGGCCGACCGGAACGGCATCATCCTGCTGGGCCTGCCGGGGAGCCAGGCCGGACTCACCGCCACCGCGGCCGGGATCCGGGTGGTCCGGTCGGGCCCGGGCTGGCTGGAGCTAGCCCTCCCCGATGTCGCCGAACACGCCGTGATCATTGCCCTGCCCTATCCGTCCGAGGCCCGGCTCGATGAGGCGCTGGCCGAGAGTTTGGACGAGGAGCTGCTGCAACAGGCCTACTCGGCCAAGGTCGGCCGGATCTTTCAGGAGCTGGCGGGGCAGTTCCGGCCGGACACCGTCAACCTGGCGCTGAGCCATCTCTTCGTGATGGGCGGCGAGGGTTCCGACTCGGAGCGCCCGATCCAGCTGGGCGGGGCGTTGACGGTGACCCCGGACCAGTTGCCGGGGGACGCCCATTACGTGGCCCTGGGCCACCTGCACAAGCCGCAGCGGGCGCCGGGCTTCAAGGGCGCGGCGTATTACGCCGGTTCGCTCTTGCAGTATAGTTTCTCGGAGAGCGGTTGCCAGAAGGCGGTCTTTCTGATCGAGGCCCGGCCGGAAGCGCCGGCCGCGGTCGAGAAGGTGCCGTTAGCGAGCGGCCGGCCGCTGGTCCGCTGGGTGGCGAAGGAAGGGGTGGCCGAGGCGGTTGCCTGGTGCCAGTCCGGCCGGGACCCGGGGGCCTGGATTGACCTGGAGATCTGGGTGGACGGGCCGCTTTCCCAGGAGGAGATTAAGACCCTGCGTAACGCGCGGCCGGAGCTCATCGGCATCCGGCCGGTGATCGTCAATCCGGCTGACCCGGCCGGAGCCGAGGAGAGCCGGCTGGCCAAGCCGCTGCCGGAGCTGTTCGCCGGATTTTACCAGGCGAGGACCGGCGTGCCGCCCAAGCCGGAGCTGCTCGACTATTTCCTGGAGATCGCCGCCGGGGACCCGGGGCGGGCGGAGGAACGAAGCGCGGGAGGTGAGCCGGATGCGACCGCTTAGGGTAGCCATCGAGGGTTTACATAGTTTCAAGGAACGGCAGGAAGTGGACTTCGCCGAGCTGGCCGGGGCGGGATTGTTCGGAATCTTCGGCCCCACCGGCAGCGGCAAGTCGACCATTCTCGACGCGATCACCCTGGCCCTGTACGGCTCGGTGAAACGGGCCGCCAAGAATACCCAAGGGATCCTCAACAGCCAGAAAGACCGGCTGGAAGTGGCCTTCACCTTCGCCATCGGGCCGGCGGAGGACCGGCGCAGCTACCGGGTCGAGCGGAGCTTCCGGCGGAATAAAGAAAAACGGGACTCGGTGACGGCCGGGGTCTGCCGTCTTATCGAACTGGGAGCGGGCGGGGAAACGATCCTGGCGGACGGACCGACCGAGGTCACCCGCAGGGTCGAGGAGATCATCGGTTTGACCATGGAGGACTTCACCCGCTCGGTGGTATTGCCCCAGGGGGAGTTTTCGCAGTTTTTGAAGCTGCGCGACGCCGACCGGGTGCGGATGATGGAGCGCATCTTCGCCCTGGCCGAATACGGCAGCAAGCTGAGCGAGAAGGTCAAGGGGGAGCGGGAGCGGCTCGGCGCGGAGCTGGACCGGGTGGACGGGATCCTGCGCGAGCTGGGCAATGTCTCCGGCGAAACCCTGCAGCAACTCCGGGAGGAGCTGGAGCGGAAGGAAACGGAACGCCGGGCGATCGTGGTCCGCGCCGAAGCGGTGGAACGGGATTACGCGAGAGTGGCTGCGCTCTGGCAGCTCCAAGAGGAGTTGGAGCGGTTGCGCCAGGCCGAGCGGGAACACCTGCGGGAGCAGGACGCCCACCGGGAGCGTTGCGGGATCCTGCGCCGCGCCGAGGCGGCCGAGGCGGTCCGGCCCTATGACGAAGCTCAGCGGCGGGCTGCCGCCGCCTGCCAGGACGGCCGGCGCGAGCTGGAGGCCGCGGCCGCGCTGTATGAGGCGGAGGAGGCGCGCCATGGCCGTTTGGCGGCGGCCCTAAACGCCGCCGAAACCGCTTTCCGGGAAGGACAGCCGGAGTGGATCGCCCGGCAGGCGCGGCTCCGGCCGTTGGTGGCCGAAACGGCGGAGCTGCGGCGGAAGGAGGAGGACCTGGCGGCGCTGGTCGCGGAGCAGAACGGGTTGGCGGCGCGGGTCGCCGAGCATCAGAGCCGTTTGGCCAAGGGCGAAAAGTACAAGGCGGAGAAGGAGGCGGACCGGAAACGGCTGGAGGCGGAGCTGGCCGGCTTGACGGTCCCCGTCGAGCTGCGGGAGCGGGTTCAGACCGGGGTGCGCCTGGAACAGGAGTACGTCAACCGAAAGGCGGAGGTCGCCAAGCTGAGCGCGGCGCGAACCGATGAGGCAGCGAGCCGGGATGCTCTGGCGGAGCGGTTGACGGCGGAACGGACCGCTTTGGCGGAAGTGCTGGAACGGACCGGCCGGCTGGAGACGGACCGGGCCGGGCATGCCCGGGCCAAACCGGGCGACCTAAGCAGTTACGCCGCTGAGCGGGAACGGCTGAGCCATTTGGAACGGCAACTGGATGCTTTGTCGGCGTTGTCGGCTGCCATTCAAGCGGGCCAGGACGAGCTGGACGGCCTGGATGAGCGGCTGCGGGAATATGAACGGCGCTTGGAAGAGGGGCGGACCCGGAGCGCGGAATGGGAGCGCCGGTCGGCCGGTCTGGAGACGGAACGGCAGCGCCGTCAGGCCGCGCTGCAAGAGCATGAAACCGCCAACGCCGCGGCGGTCCTGGCGGCGGGCCTCGCCGCGGGGACTCCCTGCCCGGTTTGCGGTTCGGCGCATCATCCGCACCCGGCGGCCGGCCTCGATCCGGCGGCATTGGAACGGGAGCGGGCCGAACTGGCGGAGCTCGAAACTCAGCTGGAACGGCTGCGGCAGGCCGCCGACCAACTGAACCGGGAAATGCTGCAGCATCAGACCCGGCGGGCGGGCGACGCGGAACAACAGGCCAAGCTCCGGGAGAAGCAGCAGGCGGCGTTGGAACAATGGACGGAGCTTCAAGCGGGCTTGCCCGCCGTCTGGGCCGGCCAGCCTTCCGAGCGCTGGCCGGAGTTGTTGCAATTCGAAAAAGAACGCCTGCAGGCGCTCCATGAAGCCATCGCCGCCTGGGAGAAGCGGGACGGCGAATGGGAGCGGGAACTGGCCGGGCTGCGGCAGCAACGGCTGGAGCGGGAGCGGGTCGTGGCCCAGCTCGGTGCGGAACTGGATGCCTGCCGGAACGGCCTGGACCGCCTGGAACGGGAACTGGCCGGAGCCCAAGACGCCTCGGCGGGCCTGGCGGCCGAGTATGAAGCCCTCCGCGCCGCGCTGGGCCTGAGCGCCGGATTCGTGGAGCGATCGCAACAGATCTCCGCTCAGGATAAAGCCTCGGAGGAAGGCCGCAAGAAGCTGGCCGTCATCGCGGGGGAACTGGAAAAAGCCGGGCAGCTTTATGAAAAGCTCCAAACCGAGCTGGATACGGCCCGCGCCGAATGGACCGGCCGGGAAGCGGACCGCCGGAATCTGGAGCGGGAGCTTCAGGAGCGCCAGGACAGGCTGCGCGCGGTCACCGGCGGCCGGCCGGTCGAGATTTTGCTGGCCGAGGCCGAGGGGGCCCTGGCGTTGCTGGAGCGGAACCGGACGGAGGCCAAAACGGCCTACGAAGCCTCCCGGGAAAGCTTGCAGGCCTTGGCCAACCGGCGCTCCGCCGCGCTGCAGCGGCAGGAATCGGCCCAAGCGGCGCTGGACCATGCCGGAGCGGCGCTCAACGAGCAGCTGTCGGCTCACGGTTTCGAATCCGCCGCGGCGTTCGCGGCGGCGCTGCGGACAACGGCCGAACGGGAACAGCTCAAAGCGGCCTGCGCCGCCTTTGAGGATGCCGCCAAAAAGCTGGCGGCCCAGATCGAGCAGAACCTGGCCAAGCTGGACGGCCAAACCGTTCCTCCCGAAGCCTGGGCGGAGATCCAGGCGGTCCGGGGCCAGGCCGGAGCGGCCAAGGAACGGATCGCCGGCGAGATCGGGGGACTGGAGTCCACCCTGGCCAATATGGCCGCCAAATATGAGCGGATCCGCCAGTATCAAAAGGACCGCGGACGGCTGGCCGGCCGCAAGGCGCAGGCCGACGAGATGCACCGCCTGCTGCAGGGCGACGCCTTTGTGGCCTACATCGCCGAGGAGCATCTGCGCTATATCTTGCAGGACGCTTCGGGACGGTTGCAAAACCTGACCAACGGCCGGTACCTGTTGAAGCTGGACGAAAACAAGGACTTCATCATCTGCGACAACGGCAACGGCGGCCTGGCCCGGCCGGTCAGCTCGCTCTCGGGCGGCGAAACGTTCCTGGTCTCGCTGGCGCTGGCCCTGGCGCTGTCCGCCAAGATTCAGCTGAATGGGCGCAATCCGCTGGAATTCTTCTTCCTCGACGAAGGCTTTGGCACGCTCGATCCCGGCCTGCTGGAAGTGGTGCTGGACTCGTTGGAGCGGCTCAGACAGGAGCATTTGGTGATCGGCCTCATCAGCCACCTGCCGGAGCTGCGCAACCGGATCCCGCGGCGGTTGATCATCCGCCCGGCCGGCCTGGACGGAGCCGGCAGCCAGGTCCGGGTGGAACGGGGTTGATCCCGGCCCGGCCTGCCGCACAGCGCCGAGAGCCGCCTAATTAACTTCTTGTTTACCGTTCATTGGCTTGCGGCGGTACGATGGAGTGATATAATAAAGGGGCTGATGAAATCGAGGTGAACAGGATGGCAAGACCTTACGCGGTGCCGCCGGCGAGGCGGCCGGTAGACGCCGTGGTGGAGATCCCCGGTTCCAAAAGTATTACCAACCGGGCATTGCTGTTGGCGGCCCTGAGCGACCACATGGTCACGCTGGATAACGTGTTATTCAGCGATGACAGTCGCAATTTCCTGCAGTGTCTGGTCAAGCTGGGTTTCCCGGTGGCTTTCAATGAAACCAACAAGGCAGTGCAGATCATCGGGCAAAATGGCGCGATCCCCAAGCGGACGGCAGCCATTTACGTGGGCAGCGCCGGGACGGCGGCCCGTTTTTTATCGGCGATGCTGGCCGCGGGCCGCGGCGAATACCTGGTGGAAGCCTCGGAGCAGATGAGCGCCAGGCCGATGGCTCCGCTCGTCGGGGCCCTCCGGGAGCAGGGAGCGGATTTCAGCTTTCCGGGGAAGCCGGACGCGTTGCCGTTCCGGATCAAAAGCAACGGGCTCCAAGGCGGGCGGGTACGATTGGCCGCCAGCCAGAGCAGCCAGTTTTTGAGCGCCTTGTTGATGGTGGCCTGTTTCAGCGCCGCCGATACCGAGATCGCGATCGAGGGGGAACTCCCCGCCAAACCGTTTGTCGCCATGACCCTGCGGATGATGGCCGATTTCGGGGTCAAGGCCAGCCACCGGGATTTCAAATCGTTCACTGTCGCCGCCGGCCAACGCTATCAGGGGCTGGATTACGCGATCGAGCCGGACCTCTCCAATGCCGGCTACTTCTTTGCCATGGCCGCGCTCACCGGCGGGACCGTGCTGGTCCGCGGCGCCAGCCTGGATACTTTGCAAGGCGATATTAAGCTGCTGGATATCCTGAAACAGATGGGCTGCAAGGTCCGTCCCGAGGAGGACGGGATCCGCCTGACCGGTCCGGCGGGCGGCCGTTTCCCCGGGGTGGACGTGGATATGAGCGGCTTGCCCGACCAGACGCCGACCGTGGCGGCCCTGGCGCCCTTCGCCGCCTCACCGACGATCATCCGGAATATCGGCTTCATCCGCTATCACGAATCCGACCGGCTGACGGCGATCGTCAATGAACTGACCCGCCTGGGCATCCGGGCCGAGGTGAACGGCGACGGCCTGGTCATCTATCCGGGAACCCCGCAGCCGGCCGAGCTGGAAACCTACGACGACCACCGGATGGCGATGGCCCTGGCCCTGGTGGGCTTGCGGGCCCCGGGCATCCGCATCAAGCACCCCGAATGCACCGCCAAGACGTTCGAAAACTATTTCGACCTCTTTGACCGGACCGTGCAGGGCGTGGACTCTCATTGAGCTTGCGAAATGTTTCCCCATAAACTACTCGTCCATAAAAAAGAAGACCGGAGGCTCAGAATGGCTTTCCGGTTTTTTTATTGAATTATGATTTTACCAGCGAATCCTTTTCAATCAGGTGCTTTCTGATGAAAGCGCAAATCTCTTTCATGGCCGCTTTTGCTTCGGGAATCACAGGGGGCAGGAAGGGGAAACAATGCATCATTCCTTCCACCACTTGTAGCGAGACATCGACCCCGGCCTGGGTGGCCTTCTCGGCGAACCGGACCGCGTCGTCCAGCAGGATTTCATCGCCTCCGGCATAAATGAGCAGCGGCGGAAGACCGCCAAGCTCTCCGTAGAGCGGAGAGATGTACGGCAGGGCCGGATCGTTGCCGGCCACATAATATTGGCTAAAAATCGTCCAGGAGTTTTTGGGCGACAGGCAGACCCCGGCATTGGTCCGGTACGACGCTCCGCTACACTTCAGATCGGTCCAGGGCGAGACCGCCACCGCCGCCGCAGGCAGGGGAAGGCCCCGATCCCGGAGCGCCAGCAATGTCGCCAGGCATAATCCCCCTCCCGCCGAATCGCCCGCTATCACGATATCCGATGCCGCGGTACCCTGGTTCAGCAACCAGCGGTAGACGGTGACCGAGTCCTCGATAGCCGCCGGATAAGGGTGTTCCGGCGCCAGGCGGTACTCAAAGAGCAGGGCGGCGATGCCGCTTCCCCGGACAACTTTGGCGGCATGAACCCGGTGATCGGCGCAGGATCCCGAAACATAGCCCCCGCCGTGGCAGAACAGGATGACTTTATCCCTGGGAGCCCCGGAAGACCGAAGCCATTCCGCGGCAATCCCCTCGATCGAGACGGGTGAAACCGTCAAGTCGTCCGGTATTTTACCGAACCTTTTGGCCCCTTCCTCGCAGGATTGGCGAAACGCGGCCACCGAGGTGTTTTCATCCCATACCACTTTGGTGGCGGGGCTTTTTCGTAACAGAGCGACAAAGAGACGATTGCGCAGACTGGACATGATATCCTCCTATCGTTTTCATGAATCCGGTGGTTCAATGGCCGAATTACAATTTTGGAAAACGCGTTAAAGCATCGCGATTTTCCAAAATTCTTCTAGATGTGTTTAACCACCGGAGTAGCAGCTCCATCCATGAACAAATCCACACACTGTTCAATGACGGTGCGGGAATTGAACGCTTCCGGCGCGGCATAAAATTGTTGGGCGACCTCGACGAAGATGAAGTCGAACAGGGCCTTGAGGATGCCGAACGGCAGATCGCTCCGGATCTCGCCGTTTTTTTGGCCCAGTTCGATAATTTCGCTTCCCAAGAGTTCAAACCCGCTTTTCACACCGGCGTCGGGATGGAGTGAGATCATATTCTGAATCTGGTAGATGAGATATTTTTCGAAAATTTCTTTTTGAGGCCGGATTCCCGCCATTAACTCCGCTAAGATAAGAACCATCCGCGAGCGGGTGTCGGGCATTTCCCGCAACCGCAGGATTCGCTCGGAACTCTTTTCCTGGAAGGAACGCCGGATAAATTCGCTGATGATAGCCTCTTTGACCGGAAAGTAGTTATAAAGCGTTCCTTTGGCGATATCGGCTTCATTGGCGATCTGTTCCATGGTGGTCCCTTCTACGCCCTGGTTTTTAAACAGGGACATGGCCACCGCGATAATTTTCTGTTTCATTTCTTCCTTTTTTCGTTCCAACCGGGTTTCGCCGGAGGCGCTATGACTTTCCATCTTACAACTCCTTGGACTGAGTATTATTATCCATAGTATAAAATTGTACGTCGTATAAATATGATTGATGTCTAAAAGACTATCACCGTTTCGCTGTTTTGGCAATACCTTTTCGGACTTTTTCGGGGACTCCAAAATGATCCAGGGTTTTTCCTCCTCGAGATATTCACAATTTCGGACAGCAATGATATCATGTTTAAAAAGCGGATGACGATACGTAATTCTTGCATCCATGGGGAGTCTTTCGGCACTTGGGGGATTGGCCGTTCCGCGCTCAATCGGGATCGTTTCGGTGCAGCCGTGCCTGTCCGGGGGTTTGGACGGGAGGCCCGGGTACGGCAAAAGGGAGCCGTTGGAAGAACGGTGCGCGGCCGGAGCGGGGCTGACGAAATTCGGTCGCTTTCCCAGAAAAAACTAGTGCTTGCCCTATTGATCTATTGCTGAGTTTATAATATAATACTCTATGCGTTCGGTTTTACGGCGGTGTAGCTCAGTTGGTACGAGCATGCGGTTCATACCCGCAGTGTCACTGGTTCGATCCCAGTCACCGCCACCAAATTTTCTCATTCCTGGACCACTAGCTCAGTTGGTAGAGCAGCTGACTCTTAATCAGCGGGCCATAGGTTCGAGTCCTATGTGGTCCACCAGTTAATTATCAAGGGTTTCCGAGATTTCGGGAACCCTTTGTTTGTGTCTTATGCCTCCCGGTTGCCGGCGGAGCGGATACTAAGGCACCCGTTTTGGCAATAATGCTTACCGATCCGATACTTCGCCCGGCGATTTCGTATCATAGTAAGTTACATAACATCCAAGCCAGACATCCGTTCCCCGCGCGGGAGCGGATTTTTTTTATGACGAAACATCCGGGTCTCCGCAACGCAAGGAAATGATTCCCAAAAAGCACTCATCAAAACCGGCGGGGCCGAATAGGATTAGATCACTAATTTTATAAAAAAAAGGGGGAAACATGATGCCCGATGAACCGGTCGTCGATCACGAGGAGAAACAGGAAAAAGAAGTAGAGCACCCGCGATTTCCAGTCAATGTGGAGCAAGAAGGACGAGATTAACATTGGTAGCTCAAAAAACGGTGGCCCTCACTGCAAAATAGCGGCGGTGAGGGCTTATTCTTTTCCTGCAAGCCGGGACCCATCCAGGAAGAAAAAAGACCTGGCGGATGTTTATGGCGCCTTCTTAAAAAAATCTCTGCCTTTGCGATCCCTTCGCAAAGGCTTTTTTATTGGGCCCGATGATTTCGGCGGGATGACCGGGATTGATTCGGCCTTAAACTTGCATACTAAAGAAAACAAGCCCTCTTAACGAAATCAGGTGAATCATTTGGTGAAACGGCACTACCGGCTATGGCTGCTCTTCGTCATCGGGATTCTGGCATTCGGCGCGGCGATGTTGCTGGCGCGCTGGTCCAGGCCCCGTTCCCAGCCGCCCCCCGCGCCGGATCGGCCGGCGCCCGCCGAGTACAGCTACTATATCATCATTGAACAGGAGACCGGCCGGACCATCACCTATGTTTCGGTCCCGGTAACCGTCGGGGACGAATATCTGACCTCCGAGAATAAAATGTACGTTGTGACGAGGGTGGTCGGCAACAAAGCCTACGCGCGCCTGAAGTGACAGCTCGGGACTTTGCCCCGGTATCTTCATGCTTTTCCGGTGCCCGACGCACGATCCGGGTTCCCAAAGTCCCCGCCGGCATGGGCCGGCATATAATAGGAATGAAGCGCTCCCGGGAAGGCCGTCTCCCATGGCATGCCGGCTCATTCCCATCAGAAGGGCCGGAAGGGTGGAGCAGCCGTAGACCGGTCGCCTTTTGGAAAGAAAGTGGCTGGGCGGAAGGAGTCGCTCGCGTTGTCGTTAAAAAATGGTCGGACCCCCGAGGACTGGCCTGGAATCCAAAGAGGTATAACGTCACGGTTATACCTTTTTGTTTTTGAGCGTTCCCGGAAGGTTGAAAGAGGGATTAGCGGTCCAATGTCGAACGATCAAGCGTATTATTTAACTTTGCCGGAAACCTCTGACAGGGAAGAAAAAATCATCTCGGGCGGCGGGACCGTTCCGAAACCGCGCGGCGGCTTTTTCAGGCATTCGGGCCGGCTCCCGGCGCGGCTCCGGGATGCGCCGGTTTTGTTATGCCAAGAGAAGAGGGAGGCCCCATGCCGACGTATGATTGCCGAAAGATAACGGCCCCGTTCCCGGTGGACGGGGATCTCCATAAGCCGGCCTGGCGGGCGGCGGAACCGCTGGAACTGGTGGAGAACGTCTCCGGCGGCCGGCCGCGCCAGGTGACCCGCCTGCGGATGCTCTGGAATCCGGAGTATCTTTTGGCCGCCTTTGAGTGCCAGGACGATTTCATTCAGGCGTCCTGCCGCGATTTCAACGGCCCGCTCTACGAGGAAGAGGTCGTCGAGCTGTTCATCGACGACAACCGGGACCGCCGGACCTATCTGGAGTTTGAGGTCAATCCGCTGAACGCGGTATTGCACTATGCGATCCACCATCCGTTGGATGGGCAGTTTCTGCAGTTCGCCCGGACCCAAGAACGCCTGACGACGGCGGTGCGCCGCGCTCCGGCCGGCCGGGGCTGGGACGTGGAGCTGGCCATTCCGTTCAGCGAGTTTGTGACCGCGCCGCACCTGCCGCCGCAGCCCGGCGACAGCTGGTTTTTCAACGCCTACCGGATCGACCGGCCGAAGGAAGGCCCGGCCGAGTATTCGGCCTGGTCGCCGACAGGGGCGGTCAATTTCCATCTGCCGCAGTACTTCGGCGAGCTCCGCTTCGTCGAATAGCGGGCCGGCCAAAGTCCGGCCCTACCCGCGACGGCGGAAGGCGGATTGGGGGCAACCGCCCTTTCCCAAACAGGTTTCAACCGATACGGACTTGACATCATCATAAACTTCGACGATTTGGAGGAAGACACATGGCAATTTTAGTCACTGGCGGCGCCGGCTATATCGGCAGCCACACTTGCGTGGAGCTGTTGGAGGCCGGATACGAGCTGATTGCCGTCGATAACCTGGTGAACAGCAAGGAAGAATCGTTGCGGCGGGTCCAGGAGATCACCGGCAAGCCGATCCGGTTCTACCAGGCCGACCTGCTGGACCGGGCGGCCCTGGAGGAGATCTTCGGCGCGTCGGCCATCGAGGCGGTGATCCATTTCGCCGGGCTGAAGGCGGTCGGCGAGTCCGTGGCCCAGCCGCTCCGCTACTACCACAACAATCTCACCGGCACCATCAACCTCTGCCAGGCCATGCAGCAGCACGGCGTCAAAAATCTGGTCTTCAGCTCGTCGGCCACGGTCTACGGCGATCCGCACACGGTGCCGATCACCGAGGACTTCCCGCTGTCGGCCACCAATCCTTACGGCCGTTCCAAGCTGATGATCGAGGAGATGCTGCGCGACCTGTACCGGGCCGATTCCGGCTGGAACATTGCCATCCTGCGCTATTTCAACCCGGTGGGGGCCCATCCCAGCGGCCGCATCGGCGAGGATCCCAACGGCATCCCCAACAACCTGGTGCCCTACATCGCCCAGGTGGCGGTGGGCAAACTGCAAGAGCTGGCGGTCTACGGCGGGGACTATCCCACGCCCGACGGCACCGGGGTCCGGGATTACATTCACGTCGTCGACCTGGCCCAGGGCCATCTGAAAGCCCTGGAGAAACTGCAGTCCCGGCCGGGGCTGGTCACTTATAATCTCGGCACGGGCCGCGGCTACAGCGTCCTGGAAGTGGTGGCGGCCTTCGCCCAAGCCGCCGGCAAGGAGATCCCCTACCGGATCGTCGGCCGCCGGCCGGGCGACATCGCCGTCTGTTACGCCGATCCGGCCAAGTCCGAACGCGAATTGAACTGGTCGGCCCGGCGCGGGATCGCCGAGATGTGCGCCGATTCCTGGCGCTGGCAGACCCAAAATCCCAACGGCTATGACAAGTAAGCGCCGCGCCGCCGGATTCAAATCGCGGTTGGCTGCCGGTCGCGCCGTGAGGCGGATTGCTGCGGCGGAAAGTTTCGATAGCTGAATCGTTTCATAATAGAAAAAGAATCGAGGGAGTTCGATAGCGATGGCAAAACCCACTCTGGTGGTGATGGCGGCCGGCATCGGCAGCCGTTACGGCGGATTAAAACAGGTTGACCCGATCGGCCCCCATGGCGAGCTGATCATCGATTATTCGGTCTATGACGCCATCCGGGCGGGCTTCGGGAAAGTGGTCTTTGTGATCAAAGAAGAGCTGGAGGAGATCTTCCGCTCGCGCATCGGCCGTCGGATCGAGCAAAAGATCGAGACCGCCTACGTCTACCAGCGCTTGAACGACTTGCCGGCCGGTTACAGCGTTCCGGCGGAGCGGCAGAAGCCCTGGGGAACCGGCCATGCCGTGCTCTGCTGCAGGGACGCGGTGGATACGCCGTTCGGGGTGATCAACGCCGACGACTTTTACGGCGCCACCTCCTTTCGGGCGCTGGCCGATTTTCTGGCGGAGGCCCGGGACGGCGGGGCAGTCTACCAATACTGCCTGGTCGGTTTCGAGCTGGAGAATACTCTGACCGAACACGGCTCGGTGGCGCGGGGGATCTGCACGGTGGATTCCGAAGGCTACCTGCGGGAGATCCACGAACGGACCCGGATCGAAAAGTGCGGCGTTGCCACCCGCTACACCGAGAACGGCCAGGACTGGGTGGAGATCCCCCGGGGCAGCACCGTCTCCATGAATACCTGGGGTTTCACGCCCAACTTCTTTGGAGAACTGGAGTACGCTTTCGGGCAATTCTTGGAACGGAACCGGGCCAACCTGGCCAAAGCCGAGTTTTACCTGCCCGAAGTGGTCGGCGGCCTGCTGGCCCGGGGCAAGGCGCGGGTCAAGGTGATCCCCTCCCATGAACGCTGGTACGGCGTGACCTACCAACAGGATAAGCCCCGGGTCAAGGAGGCCATTGCCGCTCTGATCGCCCGGGGAGCCTATCCGGCCGATCTGTGGGGGGAATAGGCCATGGCTCACGATCTGGAACCGATTGTCCGGCAATTTCAGTTCGGCGGCGCGGCCCGGCGGATCGAGCCCCACGGCTGCGGCCATATCAACGATACCTACGCGGTGGCGATCGGGCCGGAGGATGGCCCGGCGCGCCGCTATATCCTGCAACGCCTCAATCACCAGGTCTTCCACCAACCGGAGCAGGTGATGGCCAATATCGAGGCGGTCACCCGCCATTTGCGCCGGAAGATCGCGGCCGCCGGCGGCGATCCGGACCGGGAGACCCTCAACCTGGTCCCGGCCGTGGACGGCCGGAGCTTTTACCGGGATGGGGACGGCAACTACTGGCGGGTCTATGCCTTCATCGGCGGAGCCCGGACCTATCAGGTGGTCGAGAGCCCGGAGCATCTCTACCACGCCGGCCGGGCCTTCGGCAAGTTCCTGCGGATGCTGGAGGACTTTCCCGCGGCGCGGCTCCATGAGACCATCCCCGACTTCCATCATACCCGCCAACGGTTCGAACGGTTTCAACAGGCCCTGGCGCGGGACAGCGCCGGCCGGGCCCGCGCGGTCGGGGCGGAGATCGACTTCGTGCTGAGCCGGGCGGCCGACACCGCGGTGCTGGTGGAGCTGATCGCCGCCGGCCGGCTGCCCTTGCGGGTCACCCACAACGACACCAAGTTCAACAACGTGTTGATCGACGACGCCACCGGCGCCGGGCTCTGCGTCCTCGATCTGGATACGGTCATGCCGGGCCTCTCCCTCTACGATTTCGGCGATGCGATCCGCTCCGGCGCCACCCGGGCCGCGGAGGACGAACCGGATCTGGCCAAGGTGAGCCTGGATATGGCGCTCTTCGAACAATTCAGCCGGGGGTACCTGGCCGAGGCCGGCCCGGTCCTGACCCCGCTGGAGCTGGAGTACCTGCCGTTCGGCGCCAAGCTGATGACCCTGGAATGCGGCATCCGTTTCCTCACCGACCACCTGGAGGGCGATGTTTATTTCAAGATCCACCGCCCCGGCCACAATCTGGACCGGGCCCGCACCCAGTTCAAGCTGGTGGCGGAGCTGGAAAAGCACTGGGACCGAATGGCGCGGCTGACGGGCGAGTACCGTTAAAGGCGAAGAGCGGATTTTTGGCGGGGAGAAGCGCTACCCATGAATGAACGGAGCCTGAGAATCTTTTACGAAGTGGCCACCCGCCTGAACATGACCGAGGTGGCCGAGAACCTGGCCATCAGCCAGCCGGCGGTCAGCCAGACCATCCGGGAGCTGGAGACCGAGTTCGAGGTGCGGTTCTTCGACCGGATCGGCCGCCGCTTGTACCTGACCCGCGAAGGCGAGCTGTTCCTGGAATACGCGCGGCGGATCCTCAATCTCTACCAGGAGTGCGTCCAGACCATCGGCGAGTTGCGGGGGCTCATGAAAGGCCGCCTCAACGTGGGGGCCAGCACCACCATTGGCATCTACATCCTGACCGACATCATCGGCCAGTTTCAAAAACTGAACCGGGGGATCGAGGTGGCGATCAACATCGAAAACACCCGGATCATCGAGAATTTCATTCTGGAGAACCGGATCGATTTCGCCTTCGTCGAAGGCCCGGTCGGCTCGGCGGAGATCGCGGTCGAGTATTTCTGCGGCGACGAGCTGGTCTTCATCGTCCCGCCGGAGCATCCCTGGACCCTGCGCGACCGCGTCGACCTGGCCGACCTGGCGCGGGAGCGGATCCTCATGCGCGAGGAGGGCAGCGGCACCCGGGCGGTGATCGAGAATGCGCTGCGCGCCGCGGGGGCGGAGTACCGCATCGGGATGGAGCTCGGCAACACCGAGGCCATCAAACGGGCGGTCGCCGCCGGGCTCGGCATCTCCTGCGTATCCAAGCGTTGCATCCGCCAGGAGGTGGCGGACGGGCGGCTGCGGATCGTTGCAGTGGCCGGGCTGGCCGTTCACCGCGATTTGAACTTGATTTACCACCGCGACAAGTATCTGTCGCAGCTCTTCAAGTCCTTCATCGAATTTTGCAAGACAGCGGCCAACGCCAACCTTTCGTAACGGGGGCCGCTTTTTTTTGGATATGTAATAAGTCAAATGTTATGATTTATATACAGAAAATTATATTTTACTTATCCAAGAAATGCTTTTACAATAAGATCATTCACTGCAACAGGAGCTGGTTCACATGTCAAAACTTCCGCAATACGCTCCCGGGCTCGGCCTGGCGCTGGGAATCGCGCTCATCGCCCTGGGGCTGGGATCGCTATGGCCGCTGGTCGGGGGGCCGGTCTTCGGGATCGTGCTGGGGATCGCCGTCGGCAGCACCGCCGGGCGTCCGGCGCGCGCCGTTCCCGGCTTGCAATTCGCCGCCAAACAGCTGCTACAATGGGCCATCGTCCTGCTGGGGGCCGGGTTGAGCCTGACCCAGGTCTACCGGGTCGGCCGGGAATCGCTGTGGGTGATGGCCTTCACGCTATCGGGGGCTTTCATCACCGCCTACGGCCTGGGCCGTTTGCTCGGGACTCCCTTCAAGCTGACCAGCCTGATCGGCATGGGCACGGCCATCTGCGGCGGCTCGGCCATCGCCGCCATCGCGCCGATCATCGAGGCCGAGGACCAGGAGATCGCCTACGCCATCGGCACGGTCTTCCTCTTCAACATCGCGGCGGTGCTGATCTTTCCGCCGCTCGGACACTGGCTGCATTTTTCGGACCGGGCCTTCGGCCTGTGGGCCGGGACCGCCATCAACGACACCTCTTCGGTGGTGGCCTCCGGCTATGCCTTCAGCGACGCCGCCGGCAGCTATGCGACCATTGTCAAGCTGACCCGGAGCACCATGATCATCCCGATCTCGCTGGTCTTCGCCGTCCTGACCGCGTTGCGAAAACGCTCCGCCGCGGCCGGCGGCGGCGGAGCGGTGGACTACCGCCTGGGCCGGATCTTTCCCTGGTTTATCCTCTGGTTCCTGGTGGCCGCGTTGTTGCATACCGTCGGCATCATCTCCGGTCGGGCCGGCAGCCTCTTGACCGAGGGGGGCAAGTTCCTGATCATCGTGGCGCTGGCGGCCATCGGCCTGAATACCGATCTCCGCCGGATGCGGGCGATGGGGCTCAGGCCGGCCCTGTTGGGCCTCGGCGTCTGGTTCGCGGTGACTGTCATCAGCCTGGCGGTCCAGTTCGCGGGCGGGTTGATCTGAAAAATCCGCTCCGCTCCGGTTAGCCGTGATTTGCGGTGGCAGAATAGATGGGTAAAGGAGTTCACCATGGGTTTGGAAATCAGCATCATCTTTGGCATTTCGATTCTGGCGGGGCTGTTGGGCGCGCTGCTTGGCCTGGGGGGCGGGATCATCGTCACGCCCGCGCTGACGCTGCTCCTCGGGATCCCGATCCAGCACGCCATCGGCGCCAGCATCGTCTCGGTCATCGCCACTTCCAGCGGCGCGGCCATCGCCTATGTCCGAGACCGCATCACCAACCTGCGGGTGGGGATGTTTCTGGAGACGGCCACCACCACCGGGGCGATCAGCGGCGCTTTCATCGCCGGGCTGATCAGCCCCCATTATTTGTACATCATTTTTGGACTGCTCCTGCTGTATTCGGCCATCGCCATGATCGGCAAGGCCCGCCAGGAGATTCCCGCGGCGGTGCGGGCCCATCCGCTGGCGGAGCGGCTGCGGCTGAACGGCGAGTATTTCGACATGACGCTGGGCCGCACGGTCCGGTACCCGGTGAGCGGCGTCTACGGCGGTTTCGGCCTGATGTACGTGGCGGGGGTGGTCTCGGGGCTGCTGGGCATCGGCAGCGGCATTCTGAAGGTGATGGCCATGGACATGATGATGAAGCTGCCGCTGAAGGTCTCCACCGCCACCAGCAATTTCATGATCGGGGTGACCGCGGCCGCCAGCGCCGGGGTCTACCTGATTCGCGGCACCATCGATCCGGGGATCGCCGGCCCGGTGGCCCTGGGGGTGCTGGCCGGCGCCACCTGCGGCTCGAAGCTGATGACCCGGATGAAGAGCACCACCATTCGCAAGCTGTTCATCCCGGTCCTGATGTACGTGGCCGTGCAGATGTTATGGGAAGGGTGGGTGAAACGATGAATGAGCCTGAAACGGAACAAACGGTAGCCGCGGCGGAAATCGCCATCAGCAACCTGCTCCGGGTCGGAGTGCTCCTCAGCGCGGCGGTGATCCTGGCCGGACTGCTGCTGTTGCTGGCCACCGGCCGCAGCGGCTACGCGGCGGGGTTCTATCCGACCGCGCCCGTCGCGATCCTGCGGGGAGCGGCCGCCGGCAAGCCGTACGCGGTGATCCTGAGCGGGCTGCTGCTATTGATTCTGACCCCGGCGCTGCGGGTGGCGGTCTCGATCCTGCTTTTCCTGCGCCAAAAGGATTACCTCTACGCCGGGATCACCGCCGCCGTCCTGGCGGTCCTGGCGATCAGCTTCGCCCTGGGCAAGATCGTCTGACCCCGGCCCGGCGGCGGACCATCCGCGGCCCTCGGCAATTCCGCCGGAGGCCGTGGCGGTCCATCCGGGCGTTACAGCGGGACCGCCCGGACGTTCGGCGGTCCCGCGATTCGCTCCGGCGGTTCTTGCCAAGCCTCGGGAAAGACCGCCCGGGGGCTGGACGGCGGTTCCGGGCCATCCGGAGGAACCGCCGGCTTTTTGGCCCGGGGATTCACCTCTTGAGCAGGCTTAATGATTATCACTCAACTTTCGCAGATCAAATATACCGGTAATCCTTGAAATCATCAGGTATGGCATTCATAAGAAGAAATCATCTTGACATATCAAGAAAATAAGGAACTGGGCTTCGAAGTAAAAAACAAGCAAATGATTTTCTCTGCCAAAGTTGAGTCAAAAAGATTCAAATAACCACTTATTCCGGCACGATGCCGGTTGCGCGGAATCGATACAAGGACGTATCACCTGACGTCGCCATCGGAGCATCCGCAAGCAACGCCGCCACGGATGGCAATTCCAGCAGTGAGGGACCCGCGACTCGGAGGAGCGGGATGGGGGGTCAAGGGGGCACTCGCCCCTTGCGGCGGGGGTACCGGCCTAGGGGGTTTGCCGCCAAACCCCCTGGCCGCCCTTAGCACAGGATGTATTTGGATAGACAATTTTCTCAACTTCTAAATTATCTACTCAACTTCGCAGTGCCAAAACAACGAAAAAGCTTAATAATTAAGGAATGCACCTTTCCCGTTCGAGGCAGCCCTCACCCCGGCGCAAAAAAGCGCGCGCCGAACCTCTCCCGTCAAAGGCCGGTAGAGGGTTTGGGGAACGGATTGGCAAGGATAACAGGCTTTGATACCCTTCTCCCGGCCGCTGCCGGGAGAAGGGCCGGGGATGAGGGGCTGCGTCGAGTTGGCATACGACCGTTCGAGGCAGCCCTCACCCCGGCGCGAAAAAGCGCGCGCCGACCCTCTCCCGTCAAGGGCCGGTAGAGGGTTTGGGGAACGGAATGGCGAGGATAACAGGCTTCGACACCCTTCTCCCGGCCGCTGCCGGGAGAAGGGTCGGGGATGAGGGGCTGCGTCGAGTTGGCATGACGAAAGGGGCTCCGGCCCGGCCTAGCGGCCGCAGACCTTCCCCGGATTGAGGATCCCTTGCGGATCGAAGGCCTGTTTGACCGCTTGGATCAGGTTGAAGTAGGTCTCGCCTTCGGACTGCCGCAGGAAGGGCACCTTGGCGTGGCCGATGCCGTGTTCGCCGGAGACCTTGCCGTCCAGTTCGATGGCTTTGTCGTAGAGCTCCCGCATCACCCGGTCCAGCTTCTCCCGCCAGGCCGCCTCGGACAGATCGTCCTTGCAGACGTAGATGTGCAGGTTGCCGTCGCCGGCATGGCCGAAGCTGCGGATGCGGATGGCGTGCTTCCGTTCCAACTCCTTGACGAATTTCACGAAGACCGCGATGCGGTTTCTGGGGACCACCACGTCGCATTCGTCCATCTCCGGGGTGGAGCTTTTGATGGCTTCCAGGAAGGCGCCCCGGGCGCTCCAGATCGCTTCCTGCCGCTCCTCGGTGTCGGAGATCAGCACATCCACCGCGCCGGCCGCCAGGCAGATCTCCGCCACCTGCTCGGCCTGGCGCTCCACCTCGGCGGCGCTGTTGCCGTCGAAGGTCAGCAAGAGATAGGCGTCGGAGGATTTGTCGGGAAAGCTCTTGCCCAGGTACTCCTCGGCCGCCACGATCACTTCCCGCTCCATGAATTCGATGGCGGTGGGGACCGCCTTGGACTTGATGATCTGCGGCACCGTGCCGATGCAGCCGTCGAGATCGGGGAAGGGCACCAGGAGGCTGATGACCTTCTTGGGCAACGGCACCAGCCGCAGGGTCAGCCGGGTGACGATCCCTAAGGTGCCCTCGGAGCCGATCAGCAGATCCTTCAGGCTGTAGCCCGAGCTGTTCTTGGCGATCTTGCCGCCCAGCTCCAGCAGGTCGCCGTTGGGCAGCACCACTTCCATCCCGCGTACGTAGTCGCGGGTGACGCCGTATTTGACCGCCCGCATGCCGCCGGCGTTGGTCATGACGTTCCCGCCGATGGTGGCGCTCTTCTCGCCGGGGTCGGGCGGATAGAGCAGATCCCGCTCCAGCACCGCCTTGGCCAGCTCCATCAGCAGCACGCCCGGCTCGGTGGTGACCGTCAGATTCTCCTCGTCGATCTCTAGGATCCGGTTCATCCGGGCGGTGGAGAGCAGGATGCCGCCCCGGACCGGGACCGCCCCGCCGCAGAGGCCGGTCCCCGAGCCGCGCGGCGTGACCGGGATCCGGCGTTCGCTGGCGTAGCGCATGATCCGGGCGATCTCCGCCGCGCTTTGCGCCTCCACCACTACTTCGGGCGGGAACTTGCCGTACTCGGGCATTTCGTCGTGGTGATAATCCTCATTGATGGCCGGGCCGGTCAGGACCCGTTCCGGGCCGCAGATGGCCTCCAGGGCCGCGAGGTCGGCGGCGCTCAGCTGTTGATAATCGGGCATGATTGCGGTCCCTCCTTCTGAATCCGGTCGATCAGCTCCGGCAGGATCCGGTACAGATCGCCGACGATGCCGTAATGGGCGATCTTGAAGATCGGCGCGTTTTTGTCGCTGTTGATGGCGATGATCCGTTCCGCCGTGTTCATGCAGGCGGTGAATTGCACCGCTCCCGAGATGCCGCAGGTGATGATGAGCTTCGGCTTGACGGTCCGGCCCGAGAGGCCGATCTGCCGGGTGTACGGCGCCCAGCCCGCCTCGACCAGCGGCCGGGTGACCGCCAGTTGTCCGCCGAGCAGCGCCGCCAGGTTTTGGATTAATTCGAGATCGGCCGGGTTCTTCACCCCGCGGCCCGCCGCGACCAGCACTTCGGCATCGGAGATGCTGGGCTGCTGTTCCTTGCGCTCCACTTTGAGCACTTTGATCCGCGACTGCAGCCGCTCCGGGTCCAGGGCCACCGTCTCGACCACGCCGCCGGGATGGGCCACGCAAGCGGCGGGATCCATCACTTTATAGCGGACGGTGGCGAATTGCGGCCGGTGCCGGGTGGTTATGATCTGGGCCATGATATTGCCGCCGAAGGCGGGCCGGATCTGCACCAGATCGCTGTTGGGCTTCACCGCCAGCTGGGTGCAGTCGGCGGTCAGGCCGGTGCGGAAGCGGGCCGCGACCCGCGGCGCCAGCGACCGGCCGACCGAGGTGGCGCCCACCAGCACGATGGAGGGCTGCAACCGTCCGATACAGTCTTCGAAGACATTGGCGTAGACATCGACCCGGTAATGGCGGAGCGCCTCATCCTCGTAGACCAGCACTTTGTCGACGCCGTATTGCAATAGCTCGGCGGCCTGCTTTTGAATGGCGGCCCCCATGAACAGGGCGTAGACCGGATAGCCCAGCGGCTCGGCCAGCGTTCGGGCCTTGCCGATCAGCTCCAGCGTGACCGGATGGATGGCGCCGTCGAGATGCTCGACGAAGACCAGGATCCCCCGCCATTGGTTCTTGTCGATCCCCTGGCGCGCCGGGGCGTCGGCCAGGGTGATGGCTCCGGCGGGACATTGCTTGAGGCAGATCTTGCACAGCTTGCAGGCGGCATTGATGACCAGGGCGCCCGCTTCCTCGGCGATGGCCCCGAAGGGGCAGGCGCTGGTACAGTTGCCGCAGCGGTTGCATTTTGCCATGTCGATATGGAGATTGGACACTTTCTCACTCCTTCGGTCCGGCCGGCCTTTCCGGTTTGGGGAACGGTCCGGCGGGCACTTTTGTTCTTGATATGGAAGCAACGGCGTCCGGGCTCAGATGTATTTGGCCTCGCGCAACAGTTGCCAGAGTTTGGCGGTCAATTCCGGCGCCTCGCCCTCCCAGAGCACCTGTTCGCTGCGGACTTCGGGCGGGAAGATCCGCTCCACCTGGGTCGGCGAACCATTCAGACCGTAGCGCAGCTCATCCTGGTCCTGCAGCTCGCGGCGGCCGATCATCCGGACCGGGCGGTCGGCGGTGGCCAATTTGCGGCGGTAGGACGGGAGGCGGGGCTGGTTGATGCCTTTTTCGACCGTGATCAGGCAGGGATAGGCCAGCTCGACCAGCTCGTAGCTGTCGGCCAGATCCTGTTCGACCCGGAGCCGTTCCGGGGTGGCTTCGGGAATGGCGCGCACCCAGGTCACGTGGGGGATGTTCAGGAATTCGGCCAGGGCCGGGCCGACTTGGGCGGTATCGCCGTCGGTGGTCTGTTTGCCGCAGATGATCAGGTCGAAGGGCCCGAGCGCCCGGATGCCCTGGGAGAGGGTGTAGGAAGTGGCCAGCACGTCGGAGCCGGCGAACTGGCGGTCGGAGATCAGCGCCCCGGCGTCGGCTCCGAGCATATAGGCTTCGCGGATGACCGCTTCCGCCTGGGGCGGTCCCATCGAGACCACGGTGACCGTGCCGCCGAGCGCCTCGCGGAGCCGCAACCCGGCCTCCAGGGCATAGAGGTCGTACGGGTTGATCTTGCTCTCGACGCCGTCCCGCTTCAATACGCCGGTGCTCTCGTCGATGGCCACCTTGTTGGTGCCGGGGACTTGTTTGATACAAACGATAATCTGCATGATTCACCTCGCGACCAGCGGCCGGGTTTTTCATCCGGCCGGCTTGGTATTTTTGGAAAACCGGGTCAGGACATCTCTTTGACCAGATGCAAATGTTTGCGCATCAGTTCCTGGGCCGCCTCCGGCTGGCGGGAGAGGATGGCCTGGTAGATCTGCTGATGCTGTTCATACAGCACCCGGGCGTTGGCGGCGTCCATCAGGATCTTGGACCGGTTGAACTGCACCGAGACCTCCAGGATCGAGGAGATGCATTCGGCGGCCTTGATCAGGATGGTATGGCCGGTGAGCGCGAAGATGCCCTTGTGGAAGGCGATATCCGCCTCGGCGCCGGCCTTGGAATCGTTCCTGGCGATGGCCTCGGCCATCGCTTCCAGCTGGGCGTCGAGCGGCGCCAGATCCGGCGCGGCGGCCCGGGCGGCCAGCGCGACGGCTTCCAGCTCCAGCAACCGCCGCAGATCCAGCAATTCATCCTCCATGTGGCGGTTGTCGATGAACAGCGGCGCAATGGCGTTGATGAAAGGGGCGATATTCAGATCGGTGACGAATGACCCTTCGCCCGGCCGGACCTCGATCAGGCCGATGATCTCCATGGCGCTGAATGCTTCGCGGAGCGAAGCCCGGCTCACATTGAACAGCTCCGCCAGGGTCCGCTCCGGGGGCAATTTATCGCCCACCCGGATCTGGCCGGTCTTGATCAGCTGAATGAACTGTTCGATGATGGACTGATAGTTTCGTTTCGCGTTGATGGGATTGATCTCCAAAAGGTGCCCCGCCTCCTCATCAGGTAGTCTGGTGGTCTGACCACTGTACCAAAAAATTCGTGGCGGTTTGTGAAAATCCTGCTACATTTGTGTAATTTTTTATGGGCGAGGCAGCTCCCGGAGCGCGGCATCGGCTTTGATCCTAAAAGATATGCGCCAAAGTTATCCTTATGCCCACAGATTTTGTCCACAGCTGTGCATAACAAGAAAGAACCCGCCTTTCACCAGCGGGTTCTTTTGCGAAAAATTGTTTTGGAATGGCAGTCCGGCTCAGGACCGGCGGCGATTCGGCACCAGCAGCGCGATTCCCAGCAGGACCAGGAGCAGCGGCCAGAAATAGCGGGTCAGGTGCCACGGGATAAAGGTCCGGATCAAGAAAAAGATGCCGAGCAAAATCAGGAAGATCCCGACATAGCTAATCTTGGAGGAGCGGTCCGGAGTGACGTCGATGGTCTCTACCGCAGGCTCGGACGGAGCGCCGCCGCCAGCCTCCGTTTCGGTCTCGGAACGCGTGGGCTGATCGGGAATGACAATCCAGGCGATGATGTAGGCCAGGATGCCGCTGCCCCCAAAGATGACCGCCAGAATCCACAGCAAACGGATCAAGGTGACGTCAACGGCGAAATATTCGGCCATGCCGCCGGCGACCCCGGCGATCCGCCGGTCCCGGACCGAGCGGTACAAACGTTTGGTACTCATCCAATTCCCTCCCAGGATCAAGTTGCCCGGATGACCCGGGAATTATTCGAAGACGCTTGAGCGAGTGTTAGCTGGTTGCAATCATGGAGTATCTTCATTATAAAGAGAAGGGCGCGGTGTTGTCAATCGCCCGGATCAAAAGGCGCGGCGGGGATATTCTATAGCGGAAGTGGACTTTTTCGTTCCGGAAGCCCGGACGGAACGGAAAAAATGGCAAAATTTCCGTTGCGCCCGAAAGAAGTGATGGATTGTCACCCTTGGCGTAGCTTCCGAATATGATTGCATTATCATATTTTGGAGCGTAGCTGGATGATGATGCAAACGATCGATCGGGAACTCGTTACCTTGCTGGGTAATTGTATCATTCAGGCTTATGAACAATTTGAGACCGGCGGGGATTTTGAAATTCCGGCCGGTTTCCGGCTGGTCACGGAGGTGGCGGGCCAGTCGGAACTCTTTCCCGCGCTGATGGGTTACATTATCGAATCGGATTCCCGGGTGATACTGGTCTTCCGCGGCACGCGCACGGTGGGGGAGTGGCTGAAGGATCTGGCGATCCGCCAGACGGAATACCCTTATTACCTGGCGGGCAAAACCCATTCCGGTTTCACCGAACTGTATGAGACCGTCCGGGATACGATCCTCGCCGCCTTGCGGCTGCTGCCCCGCTGGAAACAGCTGTTGGTTACCGGCCATAGCCTGGGCGCGGCCCTGGCGACGCTGGCCGCGCTGGACCTGGCGGTCCATGCCGGATTCCTGAATCTGGCAATGGTCAATTTCGGCAGCCCGCGGGTAGGCGACAGTCAATTTGCAACCACGTACGATCAGATCGTGGGGGCCAGTTGGCGGATGGCGAATTTTTTTGACCCGGTCATCCATGTGCCGCCCGAACGAGCCAAGCTGCCGTTTTCCCAGGAAACAGTCGAATACCAGCACGTGCAACAGGAAATGCTGCTCTGGCTGCCAACCAAAAACGTGCTGCAAAACCACGATATGCAAACGTATCTGAGTGCCTTCCGGCAGGACGACGCCGCCCAGCCGGCCGGTTGAGCCCCGGCAATGGCCGGGACGGTATTTCCGGTTTGCATGGCTGTGACTCTGGAAAGCCGCCGTTTTGGAAAGGGGAAACTCAGCCGAATATCACAGGTCTCTCTTTTATAGAATTTTCCAAATTTTTTTTGTAATTCCGTATAATATGCTTCATTCGGTAACAGAATAGACGTAAACCTGGTCTTTGGTGATTAACATGAAGGAGTGAAGCGAATGTCCAAGCAAGCTCTCGCTGTAGCAAAATCCGCAACAAAACCCGTCTTGAAAGTGAAACCGCGTTATACGGATGACGAAAATCAGTTATTATTCGATTCATGGTGGCATCCCCAGAAGCGGCGCGAATTGTCGGCCAAGTTGGGCCGGGCGATGAGCGCCCTCCGCAGCCAGTTTTGCCGGTTGTTAAAAGAGAAAGGCATCTCCAATCAGGATTATTATAAGTTGATGCAAAAGGAGCACGCCGTGGAGTCCGGCAGCGAGATCCGCAAACGGAACCCGGAATCGAAAGCGGTGGACCGGATCATTCTGGAGACCTTCTGCAAGCACCAGGCGCTGGGCAACTCCCGGACCCAAGCCTGCCTCGAATTGCAACAGATCTTAGGCGGGAGCTTCACGGAAGCCGCTCTGAAACTGCGTTTTTATCGGCTGGTCAAGATGATGGGCTACCGGGATGACGACCTGTTGCGGATGGGCCGTCAATTATTAGGGGACCCGGCCGCCAAAGCGGAAGCGGCCGACAATGCCCGGCCGGTGCCGGCGCAACAGTTGATGGAGGAGAGGGCCGCGCCGCCGGCCCGGGGCGACAATTCTCTTCCGGCCGTCACAAATCGTAATGGTGACAATTTCTTGTATGCCATTTCCTCGCTGCCCGAGACGGTGCAACACCATGAATCCCGCCTGGTCAAGCTGGAGGAGCAACAGCGCCACCAATTGGATCTGCGCGGTTTCATCGAGCATCTTTTGGCGGTGGAACGCGACTTGAAACGGGAAGATAAACTGATGGAAGAGATCCAGATCCTGAGCGACGAGAATGAGAACCTGCGGACGCTCATCGACAAGGAACGCGAAAAACTCAAGAAACGCGAAACGGAGCTGGCCGAGGTTTATCAGCTGCTGGAGAAGACGTTGTCCGATTTCATGAATCTGGAGAGCGTCTCCAAACTGGCCTCGTTGGGCGATTTCATGCACCGGCTGGAGATCACCGTCGATCAGTTTGGCAACGTCCTGAAGAGCAAACGGGTCTTGATGTAACGAGACGCTTCCCGTTGCCCGGCCAATGCAATTGCAAAATATCAGGCGGCAGAAAACCCGGATGTTCACCGGGTTTTTATGTTGTTCGCGGCGGGAAATTTTTTGGGGGCGGAAAGCTTGACGGCGTGCCAAAATCCGCCTATAATGGAAACTATAAAAACCGTTGGAGTTTCCTAAGAGCTGATGCGGAGGTTTCCCGCCGGAGCGGATTGCCCGCCGGGCCCGCCCGCGAGGCGTGCGTTGGCGCAAAGATGCAACTTCCCGGAACTCCGTTATCATAAATTGTAAAGAAGGCCATACCATGATGGATGAGGATAAAGCGAAGTCGCTGATCATCGATGGGGCGAGCGAGTTATTTTTCAAGTTCGGCTTCTCCAACACCACCACCCAGCAGATCGCCGAGGAACTGGAGATCAGCAAAAAAACCATCTATAAATACTTCCCGAGCAAAGAAAGCCTGCTCGAGGCGGTGCTGGAACGGGAGCACCTGGAGATGGAGGCGCAGCTGTCCCAGTTGGTCAACCAGGACGACCTTGATTTTCTGGAGAAGACCCGGCAGCTCTCGGAACTGCTGGTCTTCGGCAACTCTAAGTTCGGCCCGCAGTTTGTGAAGGAATTGCAGCGGTATAAGTTCAGCAATTGGTCGTATCATTGCCATGCCCACCACCGTTTGCTGGTCTATTTTGAAAAACTGCTGCATCAAGGGATTGAACAGGGCTTCATCCGCGAGGAAACCAACTTGCCGGTGGTACTCCTCATCATCGATTGCCTGCAGGGCCACTTGAACTTCGATAAGCTCTCCCAGATGGATATGTCGTTGAATCAAGCAATTGATGAGATTATCCAGGTGATCATGAACGGCATCATCACCGACACGGGCCGGGAAAGACTGGCCAAGGCGGGCCGGCTGTAAGGGCGCCGGTCCGGCGCTCGCCGTTTGAATCCGGCCCGTCCCCCGGACGGCCGGTTGGTTGACACGGAAAGGCTTATTTTTTTGGGCTCGTGGAAACTTAAGAAACCATAATAGTTTCCGCGAGGTAAAAAATAGGTTACAAATGGCAACGAAAGGAGTTTTTCACATGCGCAAAAGACTCATCGGAATCATCGGCATTCTTTTGGTGCTGGGGGGGATCGGCTATGTCCTGGCGGCCAACCGGGCCCGGATGGCGGCGCGGAGCGAGAGCTTCGAATTGACCGCCTATCCGGTCGCCGTCGTCCCGGTGGTCCGGCGGGACCTGGCCGTTCCGTTGACCCAGATCGGAGAGATCGCCGCCCGGAAGGACGTGGCGGTCATCTCCGAGACCCAGGGCAAAGTGACCGCGGTCTATGTCGATATCGGTTCCAAAGTGGCCGCCGGCTCCCTATTGGCCAAGGTGGACGACGAGTTGCCCCGGGCCAATTTCCTGACGGCCCAGACCAGCTACGAGAAGGCCCGGAAGGATTTGGAGCGGCTGGAATCGCTGTACCGCCAGGAGATCATCGCCCTGTCGGAGCTGGAAGCGGGCCGGCTGGGGCTGAGGTCGGCCGAGGCCCAGTATACCTCGGCCCGGCGCCAGTACCGTAATGCGGGGATCACCTCGCCCATCGCCGGCCAGATCAGCGCCAAGGCCATCGAAGTGGGCACGATGGTCGCGGCCGGGATGGCGGTGGCCAATGTGGTCGATATCAGCCAGTTGAAGGTGAAGCTGAATCTGGCCGAGGCCGACGTCTTTCAGGTGAAACCCGGCGATCCGGTGACCATCCGCACCGACGTCTATCCGGAGCGGGTGTATTCGGGCCAGGTGGCGACGGTCAGCGCCAAAGGGGACGAGGCCCATACCTATCCGGTGGAGATCCGCTTCCAGAATGATCCGCAGTATCCCCTGAAGGCCGGGATGTTCGGCCGGGTCACCTTCCGGACCCAGGCGGCCCGGGACTCGCTGGTGATCCCCAGGGAAGCCCTGGCGGGCAGCGTCAAAGATCCCCAGGTGTATGTGGTGGCGGGCCGCGTGGCCCGGCTGCGCCGGATCGTGATCGGCAAGGAAGCCGGCTCCTACCTGGCGGTGCTCCAGGGCCTGCGCGAAGGGGAACGGGTCGTGGTCAACGGCCAGAACAATCTGACCGACAACGTCCGCGTGACGCTGGTCCAGTCGCGTTAGGCGGACCGGCCAGAAGAGAATGGGGTGGTATCAATGTCCATTACCGAACTGGCGATCAAGCGGCCCTCACTGATCATTGTGCTCTTCATCGCCATTACTTTGCTGGGAATCTTCGGCTACAGCCAGCTGAAGTACGAATTGCTGCCGAATATCAACATTCCGGTCATCAGCGTCATGACCTCCTATCCCGGCGCCTCCGCCGGCGAGGTGGAGACGTCGGTCACCAAGCCGGTGGAGGACGCGGTGTCGGCCCTGGATAAGGTGAGCACGGTCCATGCCACCTCGCAGGAGGGCGTCTCCATCGTCACCGTCGAGTTCCAGCAGGATGCGAACCTCGACTTCGCGATGCAGGACGCGCAGCGGAAACTGAACGAGATCGCCGCCGACCTCCCGGAGACCGCCAAGGCGCCGTCGTTGTCAAAACTCTCCCTCAATGAACAGCCGGTGCTGCGGATGGGCGCGACTTCGACCATGGGGACGCGGGAGTTCAGCCACTTTTTGCAGGAGACGGTCCAGCCCAAGCTGGCGCAGGTGGCCGGGGTCGGCCAGGTGACCTTGGTCGGCACCGCGGAGCGGGAGATCCGGATCAATGTGGACCCCCAAAAGCTGCGGGGCTACGGGCTGTCGCTGCTTCAGGTGGCCCAGGCGGTGCAAGCGGCCAACCTGGACTTTCCCACCGGGAAGGTGAAAGACCGCGACGCGCAGTTCGTGGTGAGGCTGGCTGGCAAATTCGCCTCTCTGAATGAGTTGCGGGCGCTGATCGTCGGCCGGTCGCCCGCGGGCGGGGATATCCGGCTGGGCGATATCGCCGAGGTGCAGGACGGCGCGGCGGAAATGACTAATTTCACCCGGATCAACGGCCGTTCCGCCGTAGTGATCCTGGTGCAGAAACAGTCCGACGCCAACGCGGTCGAGGTCTGCAAACAGGTGCGCCGGGCCGCCGCCCGGCTGGAACGGGAGTTCGCCGCGAACCGCCTCCGTTTCGACGTGGCCCAGGACAGCTCCATCTATACCATCGACGCCGCCAATGCGGTCAAGGAGGACTTAGGCATCGCCATTCTGCTGGTGGCCCTGGTGATGCTGCTCTTTCTGCACAGCCTCCGCAACTCGCTGATCGTGATGGTGGCGATCCCGGCCTCGCTGGTGGCCACGATGATCGGCATGTGGGCCCTGGGCTATTCGCTGAATCTCATGACGCTGCTGGCGCTCTCCCTGGTCATCGGGATCTTGGTGGACGACTCCATCGTGGTCCTGGAGAATATCTACCGCCACCTGGAGAGCGGCGCCGGGAAACGCCGCGCCGCGCTGGAGGGCAGGAACGAGATCGGCTTCACCGCCCTCTCCATCACCATGGTCGACGTGGTGGTCTTCGTGCCGCTGGCGATGGTCTCCGGGGTGATCGGCGGCATTATGCGCGAATTCTCGCTGGTGGTGGTCTTTTCCACCCTGATGAGCCTGTTCGTCTCGTTCACAGTCACCCCGATGCTGGCTTCGCGCTTCAGCAAGCTGGAACAGCTGGACGCCGGATCGCTGCTGGGCCGGTTCGGGACCTGGTTCGAAGGGCAGTACCGGCGGTTGACCCAGTCGTACCTGCGGTTGCTCCAGTGGAGCCTGGGCCACCGCTGGCAGGTGGTGCTCGGCGCGCTGCTCTGCTTCGTGGCAGCCGGCAGCCTGCTGTTTTTCCGGTTCATCGGCGCCGAGTTTTTGCCCCAGACCGACCGGGGCGAGTTTGCGATCACCTTGGAGCTGCCGCCCGGCGTGAAGCTGGCACAGACCAACGCCGTGGCCCACCGGGTCGAGGCGATGCTGGCCCGCTACCCCGAGGTGCGAAAGCTGATCGTGAATGTCGGCGCATCCAGCAGCGGTTTCATCGGGATGTCCTCCGACAACATCGCCGAGATCCAGGTGGTGCTGCGGCCCAAGGAGGAGCGGCGCCGCAGCACCGACGCGGTGGGCCGGGCCATCCGCCGGGAAGTGCTCCTGGGAGTGGCCGGGGTGAAATGCCAGGTCAATCCGGTGGCCATCTGGGGCATGGCCGGGTGGTCCCCGATCGAGCTGGCGATCAGCGGCAGCAGCTGGGAGGAGACCTACCGCGCCGCCAAGCAGGTGGAGCGGGTGATGAAGCGGATCCCCGGCACCGCCGACATCAGGCTCTCGGCGGAGGAGGGCAACCCCGAGACCCGAGTGGAAGTCGACCGCGAGAAGCTGGCGGCGCTGGGCCTGACCATCGCCGACGTGGGCTCGGTGCTCCAGACCGGCCTGACCGGCAATGATGACTCGAAGTACCGCGACAGCGACGGCACCGAGTATCCGGTGCGGGTGATGCTGGACGCCGGGGACCGCTCCGCCACCGCGGACCTCGGGGAACTGGCGGTCATGAACCGCTTCGGCCGGCCGGTCCCGGTGAAGCAATTCGCCCGGGTCTATCAGGCGCTGGGCCCGACCAAGCTGCAGCGGATCGACCGCAGCTACGGCATTACCGTCTCCTCGCAGGCGGTCGGCCGGCCCAGCGGCACCATTGCCGAGGATATCCAAAAGGCGCTGGCCTGGGAGCAGCTGCCGCCCGGGATCGAGCTCTCCTTCATGGGCGACGTCGAACAGCAGCAGGACTCCTTCGCCAGCCTGGGCCTGGCCCTGGTGGCGGCGATCATCTTCGTCTACCTGATCATGGTCGCCCTCTATGATTCGTTCATCTACCCCTTGGTGGTGCTCTTCGCGGTGCCCCTGGCGGTGATCGGCGCCCTGCTGGCGCTGGCGCTGACCATGAATTCGCTGAATATCTTCACCATCCTGGGGCTCATCATGCAGATCGGGCTGGTGAGCAAGAACGCCATCCTGCTGGTGGACTTCGCCAACAAGGCCCGGGCCGAGGGCCGGACCGCGCCGCAAGCATTGCTCGAGGCCGGCCGGGAACGGCTGCGGCCGATCCTCATGACCACGCTGACAATGATCTTCGGCATGCTGCCGATCGCCCTGTCGGACGCGGCCGGGGCCGAATTCAAGCAGGGCTTGGGCTGGGCGCTGATCGGCGGCCTGAGCGTGTCGATGGGGATGACCCTGGTGCTGGTCCCCGTGATCTACCTGATGGTGGATACTTACAGCGCCAAGTTGAAGCGGGTCTTCCGGCGCGGCAGGGCCGCGGCGGCGGAGGGGGGTTGATCTAGTCTCTCAATCACCCAGACCCCGGAAAGCCATTCCCGGGGTTTTCTCGTTGGGGTTCACCGCTCCACCGCGACGGAGACTCCGTCGCCGGCGCGTGAATCCCCCTTCTTTAAGTATTCCTTTGCCGGTTGCTGGACAGAATAGGATCATTTCCAATATTGTTCCATTTTGTAAAAAGCCGTTATATCCCCTGAACGGCGCTGATCTTCCAATGGAAAAGGTGAATCATCGTGTTTGGCAAAATCATCAAAGCCATCAAGTTTTTCAACCGCCGCCACGCCAAAGAACAATCCGGCCGCCAAAAGGGAAAAAATGTTGCGGGGCAGACCGTTATTCATAAAAATATCGAATCCAATCTGGCAAACCTGAAGCATGTTTTGGGAAAAAGTAACGATGTCATCTTCAGAGAATTTGAAGTGGGGAATAAAAAGCCAACCAAAGCGTTTGTCTGTTTTATCGATGGCTTGGGAGATAAAAACTTAATCAATGAGTTCATAACGAAAGCCTTAATGGTGGATATCCATATTATCCATCCGGATGAGAATTTTTTGTCGCCCAATATTTTGGCGCTGGTGAAAGAGAAGGTATTGAGTGCTACCGAGGTAACGGAGGCGGATTCATTCGACCGGGTTTTAGACGGCATTTTGTCGGGGGATACCGCTTTATTCATCGACGGCTCCATGAAAGTGCTGCTGATCAGCGCCAGGGGCGGAGAAACGCGAGCGGTCGCGGAACCGGATACCGAAGTATCGGTCCGGGGCCCCCGGGATGGCTTCACCGAAATCCTGCGCGTCAATACTTCATTGTTGAGAAGAAAAATTAAAAATCCCCGCTTGATCTTCGAACCGCTCCGACTGGGAAAACAGACCCGAACGGAGATTAACATCGTCTATATTGAAGGGATTGCCAATCAAGAAGTTATTGCGGAAGTGAGAAGGAGATTACACCGCATCGACACCGACGTGATTTTAGAATCAGGGTATCTGGAGCAATTCATCGAAGACCACCCCTTTTCCCCCTTTGCTACCATCGGAAACAGCGAAAAGCCGGATAAAGTCGCCGCAAAGCTATTGGAAGGAAGAATCGCCATTCTCTGCAATGGCACGCCTTTTGCACTGACAGTGCCTTTTTTGTTTATTGAAGCCATTCAAGTAAGTGAGGACTATTATTCCCGGCCTTACCTGGCCTCCATTACCCGGGGGTTGCGGCTGATATCCTTTTTGGTTACATTAATCGTTCCCGCTCTCTATGTAGCAGTGGAAACATTCCACCAGGAGATGCTTCCCACCGTCCTGCTCATCACGATGGCTGCAGCCAGGGAAGGAATCCCTTTCCCATCGTTTGTGGAAGCAATGATCATGGGGACGATCTTTGAAGTTCTGAGGGAGTCGGGGATTCGCCTGCCGCGCCAGGTCGGACAGGCGGTCAGCATCGTAGGGGCATTGATTATTGGCGAAGCGGCTGTCAATGCGGGAATCCTCAGCGCTCCCATGGTGATCGTCGGGGCTCTGACCGGAATCACCAGTTTTATCGTTCCGGCGCTGTTGGATGGCATCATCCTATTCCGGATTTTTTTAGTTTTATTGAGCGCGGCGTTTGGATTATACGGAATCGCGATAGGCCTGATTATAATGCTGGCCCACATGTGTTCATTGAGTTCCTTCGGAACGCCTTATCTGGCGCCCATGGCTCCCACCGTCTGGAAAGATTTGCAGGATACCCTCATCCGGGTCCCGCTACGGCTGATGAAATCTCAAGCGAAATCGATTTCCCGGCCCAATGGGGGCGGCCGGGAATTTTCAGCGCCGCCGCACCGGCGTCATGGCGGTGAGGATGATTGAAGCGAAAATTGAAAAGAAAGCTGTTTCCCATCGCCTGTTTTTTTTGTTGCCTGATGCTGGCGGGCTGCTGGAACCGGAGAGAACTGAACGAGCTGGGGATCGTGCTGGCAATCGGTATAGATAAAGACCGCCGGACCGGGGAGGTGATTCTGACTTCCCAGGTGGTAAGGCCGGGGGCCTTAAAACAAGAAAGCGCCGCCGAGAAATCTCCCGTCGAAATCACGATGACCCGGGGAAAAACCGTATTTGAAGCCATGCGCAACATTACCAAGCAATTCGACAGAAAGGCTTATTTTTCTCATGATAAGGTGATTGTCATCGATGAACGGCTCGCCCGGGAAGGGATTCTCAAGGTTATTGACGTTTTTGTGAGGTCCCAGGAAATACGCCGCCAGGTTTGGTTCATGGTCGCCAAAGATACAACGGCCGGAGAAATACTGGGAGTGGAACACGGAATCGAGACGGTGCAAGCGACTTATTTGGAAAGCATGATCAAGAGTAAAAGCAGAAATTCCGAAGTAAGCGCCCCCAGTTTGCTGGAGATTGTCAAAGCGGTATCGGGCGGTGGAACGAATCCCGTTGCCGGAGTCATGGAGATGATCGAACAGCCGAATCTGCCCGCTGAAAAAGAAAAGGAGCCGAGCTCTCAAGGGGTCAAGCTTTCCGGCACGGCGGTATTTAAAAAAGATAAACTAGTGGGCTATCTCAATGATCGGGAAACCCGGGGCTTGCATTGGGTAACCGGAAAGGTTCAAAGCGGGGTGATCCAGGTCCCCGCCCCCGGCGAACCGGGCCGGTTGATTACCGTGGAGATAAAAAAGGCGAGCAGCAGGATCAAACCTGAAATAAAGAACGGCCGGATTTCATTCCACATCGCCGTGAAAGAAGAAGGAAACATCGTGGAACAGCAAAGCATCATCGACAGTTCGAAGCTGAAAACCTTTGAAAAAATCGCGGCCGCACAAAAAAAAGTCATTGCCGACGAAATCGGGGCGGCTGTCGCCAAGGTGCAGAAACAACTCGGTTCGGATATTTTCGGGTTTGGCAGCCTCTTGAATCAAAAATATCCTCAGGAGTGGGAGAAGATAAAAAAAAATTGGGATGCCCTATTTCCGGAGGTGCAATGGACGGTAACAATCGACGCAGAGCTGAGAAGGTCGGGATTGTTGCTCAAGCCTGTCAAGCGCGGCGAATAACAGAAAATGCTCAGGAGAGCTTTTTGAGCAAATACCAAAAGATATGATAAATCAGCACCAGGATTAAAATGATTACCCAGATCCAACCGGAAATCACCAGGAACGACGGGAGCAACCCCCGATTTTCCAAGAGCTTTTGAACGGAGGCGATGGCTTGGCTGAACATCGGATTTACTTCCTTTCGCGATTATTTGATTTGGAAGGGAGCGCTCTTCTTTTTGATCCAGTGGATCAGAAGCAGCAAGACGGGAATGACATGCAGGAATGCGGGATAAAAGTAATCAGTGTCAAAAGGAAACAATTGGGTGCGGTGAAAAATATAGCTTGGTTCAAAAACCACGGCTACCCATAACACCAAAAAACCGGTGGAAATCAACAGGATTTTGCTGTTTTTCGTTTTGAACAAGGTATTGTAGATCGAAACAATTCCGTAAAATAATAAGGACATTTTATAAAAACCGCCCAAAAAGATGATGATGATGCCCAGGGCGTCCAGATTCGTTAAAATATCTCCGATGTTGATCAGTTTTATCACTTCAAATAATGGAATCGTGGCGCTCGCAGTATATGGCACGCCCAATACCGTGACATCGATGATCAGTGTAGCCGCGAGCAGGATGCCGGAGGCCGCGGCCGCCGCCATCGTCGCCTTTCTGACCCGGTGTTGGCGATCGGCATAGCACCAGTACATCGAAAAAATAAATATCTCACCAAAAGGGAATATGGAAACGGTCGGATAGACTGCCGATAAAACCGGCTTGATCCCATGGCTCAATACCGGCTGTAAACTTTGCCAATCGACTCTGCCCGACAGAATGATCATCAGGAACATGCCCATAAAAAAGCTGGCGATGACCGGCATGGTTATTTCACCGGTGCGGGCCAGCACCTGAATGCCCAGCGCCAGAACATAGATGCTTGCCAGCATGAAAATAAGGAGCACAATGGTTAAAGGGGTGTCCTGGAGACTGGTGATGACGATCAGTTCGCCAAATTCACGAAGATTGCGGCATGCCGGATAAAGCCAGTAGATGGAGTAGTTGATGGCGAGAAGGGTGCCGCAAGGTTTTCCCAAAATGGCAATCAGGATCTCCGCCAAATTCTTATCCGGGAATTTGCTTTGCAACTCGGTGTATATCCAGATAAAAGCCAGTCCTACCAGCAAAGATGCCAGTATCACTATCCATGCGTCTTGCTTTGCCTCAATTCCCAGGGCGAAAAGGGTCGTGCTGCCGACCTCGAATATGAACATTAAGCTGAAAAGTTGATGGATGCTAAGGCGTGTCATTTTTTTATTATTTCCATTTTATCCTAAAATAATTTCCTGTCTTTTCCTGTGGGAGGGTCGGTCCCGCCGTGGGACCGCCCGCGAAGGCATTTGGGAGGCACTTCATCCATTACGGCAGCTTTTGGGGTTCGCCGTTTCACCGCGCCGGTTGACTGCCTCCGAAGCCTTGGGGAATCTTCCCCGAGGCTTCGGAGAATCGTCAGGAGGAACCGGAGAATCGTCAGGAGGAACCGGAGAATCGTCAGGAGGAACCGGAGAATCGTCAGGAGGAACCGGAGAATCGTCAGGAGGAACCGGAGAATCGTAATCGTCAGGAGGAACCGGAGAATCGTCAGGAGGAACCGGAGAATCGTCAGGAGGAACCGGAGAATCGTCAGGAGGAACCGGAGAATCGTCAGGAGGAACCGGAGAATCGCCGGGAAGAGCCGGCGGGCGGTCCGGAGCTCCGGGAGAAAGACCCGGCGCCCCGTCGCGGCCGCGCCGCTGAAGCGCCGGGTCCTGATCCGGTTCCGCTCCGGAGGGGTGAAGGAGAGGCGTCCGGCCGGGGCGGCTAGGTCAGCAAATGAATTTGCTGCGCGTTCTTAGCGAAGTTAACCGCGGCTTAGGACGCAGATGCTCCCCTCGCTGCTGAACTTCAAACTTTTGCCGTTCGAGGCAGCCCTCACCCCGGCGCAAAAAAACTGCGCCGACCCTCTCCCGTCAAGGGCCGGGAGAGGGTTTTGGGAACGGATTGGCGAGGATAACGGGCTTCGACACCCTTCTCCCGGCAGCGGCCGGGAGAAGGGCCGGGGATGAGGGGCTCGGGGTCAGATGAACAGATTCACGTTGCCTTCCTCGGCCGCCGCCAGGTAGGAGGCGACGCCGCCGATCTCCACCCCGTCCAGCAGCTCCGCGGGCTGGATGCCCATGACATCCATGGACATCTGGCAGGCCACCAGGCGGATTCCCAGCGCGCGGGCCTCGGCGATCAGCTCCTCCAGCGAGGCGATATTCTTGCCGCCCATCACCATGCGGATCATTTTGGGGCCGATGCCGGCCATGTTCATCCGGGAGAGGCCCAGCCGCGTCGAGCCGCGCGGCATCATCAGGCCGAACATCCGGCCCAGCGGCGTTTTCCTGACCTTCACCCGCTGCGGGCGGCGCAGGATGTTCAGGCCCCAGAAGGTGAAGAACATGGTGACTTTCCTGCCCATGGCCGCGGCGCCGGTGGCGATGATGAAGGAAGCGATAGCCTTATCCAGGTCGCCGCTGAAGACGACGATGGTTTTGTCCTGTGGCAGGCCGGCTCCGGCCGGGGCCGGGGACGAGTGGGCGGCGGGGGTGTCGGCTCCCGGAGCGCCGCCTTTGCGGATCCGGGCGGTGATCCGGCCCGGCTCCCGGTCCAGCTGCAACAGGGTATTGCCGGTCCGGGCGCACCAGGCCGCCACGTCGTTGGCGAAGCCGGGATCGGAGGCGGCGATCTCCAGGGTCCGGCCCTCACTTAAAGTTCCCATGGCCTGGTAGAGCTTGAGGATGGGCCCCGGGCACTGCAGGCCGCAGGCATTGACCGGAACCGGCGGTTCGTCCGGCCCGGACGGCGCCGGCCCAGTGGCGGGGGCGCTTCCCGGCCCGGCGGCGGTTCCGGCCGTCTCGCGGCGGGCCGTCCCGGCCAGCAGCTCCCGTTCCTGGAGCGCCGCCCGGAGGGTCTTGTAGCCGCCGCTCAGGTTTTGGACCCCGGTGAAACCGTGCTGCATCAGGATGCGGGCCGCTAGATACGCCCGGAGCCCCACCTGGCAGTAGGCGACGATGGGCCGGTCCTGCGGCAGCTCCGCCAGGCGCTCCCGGAGCTGGTCGAGGGGGAGGTTGACCGCGCCGGGAATCGCTCCCAGCTGAAATTCGACGGGCTCCCTGACGTCGAGCAGCAGCGGCTCCCCGGAGCCCGCCGGCTCTCCGGCCACTTGCTCCCAGGTGGCGACGGCCACAGCCCCGTCCAGAATGTTCGACGCGGTGTAGCCGGCGATATTGACCGGATCCTTGGCCGAGGAGAAGGGCGGCGCGTAGGCCAGCTCCAAGTCGGTCAAGTCGTAAACCGTCTTTTCAAAACGGATGGCGGTGGCCAGAATATCGATGCGTTTGTCCACGCCCGCCGCGCCGACGGCCTGGGCGCCCAACAGCCGGCCGTCCTCCGGCGCGAAGAGCAGCTTGATGGAGAGCGGCGTCGCGCCGGGGTAGTAGCCGGCGTGCGAATTGGAATGGGTGATCGAGCTTCGGTAGGGGATGCCCCATTGGCGCAGCGTCTTTTCGTTCAGCCCGGTGGAGGCGGCGCTGAGGTCGAAGACCTTGACGATGGCGGTGCCCTGGGCCCCCGGGTAGCGGGCCTCCCGGCCGGCCAGAATATCCGCCAGCAGCCGGCCCTGGCGGTTGGCCGGCCCGGCCAGCGGCAGCCAGGCCGGACGGCTGGAGATCCACTCGCGGACCTCGACCGCGTCGCCCACCGCGTAAATATGGGGGTCCGAGGTCTGCAGCCGCTCATTGACCCGGATGGCGCCGGTGCTCCCCAGGGCCAGCCCGGCCGCTTCCGCCAGCCGGGTCTCGGGCCGGACCCCCACCGCCAGGATCACGATATCCGCGACCAGTTTGGTTCCGTCCCGGAGGGTCGCCGCCAGCCGCGGGCCGGCCTGTTCGATGGCGGCCAGGCCGTGGCCGAGGAGGAGCTCGATCCCTTGGTCGCGCAGCTCCTGCTGGACCGGGGCGGCCATCTCGTAATCGAGATTGGCGAGCACCTGGTCGGCCAGTTCCAGCAGGGTGACCCGTTTGGCCGTATGGGCCAGGTTTTCGGCCATTTCCAGGCCGATGAAGCCGCCGCCGACCACCAGGGCCGATTCCACCGGGTGCGCGGCGAGGTATTCCTTGATCCGGTCGGTGTCCGGGATGTTGCGCAGGGTGAAGACCTGCGGCAGCCCGGTCCCGGGGATGGGGGGGATGAACGGCGCCGAGCCGGGGGAGAGCACCAGCTCGTCGTAGCGCTCGCTGTAGGTCCGTTCGGCCTGGTGATCGCGCACCGAGAGCTCCCGCCGGGCGGGGTCGATCTGCAACACTTCGTGGCGGACCCGGACGTCGATGCGGAAACGCCGTTTCATCCCCGCCGGGGTCTGCAGGAACAACTCCTCCCGCTCGCTGATGGTTCCGCCGATGTAATACGGCAGGCCGCAATTGGCGTAGGAGATGGCCGCTCCTTTCTCCAGCAGGATAATCTCGGCCGTTTCATCCAGCCGCCGCAGCCGCGCGGCGGTGCTGGCCCCGCCGGCCACGCCTCCCACGATCACAATCTTTTTTGCCATGATCATTCTCCTCCTTGCGCTATTCCTGCCGGCCGCGCCGGCCCGTGATTCATGCCGTTGCCCGCAAACCGACGGCGAGACCGGCGGATGAAGCGGCCGGGCCGCCGTCCCCGGTTTGTTACCGCCGTCACAAACTGGCGGTTACTTCCGATACATCTATTATATTCAAATAATACGATATATTCAAGTGAAAGATTCCTGCCGCCGGTCATGATTTGCAACCGGGGGACGGTCCGGAGGTTATTTCCGGCAGACCGGCCTTTATCTCCCAATTTGATTACAAATCTTTAAACTTTGGGACTGGTTTTTATCTTGCCTTTCCGAAACTTTCGTGCTTAAATAAGTATATTAACAAAATTGTAACATTGTAACACTTTTCACGATCTTTTTGCACCGGGGTCGTTGCAAGATTGGGTGATTGCAACCCGGAAAGAAGGGGTGGATCGGAGTTACTTTGTTCCCGATTTCACATCTTACTTTGTTCCGATTTTCACAGCATTGGTTTTGCAAGACATGAGAGTTGCATAGGTTTTTCATGAACCCGCTCCGCCATGAAACCATACCGCCGGGCCCGCGCGATGCTCCATGGCGGCAGGTTCCAGAGGAACGATGCCATTCTCCCCATCACAAACTTTGAAAGGGATGATCATTGCATGCCCAAAACAGGGGTTCGCGCCCAAACCATCAGTGTCAAGGATCTGCCGCCCGAGAAATTCACCCGGCTGGACGAGTATATCAACAGCCTGCCCAGTACCAAGGGTGCGCTGATTGACATCATCTACAAGGCCCAGGAGATCTTCGGTTTTCTCCCCCGGGAAGTGTTGTTGCATATCGCGCGGAAGATGGGAATCTCCGGAGCCGAGGTCTTCGGCGTGGTCAGTTTTTATACCAATTTTACCATGAATCCGCAAGGCCTGCATACCATCAGCGTCTGTATGGGAACCGCCTGCTTCGTCAAGGGCGCCCCGGCCTTGGCCCAGCGGCTCCAGGAGAAGCTGGGGATCCATGAGGGAGAGACCACCAAGGACGGCTTATTCACCCTGAAAAACCTCCGCTGTGTGGGGGCCTGCGGTCTGGCGCCGGTCGTGATGATCGACGACAAGATCTACGGCCGGCTGACCGTGGCGGAATTGGACCAGATCATTGAGAGCTATCAAAAGGAGGCGGCCGGAGTTGCGCATTAATACACTGGAACAATTGAAGGAACAACGCATCCAGGCGGAAAAGACCATCCAAAACCGGATCTTCGGCCAGCCTTCGGCCAGGCCCGAAGTGCTGATCGGCATGGCCACCTGCGGGATCGCCGCCGGCGCCGGTGAGGTCAAGGAGGCGATCGAGGAAGAACTGGAACGCCTGAAACTGACGGACATCAAGATTGTGCCGGTCGGCTGCATCGGCTATTGCCATTCGGAGCCGCTGGTCCAGGTGAATCTGCCCGGCCAGCCGCCGGTGCTGTACGGGAACGTCGACGCCGCGAAGGCCCGGGAGATCGTCAAGGGCCACCTGGTCGGCCAGCAGTTGCTGGCGGACGGAATCACCGAGCCCAATTTCGAACGGGTCAACCTGGAAGAGGCCAAGGCTTTCGAGCCCACCGGCCAGAGAAAGCAATTGCGGATCGCCTTGCGCAACTGCGGCGTGATCGATCCGACCAGCATCGACGAGTATATCGCGGGCCACGGCTACGAGGCCTTGGGAAAGGCCCTGACCCAGATGACCCCGGAGACGGTCATCGACACCGTCAAGCGCAGCGGCTTGCGCGGCCGGGGCGGCGGCGGCTTCCCCACCGGCCTGAAATGGGAGTTCACCCGGAAATCCCGCCCCGGGGTGCAGAAATATATCTTCTGTAACGCCGACGAAGGCGACCCCGGCGCCTTCATGGACCGCAGCGTGCTGGAGGGCGATCCCCACAGCGTGCTGGAGGCGATGGCCATCGGCGGCTACGCCATCGGCGCCTCGACCGGCGTCATCTATATCCGCGCCGAATACCCGCTGGCGATCAAGCGGCTGAAGACCGCCATCGCCCAGGCCAAGGAGTACGGGCTGCTGGGAGGGAATCTTTTCGGCACCGGGTTCAATTTCGATATCGAGCTGCGTTACGGCGCCGGCGCCTTCGTCTGCGGCGAGGAGACCTCGCTGATCAATTCCGCCGAGGGCAAACGGGGCGAGCCTTCCAATAAACCGCCCTTCCCGTCGGAGAGCGGCTTCTGGGGCCAGCCGACCTGCGTCAACAATGTCGAGACCTACGCCAACGTCGCGCCGATCATCCTGAACGGCGGCGACTGGTTCGCGGCCATCGGCACCGAGCGCAGCAAGGGCACCAAGGTCTTCGCCCTGGCCGGCAAGGTCAACAACGTCGGCCTGGTGGAAGTGCCGATGGGCACCACGCTGCGGGAGATCATCTATGAGATCGGCGGCGGGATCAAGGACGGCCACCGCTTCAAGGCGGTGCAGACCGGCGGTCCCTCGGGCGGCGTCATCACCGAGGACTACCTGGATACGCCGATTGATTACGAGAGTTTGAAAGCGATCGATTCGATCATGGGGTCGGGCGGGATGATCGTCATGGACGAGACCGACTGCATGGTCAATATCGCCAAATATTATCTGGAATTCACCCAGGATGAGTCCTGCGGCAAGTGCACCCCCTGCCGGGTGGGGACCAAACGGCTCCACGAGATCCTGGAACGGATCACCGAGGGCAAGGCGGAGATGGCCGACATCGACAAGCTGACCAAGCTGGCCCGGACCATCAAGGACGCGGCCCTGTGCGGCCTGGGGCAGACCGCCCCGAATCCGGTCCTCAGCACCTTGAAGTTCTTTGAGAACGAATATTTGCAGCATATCCAGGAACACTACTGCGCCACCGGCTCCTGCAAGGCGCTGGTCAAATACTCCATTGACAAGGAGCGCTGCATCGGCTGCACCGCCTGCGCCAAGGCGTGCCCGGTGAAGTGCATCTCCGGCGAAGTGAAGAAGGTTCACGCGATCGATCAGACGAAATGCATTCAATGCGGCGCCTGTTTTACCACTTGCAAGTTCGGCGCAGTGATTAAACCATAGAGAGGTGCAGATGATGGCTGACAATAAGCTTGTAAATATGGTAATCAACGATCAGGCAATCAGCGTTCCGGCCGGCTCGACCATTCTGGAGGCAGCCAAAACCATCGGAATCAGCATTCCGACCCTGTGCCATTTGGATCTGAAAGAGTTCAAAATGGTCAACAAGGTCGCTTCGTGCCGGGTTTGCGTGGTCGAGGTTCAGGGCCGTCCCAGCCTGGCGCCGGCCTGTTCGACGCGGGTGATGGAGGGCATGGTGGTCCGGACCGATACCGCGCGGGTGATCCAGACCCGGCGGATGGTGGTGGAGCTGCTCCTGTCCAACCACCCCAACGAGTGTTTCACCTGCCCCAAGAACCTGGACTGCGATCTGCAGTCTCTGGCCCAGCGGCTGGGGATCCGCGAGATCGAATGGACCGGGGCCAAGATGAATTACGAGAGCGACATCTCCAGCAAGGCGATTGTCAAAAACCCCAATAAATGCATCATGTGCCGGCGTTGCGAGACTATGTGCAACGAGGTCCAGACCTGCGGCATTCTCTCGGCGGTGGGCCGGGGCTTCGACGCCTTCGTCGGTCCCGCCTTCAACATTCCGATCGCCGAATCGTCCTGCACCTACTGCGGGCAGTGCGTGGCGGTCTGTCCGACCGCGGCCCTGACCGAGGTCAACCATACCGGCAAGGTCTGGGCGGCCTTGAACGACCCCGATAAATACGTGGTGGTCCAGACCGCTCCGGCGGTGCGGGTCGCCGTCGGCGAACTCTTCGGCATGGAGCCGGGCTCCATCGCCACCGGCAAGATGGTGACGGCCCTGCGGCGGATGGGCTTCAACGCGGTCTTCGACACCGATTTCGCGGCCGACCTGACCATCCTGGAGGAAGCCTCGGAGCTGGTGCACAGGATCCAGCATCACGGCCGGCTGCCGATGCTGACCAGCTGCTGCCCGGCCTGGGTCAAATTCTTTGAGCACCAGTTCCCGGACCTGTTGGATATCCCGTCCAGCTGCAAATCGCCGCAGATCATGTTCGGCACCATCGCCAAGACGTATTACGCGGAGAAGCTGGGGATCGATCCGGCCAAGATGGTAGTGGTCTCGGTGATGCCCTGCGTGGCCAAGAAGGCCGAGGCGGCCCGTCCCGAGCTGACCAAGGAAGAGCATAGCAACGTCGACCTGGTGCTCACCACCCGCGAGTTCGGCCTGATGCTGAAAGAGGCGGGAATCGATTTCATGAACCTGCCGGAGAGCGATTTCGATAAGATGATGGGCGAGAGCACCGGCGCCAGCATCATCTTCGGCACCACCGGCGGCGTCATCGAGGCCGCGGTCCGCACCGCCTATGAATGGATCACCGGCGAGGAGCTGGAGAACGTCGAGTTCACCGCGATGCGCGGCGTCCAGGGCATCCGTGAGGCCACCGTCAAGGTCGGCGATCTGGAGCTGAAGATCGGTATCGCTCACGAGCTGGGCAACGCCCGGAAGCTGTTGGAGGATATCCGCGCCGGCAAGTCGCAATTCCACGCCATCGAGATCATGGCCTGCCCCGGCGGCTGCATCGGCGGCGGCGGCCAGCCCTACCACCACGGCGACATCGAGATCATCAAGAAGCGCCAGGAAGCGATCTATGCCGAGGACCGCAACAAGGTCAAACGCAAATCGCACCAGAACGAGGAAGTGCTGCGCCTGTATAAGGAGTATCTCGGCGAGCCTTACGGCGAGAAAGCCCATGACTTGTTGCACACTTACTACGAGGCGAAAGAGAAGATCTGAAGCGGCCCGTCCCAGCGGTCCGCCTGAATAAGCCAGGCAAGGAGAAGCCCCCGGTACGTTCATCGTTCCGGGGGCTTCGTCCATCGGCGCCCTGGGGAATTCTTGAAAAAAGAACGCCTTACCGAAAATAAAGCGTTCAGAACTGATGTTTTCGCAAGACTGGCTTAATTGACCTGGTCGAGCTTGAGAATCTTCTTGGCTTTGTACAAATGTTTCAAAGCCTGGTCGACTTCCTCCCGGGCAGTGGCGTCGACATCGGCCACCTTGTCGAGGAAATACTGGATCTGTCCGATCTGCAAGATGAGTTCCGCCTCGAGTAAACATTTGGGTATCTTGTTAAACACTGAATCCCCCTCCCTGATGGTACATTCCAATCCGTTGAGTTCACCTTGAATTCACCTTTTTCTAGAGTCTGATTTCTTCATCGGCCGGTTTCGCCAATCTCTTTAGCAAGTTTATTCCGGGAAGACCGTTAGCTGAGCAAAGCCTTCGCTTCAAGGATCCGGGCCGGTGGGGCGGCCGGCTTCCCGGGAAGGGACCGTAATAAAACCCCGCCTTCGCGAGGCGTTAAGAACAGTTTAACATCGGATGAATAGCGGATGAAAAAACCGCCGGACCGGAACCGCGGCTGCGGAAGCAAAGCGGGCCGGAGCGGCTGGCGGCGGGGCCTCCGCCGCCTTTGAACCCCGCGGCCGGGCGGGCTTTGAATGGCCGGATTTGGCAGGATGATAAAAAATTTTACAATATTTTGTTAAGAACTTAGGAAAGCTTACCGAAATTACAATTGTATACCTTCACTGGAGGATTGGGCTTTATCACGAAAATGTTGTTTGAGGATCACCAAAATCGGCAGGCCGGGGCCTCGTATTAGGCTTTGGCCTGATGAAACGGAGCAACGGTTCTTCAACCAGCCCGGGCCTTACCATGGTGCGGCAGGGAAGTCCCGGGTCATGGAATGGCTATCCCCAACGAAAAACGTAAGGCTACTTTCGGTGCAAGGAATTCACGGTTTCAGGGAGGAAAACAAATGGAACAGCTTTTGAAAGTGGGGAAGGCCGTCGGGGCGGCTCTCGGCCGCGTCGCCAAGGTCTTTGCCAAGGTCTTTGGCAAATTGTTTCGAACCATTGGGCCCTGCTTCAACTTTTTGACCAAACGGTTCAGCAATTTCAAGATCGGCGTCAAATTGACCCTGGGCTTTGCGATCGTGGCGCTGATCGCCGGAGCCATCGGCCTGGTCGGAACCCTCAACATCTACCAGATTAACCGGGCGTCGCAGCTGGTGTACAAGGACAACATCCTGTCATCGGAACCGCTGTACCGGTTGGCCATTCAGTTCCGGCAGCTGCGGGCGGACACCTCCTTCGCCATCATCGACCGGCGTTCCGGCTCGATGTATGAGCCTGCCATCAACCTGGAATTGATGGAAATCGACGCCGCACTCAACGAATATGCAAGCAAGCTGGCTCTTCAGGGCGGTTCAACCGGTTCGGACCAGATTGAAAGCCTGAAAGAGTATCTCCAAAAGTATGCGACGGAACAGAAGGCAGTCATGGACCTGGTCAAAGCGGGCAAAAACGACGCGGCCACCGAACGGATGCTGAATAATCTGAAGCCGCTGGCCGGAGTCGTCGCCAGCTCCATTGACGCGCTTTATCAGCAAAACACCATGACGGCGCTGGAGCGGACCACCCGCAACAACAACGCCGCCGCCAGCAGCACCTGGTGGATGGGGATTCTGGTGGCTATCGGAATGCTGGTTGCCGTCGGCTTGGGAATCGGCATCTCCCGCAACATCAGCAAGCCGATGCGCCGTCTGACCGAGGCCGCTCAGAAACTGGCCGTGGGCGACGTCGATGTCGATGTCGATCTGACCGATGCCAGCAAGGATGAGACCGGAGTGCTCTTGAGCGCCTTCGACCAGATGGTCGGCTCCATCCGCGAGCAGTCCGAGGTAGCCGAGCGTTTGGCCGCCGGCGATCTGAACGTAACGGTCAACGTGCGGTCGGAGAACGACCTCTTGGCCAAGAGCATCAAGGTCGTAGTGGAAACCCTGCAAGAACTGGTCTCCGAGACCAACAAACTGACCGCTGCGGCCGGCGGCGGCCAATTGGCCGTCCGGGGCGAGGCGGACCGCTTCACCGGCGAATACCGCCGGGTGGTCGAGGGGATCAACGAGACCCTGGACGCGGTGATCGGCCCCTTGTACATGGCCGCGGCCTGCGTCGAGCAGATCGGCAAGGGCACCATTCCGCCGCCCATCACCGACGACTACCAGGGCGATTTCAATACCTTGAAGAACAGCCTGAACGCTTGTATCGAAGGGCTGGGCGCCTTGACCGAATGCAACGAAGTGCTGCAAAAGATGGCCAACAACGATTACACCGAAAAAGTCACCGGCGATTATCAGGGCGTCTTCGGCGATATCGCCACCGCCTTGAACCTGGTCCATGATCAACTGCTCTACCTGCAGATCATCTTCGACAACATGGCCCATGGCGACTTCGGCGACCTCACCGACCTGAAAACCATCGGCAAACGCAGCGAGAACGACCAGTTGATCCCGGCCTTCATTCAATTGATGGAGAATGTGCTGGCCCTGGTGAACGAGTCGGTGCGGCTTTCGGAGTCGGCCAGCTCGGGCCAGTTGGAGACCAGAGGCGACGCCGCTCAATTCACCGGCGAATACCGCCGGGTGATCGAGGGCTTCAACGCCACCCTGGACGCGGTGATTACGCCGTTGACCGAGGCCGGAACGGTCCTCGGCCGGCTGGCGGTGAATGATTACACGCTGGAGATGACCGGCTCCTACCAAGGCATGCTCCACGAGTTCGCCGGGCAGATCAATCTGGTCCGGTCCCAGCTCCTCGGAGTGCAGGATGTTTTCATCCGGCTCTCCCAGGGCGATTTCAGCCGCTTCCAGGAACTGAGCGAAGTCGGCAAACGCTCCGAAAACGACCAGATCATGCCGGCGGTGCTCCGGACGATGCAAGTGATCCAAGATGTCATCGACGAGACCAACCGGATCTCCGAGGCGGCCGTCGCCGGCCGGCTGGAGGTGCGGGGCGATTCCGAAAAATTTGTGGGTAAATACCAGGCGATCGTGGTCGGCTTGAACCAGCTGCTCGACGCGATGGTGCAGCCCATCGCCGAGGCCGCGGCGGTATTGGACGAGATGGCCCAGGGCAACCTGGAGCGGAGGGTGCAAGGCGACTACCAGGGCGATTACGCGCGGATCAAGAACGCGCTCAACGGCACCATCGATTCCTTCAACCAGATCCTGGGCGAGATCAACCGGGCCGCCGGTCAGGTGGCGTCGGCGTCGCGCCAGGTCTCCGACGGCAGCCAGGCGCTCTCGCAGGGCGCCACCGAACAGGCTGCCACCATTCAGGAGTTGTCGGCGTCGATCGCCGAGATCGCCTCCCAGACCAAGGAGAATGCCTCCCGGGCCGGCCAGGCCAATGAGCTGGCCGGCCAGACCAAGGTCAACGCCCAACAGGGCAACGACCGAATGCAGGAGATGCTGACCGCCATGCGCAGCATCAACGAGGCAGCCACCAATATCGCCAAGATCATCAAGGTGATCGACGAGATCGCCTTCCAAACCAATATCCTGGCCCTCAACGCGGCGGTGGAAGCCGCCCGCGCCGGCCAGCACGGCAAAGGCTTCGCGGTGGTGGCCGAGGAGGTCCGCAACCTGGCGGGCCGGAGCGCCCAGGCGGCCAAGGAAACCGCCGAGCTCATCGAAGGCTCGATCCGCAAGATCGGGGACGGCGCCAAGATCGCCGGCCAGACCGCGGCCTCGCTCACCCAGATCGTCGGCGATGTGACCCAAGCCGCCGACCTGGTCAAAGAGATCGCGAACGCCTCCAACGAGCAGGCCACCGGGATCGCCCAGCTGAATCAGGGCATCAACCAGGTATCCAAGGTGACCCAGACCACCACCGCCACCTCCGAGCAGAGCGCCTCCACCAGTGAGGAGCTGACCAGCCAGGCGGAGCATCTCCGGGAGATGGTGGGCCGTTTCCGTTTATTGAGTTGACCCGGGGCGGCGTCCACGCCGCTCCCGCCGTTCTTCGCCCGCCCGGGGGATTTCCCTCGGGCGGGCTGCTTTTTATTTAGAAGTTGAGAAAATTGCCTATCCAAATACATCCTGTGCTAAGGTCGGCCAGGGGGTTTGGCGGCAAACCCCCTAGGTCGGTACCCCCGCCGCAAGGGGCGAGTGCCCCCTTGACCCCCCATCCCGCTCCTCCGAGTCGCGGGTCCCTCATGAAAGGAATTGCCATCCCTGGCGGCGTTGCCTGCGGATGCTGCGACGGCGACGTCAGGTGATACGTCCGTGTATCCATTCCGCGCGTCCGGCGTCGTGCCGGACTTTGGGTCGAATATTGAGAGGATATAGTGAAAACCTTTTGTAGGACGGGTTACCGGCGGGGAGAACCAAGAGACGGATGCAGGCTAAACCGAACCCTACGCCCGGGAGACCGTTTCTTCCGGGCGCTTTTTTTGCGCGCGCCGGGTGCCAAATTGGCGAAAACCGGCCATTGTGGTATAATCTCATCAAATGAGAGAATTGCATAATTTCCATAATAAGCTTTGGTCCACAACATATCGATAGGTCTATCCGGACTTTGCTCTCTATCGTGTGGCCACAGGGCTTGTCACGGGAATGATGCAATTCTCTGATATTCCCAAAAAGAGGAGTCCGGCGGATGAACCAGCGGGAAGCAGGGGCCGCGCCCGGGCGCGGCAAGTTGAAGATCTTCATCGGCTACGCTCCCGGCGTGGGCAAGACCTGCGCGATGTTGAACGAGGCCCAGCGGCGCGCCGAACGCGGCCAGGACGTGGTCGTAGGCTACGTGGAGACCCACGGCCGCCCCGAGACCGCCGCCCAGATCGGCGGGCTGGAGGTCCTGGACCGGCTGCGCCTGGAGCATGAGGGAACCGTCCTGGAGGAACTGGACAGCGCGGCGCTGCTGGCCCGCGGCCCAGAGCTGGCGGTCATCGACGACCTGGCCCACCCGAGCGCCCCAGGCGCCCGCCATGCCCGACGCTATGAAGACGTGCTGGAGCTGCTGGACCAGGGGATCAGCGTCCTGACCACGCTGGATATCGGGCAGCTGGAGAGCCTGAACGACGTGGTGCGGGAGATTACCGGCCTGACGGTGGCGGAGACCGTGCCCGACCGGATCGTCGACGCCGCGGCGGCGGTGGTGGTGGACATTACTCCCGACGCCCTGCTCAACCGGTTGCAGCGCGGCGCGATCTACCCCTTGGAGCGAATCAGCCCGGCAGTTAAGAATTTCTTCCGCCCGGGGAACTTGAACGCCCTGCGCGAGCTGGCGCTGCGCCACGCCGCCGAGGAGGCGGACGAGGATCTGGAGGCGTACCTGGCGGAGCAGGGGATCCGGGCCAATTGGCAAGCGGCCGAGCGGGTGATGGTCTGCATCGCCGCCGGCCCCACGGCCAAGATGCTGATCCGGCGCGGCGCCCGCATCGCCAAACGCTACCGCTGCGAATGGCTGGTAGTCTACGTCGAATGCACCCACCGCTTCGCTCCCCCGCTCACTCCGGGCGACCGGGAACGGCTGGAGGGGCATTTCAAGCTCGCCCGGCAGCTGGGGGCGGAAATTGTCGTCCTCCGGGGCCAGAGCGTCTCCGCCGCCCTGGCTGGGCTGGCCCAGGAGCGGCATGTCACCCAGATCGTCATCGGCCATTCCCGGCGCTCCGGCCTCCAGACCCTGCTGCGCGGCTCGACCATTTACAAGCTGCTGCGCCAGGTCAGCGACGTGGCGGTGCACGTGATCCCCACCGCCGGCCGGGAAGGGTAGGATGACGGGGACCGCCCGAGGGGCGGGGGAGGCGTTTGGAACCATGGCTGTGCCGCCCGGCGGAACCGCCGGCGCGCAGGGCGGCGGTGCGGACCCCCGGAGCGGGGCCGGCCGGGCGGCCGGAGGTTTCGCCGGGGACCGGAGCGGTTCCGGAATGGGGCCCGGCGGTTCCGCCGCAGCCATCGGCGGGTCGTCCGAACGGCCGGGAGGTTCCGCCGGACGGTTTGGCGGAGGCTGCCGGGAGTCCGGCGGTCCGGCGGGAAGCATTGCGATGAGAGATGAGTGGCATGATGAAAACCTTCAAGGGCAGGATCACCCTGATCTATCTGGCGCTGGTCCTTTTGAGCGCGGCCATCGGCCTGACGGCGGCCTTGAATCTGTTCCGGCTGAGCCATACTATCGGCGGCCTGCTCACCGCCAATTACGGCAGCATCAAGCTGGTCCATCAGATGCGCCAGAGCCTGGACCGGCAGGAGCAGGCGCTGGAACTCGATCTCCGGGCGGGCGGCGGCCGGGGGCGGGCGGCCTTCGGGGAGCAGCGGGAGGAGTTCCTGGCCGCCCTGGGCAAAGAGGAGCGGAACATCAGCGAGCCGGGCGAGCGGGGCGTCGCCGTCCGGCTGCGCCGGAGCTACCTTGAGTTCGTGAGGCTGGCGGCGCGGCTCCGGACGCTGCGGCGGGAGGCGGGGGAAGGCCCGGCGCGGGTCCTTTACGACGGCGTCGTCCGGCCCCGACTGCAGGAGATCCGCCGCTGCCTGGACCGGGTGGAGACCCTCAACGAACGGGCGATGTTCCGGAGCAAGCAGCGGGCGACGGCCCACGCCCGGCAAGGGCTGGCCCTGGTCCTGGCGGTCTCGCTGGCGGCGGTGGCCGGCGGTTTCGGGGCCTCGCGCTATTTTGTGGACCGCTTCTTCCGCCCCATCGACCAGTTGAAGGAGACGGTCAAGCGGGTGCGTGCCGGCGACCTGGGCCAGCAGGCGCAGATCGTCTACCGGGACGAAATCGGCGAGCTGGCGGCGGAATTCAACCGCATGACCCGGCGGCTGATGCAGTTCGAGCAGAGCACCGTCGGCCAGCTGATGGCCGAGAAGCACCGGTCGCTGGCCATCGTCAAAAGCATCTCCGATCCGCTGATCGTGCTGGACGCCAATGATCGGATCCAACTGCTCAATCCCGCCGGGGAGGAGCTCTTCGCCACCGCCGAGGGGGAGGCGCTCCAGCGGCAGTTACCGGAGGTAATGACGCTCCAGCGGCAGCTACTGGAGGTGGCCCACGACGCCGGCCTGCTGGAGCTGGTGGCCGCCGCCCGGGAGGGGTCCGGGAGCGGCGGGGAGGACCGGCAGCTGCTCCGGCTGCCCGGACCCGCTCCGGACGAGGACCGCTATTACCACGTCATCGTGCGGCCGGTGCCGGGCGCCGGCGCCGCTGCCGACCACCTGGTGGTCCTGCTCCAGGACATCACCCAGATCAAACGGCTGGAGAAGGTCAGGACCGATTTTATCGCCACCATCTCCCATGAGTTCAAGACCCCGCTGACCTCGGTGATGATGGGCCTGAGCCTGCTGGCGGAGGGAAAGATCGGCACGCTGGACGCCAAGCAGCGCGAGCTGGTGGCGACCCTGAACGAGGACAGCGAGGCCCTGGCCAAGCTGGTCAATGACCTCCTGGAGCTCTCCAAGATCGAGTCGGCCCGGGCGCTCTTCAAGTTCCAGCCCTGCGCGGTGGGGGGCCTTTTTGAGAAGGCGGTCAAACAGTTCCTGGGGATCGCCGCCGCCCGGGAGGTCAGCCTGAGCTTCGACGCCCCCGACGACCTGCCCCGGGTGATGGCCGACCCCGAGAAGATCAGCTGGGTATTGAATAACCTGATCGGCAACGCCCTCAAATACACTGGCGCCGGGGACGAGATCCGGGTCAGCGCCGGCCTCCGCCAGGGCCGGGTCTGCGTGGCGGTGCGGGACACCGGCCTGGGCATTCCCTCCGAATATCTGGATAAGCTGTTCGACAAGTTCGTTCAGGTGCGGGGGTACGATCTGGAGGTGCGCGGCACCGGCCTGGGGCTGGCCATCGCCAAGGAGATCGTGGCCGCCCACGCCGGGACCATCTGGTGCGAGAGCCGGATGGACGAGGGCAGCACCTTCCTGTTCACGCTGGGGCTGGCGGAGTAGCGGGCCGGAGGGGTCAGTTCGATGGATCCCTCCGTCTACTCAAGTTAACTTGATAATCACAGATTATTTTATTGGAATGAGGTGACGGACCCATGCGGCCCAAAGTCCTGGTAGTCGACGATACCAAGAACATCCGGACCCTGCTGACGACCTGTCTGGAAGTGGAGGGGTACGAGGTGCGGACCGCCTGCGACGGCCAGCAGGCGCTGGCCCTGGCGGCGGCGGAAGCCTTTCAATGGATCTTCCTCGACATCAAGCTGCCCGAGCTGAGCGGGACCGAGGTCCTGCGCCGCCTGCGCGGCCAGGGGATCGCCACGCCGGTGATCATCATGACCGCCTTCGCCACGGTCAAAAACGCGGTGGACTGCACCCGGCTCGGCGCAGTGGCCTATCTGCAGAAGCCTTTCACCGCCGCCAAGATCCGCCATGTCCTGGCGGAACTGGCCCAGGAGGCGCCGGCCGGACCGGAACCGGCTCCGCCGCCGCCCGAATCGGCCGCCGCCTGCCTGGCAGCGGCCCGCCGGCTGCTGGCGGAGGGAAACCCCGACGAAGCCTACGCCCAGCTCAAAAAGGCGTTGGCCATCGACCCTTCGGACGGCGCGGTCTATGCGCTGATCGGCCGGGTCCACGAGGCCCGGGGCGAGCTGGAGGAGGCGCGGCGTTTTTACCGGATCGCCGCCGAGTTTCAGGGGTGAAGCGGCCGGCGCCGCGGTTGCGGCTGCGGGTCCCGGAGGACCTCCCGGTCCAGTCTCAGCTGGAGCGGCATGGTCGCGACCACGATGTGCTTGTGCCGGAGCAGGCTGCGCTGGATGAAGAGCCGGCTCTGGTTGTGCAGGAACCACTGCCACGGCGAGCGCACCGTGAATTGGGGCAGGATGACGGTGATCATGTCGCCTTTCCGGTAGTTGTGGAGCTCGTAGGACTCGATGAATTCCAGCAGCGGTTCGATGACCTTGCGGTAGGTCGAGTATTGGACCACCAGCGGAATGTCGGTGTTCAGGTGGGCCCATTTCTCGCGGATCCGCTCCTCCGCCTCGGGCGAGGTGGCCACGTTGAAGGCGACCACGTTGCCTGAGATGGTCCGGGCGTAACGCAGCGCCCGGACGCTGGCCCGGTTGACGCTGGCGACCGGGACGATCACGTGGTTGCGGTAGGACTCCCGGGCGAAATCGATCGCCTCCAGCTCCTCCGGGGAGAGCCGCAGCTGCTCGGCGACTGCCAGGTAATGGCGCTTGATCTTCAGCAGCACCGTCATCAGGAATGGAATGACCACGATGATGATCCATGCGCCGTGCAGGAACTTGGTGACGCCGATGACCAGCACGGTGACCAGCGTGACCAGGGCGCCGAGGCCGTTGACCGCCGCCTTGAGCAGCCAGCCCGGCTCGCGGGAGCGGATCCATTTCAGGGTCATCCCGGTCTGCGACAGGGTGAAGGAGAGGAAGACGCCCACCGCGTAGAGGGGGATCAGCTGGGTGACATTGGCCCGGAAGGCGATGATGAGCAGCGCGGCCACCAAGGTCAGCACCAGAATGCCATTGGAATAGCTCAGCCGCTCGCCGCGCTGCGACAGCTGGCGGGGGGCGAAGCCGTCCCGGGCCATCAACGAGAAGAGCATCGGGAAGTCGGCGTAGGCGGTGTTGGCCGCCAGGGCCAGGATGACCATGGTGGTGAACTGGACGAAATAATACATGAAGCTGTGCCCAAAGATCTGGGCATTGATCTGGGAGAGCACCGAGTTGCTCTCCGAGGGCACGACGTGGTACAGGTTGGCCAGGATCGTGAGGCCGCCGAAGAGGATCAGCACCACCAGGGAGAGGCTGAAAAGGACCTTCTGAGCATGGCGGGCGGCGGGCTCCTTGAAATTGGGCACCGCGTTGCTGACCGCCTCGACCCCGGTCACCGCCGCGCAGCCCGAGGAGAAGGCGCGCAGGAGCAGAAAGAGGCTCAACGGTTCCATCCCGGCGTGGCTCAGGACCGGCTCGGGCGGGACGTAGCCGAACAGCTTCACCTTGGCGATCCCGGCTACGATCATGCTGATGATGGCGAACATGAAGGTATAGGCGGGAATGCCGAACAGCTTGGACGATTCGCTGATGCCCCGCAGATTGCCGATAAAGATGATCAGTAGGAAGAGGATGGCCAGCTCCACCTGATAGGGGAGGAGGACCGGAAAGACCGAGGCCAGGTTGAAGACGCCTGAGGAGATGCTGACCGCCACCGTCAGGATATAATCCAGGGCCAGCGCCGCACCGGCGGCCACCCCGGCCCGGGTGCCCAGGTTGTCGGAGGCCACGATGTAGGCCCCGCCGCCGCAAGGGTAGCTCCGGATGGTCTGGCGGTAGGAGACGGTCAGGATCGCCAGCAGCAGAATGATCGCCCCGGAAATATAGGATAAATAATGGTAGGATAACAGCCCCACGGCAGGGATCAGGACCAGCAGGATCTCTTCGGTGGCATAGGCCACCGAGGAAATGACATCGCTCGACAGGATCGGCAACCCCCAAAAGACGCTGTATTTCTCGTGTTGCAACGCTTCATTCTCCAGAGGCCGCCCGATGATGAGCCGCTTTAACCAATTCATGCTTTCTCACCCGATTTCGTTTTTCCACAAAAGTCCAAAGTCTAAAGTCGAAAGTCTAAAGTCTAAAGTCTCTAAAGTCGAAAGTCGAAAGTCCAAAGTCCAAAGTCCAAAGTCCAAAGTCCAAAGTCCAAAGTCGAAAGTCCAAAGTCCAAAGTCCCAAGTCAAGTAGGCCAAAAACGTAAGTCCAATGTCGTGGAAGGCTGGGGGAGATTCCTGCCCTGCCTTTGACTTTGAACTTGTGACTTTTGACTTTTGACTTTGAACTTATGACTTTGAACTTATGACTTTGAACTTATGACTTATGACTTCAAACTTGTGACTTTTGACTTTGAACCGCCCGTCTGCCTCGGCGATCCATTCTAATACTATAGCCCCGCCGGGGGCGGAAATAAAGCCGCCGGATCGGGGCTCTGGATTCTTCTCCGGGCTATGGCGGGCGATCTGCCGCAAACAGCGGGGCGATTCACAGGCAAACCTCGTTTAAGCTTTACTTTTTGTGGGTATGGTTTGGAGAGGCGGCAATTTGAAAAGCGCCGTCTGGTTGGGGATGTCGCGGCCACCCCGGTACAGGCGCCCGGATTGTCGGAGACGTATACGACATATAAAATCTTTCAGCCCGCCGGCGGTGGGGCAATTGTATCCACACTGGCATGATAAGAAAACGAGCCGGAAATCCCCGAAGCCAAAGGCTCGAAATCCGCTCGGCAGAAGGGTTTCGAAGATGTCCCAGCTAGAAAATTTTAACAAATTTGTGACTTGCCTTTTCGAGTCAATGCGATATAATTTTTAACGTGTGAAAAAACGATGGGGAGTCGAGTGCAGTGCGTAGTTTGAAAGATGTAGACAGGCGGTTGGAAGAGATTAAGAAGCGGCTGGGCAGGTTGTTTGAACAGAAAGGCCAGACCGATTGGGAGGTTTTACGCCTGGGCGACGAAGTCGACCGCTTGCTCAACGAACGCGATCGTCTGGCGGAGGAATTGGCCAGTTAAAACCGGAGAAAGCCCCGGTTGGCGTGACGGCAGCGCTGTTTTCCCGAAGAGAACGAAACGATTGGACAAGTTTGACCCCTTGCTTTACCGCTCCGACCATCGTTTGTAAGCTCACCTCACACTCTCCTCCGGCGTGGCCGTCCCAAGCATGGCAAAGCTATATAAGTTGAAATAAATTTTTGAATAAGCTTTTCCAGCCGTGAAAGAGGCCGGAAAAGGACAAATCGCGGTATTTATTTCAACTTATGAATCAAGGAAATAGGTTGCAATGATTTTGAATGGATAAAAACTGATTGCAACCTATATGCCGCTCCGAGCGGCGGAGCGTGATCCGCCCCGGCCAGCGAAGATTGGTACACCCCTGGCGTAGGCCAAGGGCTTGGTTTAGCTCACTTTCGCCGCATTCCCGGCAATCAGCGCCGCCACCCGCTGGAGCAGATCGTTGATGTCGAAGGGTTTGGCGATGGAATCGGCATAGGTGCCTTGAGGCGGAAATTCGCTGGGGTCGGGGATGGTGCCGGTGACCAGGATCACCGGAATATCCCGGAGTTCGGGAATGGCGCCGAGCGCCGCCAGGAACTCTTTCCCGCCCATTTGCGGCATGTACAGGTCGACCAGGATTAGCCGGGGCGGCGGCTCCCGTTTGAGTTTTTCCAGGGCGGCGGAACCGCTGGCCGCGGTGCTCACTGCATAGCCCGCCTCGCACAGGATCTCCTCCATCACGGACAGAATCGTCGGCTCATCGTCAATGATTAAAACGCTATCCATCTATGCGCCCTCCTTTGTAACACCCGGATCATTCGCTGTCCTTTCCATCAATTCCTACATTATCCATCCAATTTGTAAAAAAAATTTACAATCCCCGCGCCGGCCCGGCTTTTTTTCAAATAAAAATTTTTAGGGGTTCACCTCCGGATTCTTTGTTCCAGCCGGTTGCAAACTTGAAAATTGCAGCTACGAGGGGTAAAATAAGAAATGGGTCTCGGATTTTTCCACCCGGAAAGCCATTTTGCAATCCGCCGCGATCGGGTCGGACGCCCATCGCGGTATTTGGCGTGTTTTCGAGTCTGTTCCAGTCCGTCCTGGCAATTGAAGCCAAAATTTAAGCGATGGAGATGAGGCGCGGCGGGGCGTCGCTCCATCCGACGATTCCATTGGGGGATATCATGCGCAAGACTTTCTTAGAGGAAACGGTATTATTCGTGAGCATCATCAAATGGGCGATCCTGGCCACGCTGGTCGGATTGGTGGTCGGGCTGTCGACGACCGTCTTCCTGAAGGCGCTGGGCCTCAGCGGCGCGGCGGTCCAGGGGCACCGCTACTATTTCTTGCTGCTGCCGCTGGCGCTCTTCCTCAGCAGCCTGCTGGTGAAGCATCTGGCGCCGGACGCCGAAGGGCACGGCACCGAGAAGGTGATCGAGGCGGTTCATAAACGCTGGGGCAAGATCAAACTGATGGTGGTGCCGGTGAAGCTGGTCGCCACCATTATCACGCTGGCCTTCGGCGGTTCGGCCGGCAAAGAGGGACCCTGCGCCCAGATCGGCGCGGGCATGGCCTCGTCCATGGCCGATCTCCTGAAACTGACCAAGGAAGACCGCAAGAAGCTGGTCATCTGCGGCATCAGCGCCGGTTTCGCGGCGGTCTTCGGGACGCCCATCGCCGGGGCGCTATTCGCCGTGGAAGTGCTGGTCCTGGGCAAAGTCCTGCAGGAAGTGCTGTTTCCGGCGCTGGTGGCGGCCATCGTCAGTTTCCAGATCGCCACCAGCTTCGGGATTCACTATTTTCACCAGGCGATCCTCTTGCCCCGCTTTTCGCAGTTGCTCCTCATGGAGATGCTGTTGGCCGGGGTCTTCTTTGGCCTCGTCGCGTTATTGCTGGTGGAAGCCCTAAAGCTCGCCGAGACCTACGCGAAGAAGTTGCCGGTCGGGAAGCCGTGGCTGGGATTGGTCGGCGGCGCGATCTTGGCCGGACTGGCCCTGATCTTCTCCCCGCTCTATCTGGGGCTCGGCGTCGAGACCCTGGAGGCGGCCATCAACGGCGGCCCGGTGCCGCCTCTGGCTTTCCTGGGCAAAATTCTTTTCACCGCGATTACCTTGAGCATGGGTGGGAGCGGCGGCATCCTGACCCCGGTCTTTTTCATCGGTTCCACCGCCGGGAGCGCGTTGGCCCAGCTCTTTCATTTGAACACCGGCGCTTTCGCGGCCATCGGCATGGTGGCCCTGCTGGCCGGGGCGGCCAACACGCCCATCGCCGCATCGGTCATGGCGATTGAGATCTTAGGACCGCAGATCGGCCCATACGCGGCCATTGCCTGTCTGGTCAGCTACACCGCGGCCGGCCATCGTAGCGTCTATGCCAGCCAGATTCTGGGGGTTAGCAAAAGCGCCTCGATCAACGTCCCCTTGATGAAAGAGCTTGAAAAAGTGGATGACCTGGAGATCCGGAATCAGCCGGGCAAGATCCTGTATTTGCTAAGGAAGGCGCTTTTTCACAAAAACAGCTGAGCCGGCGCGGGTTTGGGGCAGGCGCCGCAGCCGGACGGCAATAGGGTCAGATTGACTTTTTTGGTCAACTTTGTTAAAATAAAGCTTAACCACTTCGCGCCGTGGCTGGCTTGAAGCCGGACGCGGCCTCGCCAAACAACCGCATAATTGCCAGGAACGCTTAATCCCCATAACCGGGGAACGGGGGAACCAATTTCCGGGGTGAATGACGGCCGAACCCCTCGGCCGGCTAGGGTTACTCTTCAATCCGAACCCGTCAGCTAACTTCGTCAGCGTTGCAAGAGAGGTCAAACTGGTTTTTTAGGCCATGGTCTTTCCTCCATGGCCTTTTCGTATCCCCGGAACGGAATCCCCTATACTTTTCCCCCGGCCGAAGTTTCGGAAGAGCCCTCTCCCGCGGGGTGCGGCGTATCTCAAACCGTTTTCCGGGGCGTCGGCACGACACGACGACAATCTAAGGAGGAATTTTGATGTGCGGCATCTGTGGCTATTTTGGGAATGACATCGCGGCGCTGCCGCTGCCGCTCTTTAAGTTGAAACACCGCGGCCCCGACGACCACGGAGTGGCGGTCGGCGACTGGTTCAAGCTGGGCCACACCCGGCTGGCCATCGTCGACCCGGCGGGCGGACAGCAGCCGACCAGGACTGCCAGCCCTACTACCGGATGCCGCGCAAATTTGAAGCCGAGATGAGCTGGGAGGAGCGCCTGGCCGAATTCAGGGCCCGGCTCCGGGCGGTGGTCCGCAAACGGCTCATGGCCGATGTGCCCCTGGGCAGCTTTCTCAGGGGCGGGCTGGATTCCAGCCTGATCACCGCCCTGATCCGCGAGGACCGGACCAAGATGCACACTTTCAGCGTGGCTACGGAGGACGGCGCCGACCGGGATTATGCCCAGCATGTTGCCGGACTTCTGGGAACCACCCATCATGAATACCTATTAAAGCCGGTCGAGATCTGGGAGGCGCTGCCGGCTGACTTTATCACTTGCTTCAAGCAATCGCTGTGACCCTTCCGGCTTTTTAGCCGGGTTACCACAGCTCTTTGAGAGACCTATCGGTTACCAAAAAACAACCCAAATGAAGGGGGTATCCGAATATGAGTCAACTCCGTTTTGCAGTATTGGGAGCGGGCCACGGCGGCATGGCCATGGCCGGACATCTGGGATGCATGGGTTACTCGGTGCGTTTGTTCAACCGCAGCGAGGCGCGGCTGATTCCGATCCGCAACGCCGGCGGGATCGAGCTGTCGGGCGTGGTGGAAGGAAAAGGTCCGGTTGAGTTGGTGACCTCGGACATTGCCGAGGCGGTCCGCGACGCCGATGTGCTGATGGTGGTGGTCCCGGCCAGCGGCCACCGCTATCTGGCCGCGGAATTGGCCCCCCATCTCCGCGACGGCCAGGCGATCATCCTGAACCCCGGCCGGACCGGCGGCGCCTTCGAGTTTCGCCAAGTCTTCAAAGAGGCGGGCGTCCACCAAGAAGTATTGCTGGGGGAGGCCCAGACCCTGCTCTATGCCTGCCGCAACACCAATCCGGGCCAGGTGAAGGTCTTCGGCATCAAAAACTCGGTGCCGCTGGCCGCCCTGCCGGGCCATCAGACCGTCGACCTGCTCGAACGGATCCATCCGGTCTTCCCGCAGTTCGTGCCGGGGGATAATGTCATCAAGACCGGCCTCGACAATATCGGCGCGGTCTTCCATCCGGCGCTGATGGTGTTGAACGCGGCCCGGATCGAGTCGACCCGGGGCGAGTTCCAGTTCTATTTCGAGGGGATCACCAAGGCTGTGGCCCAGGTGCTGGAGCGGGTCGACGCCGAACGGGTGGCGGTGGCGGCGGCGCTCGGCATCCGGGCGATGACCGCCCGGGAGTGGCTGTATATGGCCTACGACGCCCATGGCAAAACGCTCTACCAGGCCATCAGGAATAACTCCGGCTACAAGGGGATTCAGGCGCCGGCCACCATCGACCACCGCTATCTCTGGGAGGACGTGCCGATGAGCCTGGTGCCCATCGCTTCCATCGGCGAGACCCTGGGCGTGGCCACGCCGACGATCCGGCACCTGATCGGGCTGGCCGGACTGATGAATGAGTGCGACTATTGGCGGGAGGGCCGGACCGTCGAGCGGATGGGCCTGGCCGGCCTCACCCAGAAGCAGATCCGGCATATCGCATTGGAGGGATTTTAGATGAAGGTGAACGGCTTGAAGATCTGGGGTTGCACGCTTGGCAACTGCATTCACGTGGCGGGGATCCACCGCTTTCTGCAGTTGGCCGAGGAATGCGGCTATCAAACCGTCTTCGCCGGAGTCGGCTGGTCGGTGGCGGCGATCCTGGAGGCGGTGGCCGCCGAACGGCCGGACTTTGTGGCGCTCAGTTACCGCCTAACGCCCCAGGTGGCGGCGAAACTCTTTGCCGAGTTGGCCACCAGGCTCCGGGAGGAGAAGCTCGTGGAGAAGACGGTCTGGCTCTGCGGCGGAACCCCGCCGGTCTGCCGCGAGGCCGAACAGAGCGGAATCTTTGCCATGACTTTCGACGGCACGGAGAACGAGGCCGAGGTCCGCCGTTGGCTGCAGGGCAAGCCGCACGCCCCCGGAGAGAATTCCTGGGGCCGGACTTTCCGGGAGCGGATCGCGCTGCAGGAGCCGTACCCGATCATCCGGCACCATTTCGGACTGCCCGATCTGGAGGAGACCGTCCGCGGCGTGGCGACGCTGGCCGAATCCAAGGCGCTGGATGTGATCTCGATCGGCCCCGATCAAAACGCCCAGCAGTTTTTCTTCCGGCCGGAAAAGATGGACCCGGCTCAGCAGGGCGCCGGAGGGGTGCCGCTGCGCCGGCCGGAGGATCTGGGCCGGCTGTACCGGGCCGCCCAGACCGGCAACTATCCGCTGCTGCGCATCTATAGCGGGACCCAGGACCTGCTGCAGTGGGCGGAGTTGAGCGTGAGGGAACTGCACAACGCCTGGGCGGCGATCCCCCTCTTTTGGTACAGCGCCCTAGACGGCCGTTCGGAGCGGCCGCTGGAAGCGGCGATCCGCGAAAACCAGGCGGCGATGGCCTGGTATGCCCAACGCCAGCTGCCGGTGGAGGTGAATGACGCCCACCAATGGAGCCTGCGCGGCGCCGCCGACGAGGTGGCCGTGGGAGCGGCGTACCTGGCGGCCTTTAACGCCAAGGCTCAGGGCGTGAACGACTTCATCCTGCAACTGATGTGGAATACGCCGGCGGGGATCGCGCCAGCGGCCGATCTGGCCAAGATGCTCGCCAAGCTGGAGATCGTCGGGCAGCTGGCGGACGACAACTTCCGGATCTGGCGCGAGGTCCGGGCCGGACTGGCCAGCCTGGCGCCGCAGCCGGCCATCGCCAAGGGCCAGCTGGCCGCCACAACTTTATTGTCGCTCCAGGTCCGGCCGCATATCGTCCACGTGGTGGGCTTCTGCGAAGGGGATCACGCGGCCACTCCGGCCGAGATCGTGGAGAGCTGCCAGATCGTTCAGGGGGTGATCCGCGACGCCTGGCAGGGCATGCCCGATATGCGCCACGAGCGCTCGGTACTGCTGCGCAAGCGGGAACTGCTCGACCAGGCGTTGCGGATCATTGAGGCCGTCGCCGGACTCAGCCAGGATCAGCCGTTGACCGACCCCGGGGTGCTGGCGGCGGCGGTCCGGCGCGGCATCCTGACCGCGCCGCAGCTGCTCCGGGAGCCGGAGCCGGCGCAGCGGCGGCGGACGGGGTGAAGCGGGAATAGCGCGGCGTCGCTGGCGGATGAAATCACCGCCGTCGCGCGGCATTGACCCGGATACCGCCGGTAAGGGAGGCCGGGCGCGGGGAGTGATACCCAGTCGCATGATGATTATCAAGTTATCCGCCAAAGAATAAGAAACTGGCTCTGGGACCCACCCCTCATTCTATCTTTCTCCCTCAGGGAGAAACGAACTACAGTGCGGTGGAGCCTTTTGGGGGTTAAGAAGTTTGGCGGCCTACAAGACCTTCGTTTCTCCTCGGGGCCGGGAAGGCCAGGGACGGCCGACGCGAGTCCAATGTCGGGAAGAAAGCAAGAATGAGGGTTAGAGCTCAGGGAAAAGGCTGGGGAAGAACGCCGTACAAACCGGATACGGAAGCGATACTCCAAACCGGGTTCACCCGTGATATAATGGTACCATCGCCAGAATCGAGAGAAGCTCAATCCATCCTTAACTAAAGCTGGCGGATTTTTTGTTTCTGCTGTTCACTAATGAGAAGACCGGAGCGGGGAACGCCGTACAAACCGGATACGGAAGCGATACTCCAAACCGGGTTTACCCGTGATATAATGATACCATCGACCGAAAAGAAAGAATCAAAGACACTATCATCCGCTTTGAGCCGTTTTGGCCGGCGGATTTTTTGATGCCCGGCGTCCTCCGGCCGGGCTGGGTCGTTCATCCGTTTTTCCGGCGCGGCAGCCGATCGAAGGATCGGCGGGACCGGTCCCGGGAGCGGATTCGACATAGATGGCTCCGGCGCCGCGCGCGCCGGACCGCGACCGTTGCCCATCGTCCGGACGATGGGGAGCGGTTTTTTTACGCGGCGGTTCGAGAAGGAACGGCCGCGCCCCGCGAAACGCGGAACCGAAAAGAAGAAAGCCAGAAGCAGAAGAACGTAGGCCTACCAAAGAAAGTAAAACTGCAGTTCCAAACAGAAGTCGCTGCCGCTCCCGTCCCGGATTCCAGGATCCGGGACGGGAACGGCGGGGAAAGGGGGAATCCCAATGGTTCCAGGTTTGTTACTCACCGGCATTATCGCCGGCTGGCGGGACCGGCTCCGGCAGAGCCAGACGATTCATGATTTTTGTCAGGCCAAGTACGGCAAGGCCCCGGCCATCTTCGTCGGGAGCGATCCGGCTCGGCCGCCGGCCGACGCCGACTGCCCCTATATCCTGATCCAGCCCGGCTGGAAGACGGAGGGGACCGACCGCAAGCAATACCGTTACGCGGTGCCGGTGCAATGGGCGATCGTCAATCCCGACCGGACCGCGGCCGACGGCGTCACGGAGCTGGCCGGGATCTACGACTGCGACCAGCTCGGGCAGTTGATCCTGGATGAGATCGCCCAGGCCAGCCCGGCCAATCCCATCTCCTATGTCAAGTATTTCCCACTGACCGAGGAGGCGCTGGCGTCCGGCGGCTATTCGCCGCGCTTCACCGGCGCGATGGAGGTCAAGCTGTATATCGTGCCCGCCATGGGCGGCGGGCTGAACTATTAATGCCGCCATTTCATCCCTTGGATTAATATTGAATTCAATAAAATAAGGAGGCCTATATCATGGCACAAGCAAGAGGTTTCAAAGCGCAATTGGTGGCGGGTTTCGAGTCCGGCTACGGGCAGACCCCGGCTTCGCCCACCGGATTCAAACTCCCGGTCAACTCGGCCCAGGTCAAGTCCAAACAGAATCTGGTCGATTCGGCCACCGTCAGCGGCCGGCGTGATCCGGCCGAACCGGTCCGGGGCAATATCGATGTCTCCGGGACCGTGGTGGCGCCGGTGGACGAAGTCGGCATCGGTTATTGGCTGAAGGCGATGTTCGGCGCGCCGGTCACCACCGGCAGCGCCGACCCCTACAGCCACGTTTTCAAGGCCGGGGACAGCCAGCCGTCGCTGGTGCTGGAGCAAGGCTTCCCCGATATCGGGGTCTACGAGCTCTTTAACGGCTGCAAGGTCAACAAGTTCGCCCTCAACCTGGGCGGCGACGCCGAATTGGTCGCCAACATCGACATTCTCGGCGCCAAAGAGACTGTCGCCACCGCCAGCTTCGTGGCCAGCCCGACCGCGATCAACCTGGCCCGCTTCAATAATTACCAAGCCTCGATCCAGGAAGGCGGCGCCAGCATCGCCACGGTGACCAACGCCACCCTGAATGTGGAGTTCGGCCTGTTACCCGAGGGCTACACCCTGGGCGGCGGCGGCTACCGGACCAGTCTCCCCGAAGGCCAGATGAAGATCTCCGGCGAGATCAAGGCTTTCTTCGAGAACAAGGCATTACTCGACAAGGCGCTGGCCGGGACCGAATCCTCGCTCTCGCTCAAGCTGACCAACGGCGCCCATAGCCTGGAATTCCTGCTGCCGGAGATCGTCTACGAACGGAACGCCCCCGGCATCGAAGGCTCCAAAGGGATCCTGGTGGAGCTGCCCTACCGCGCCTTCTACGGCAACAACGCCCAAGGCGGCGCGCTGGTGGTGACCCTGAAGAACGGCCAGACGACCTACGCGTAAGGCGGAACGATCTATCCTCTCTCTCGGCTCTCCCCCGGGTACTCCATCCATGGACCGGGCTTGAACCAGCGTGGCTCAGGCCCGGACCTGGGCGAGCAACCGATATCCTACGAAGCCCAAAGGCTTTTGAGCCCCGGAGCCCGGTGGTTTCCCGATCCGGGAAGCCAGAGCCAGGAAGGTTTAAGCTTGCGGCGCCCAAGGACGGACATCAGCCGCAAAGGGCCGAGGGTTAGGAGATAGGCATATCATTCAAATCAACCAAGGAGGAATCTGCTATGAATCCAACGATGCCGAAAGCCCGGGCGCTGACCCGGGCCGAGATCAAGGCGCTGCGCGAGGCCGGGCTCGATCCCGCCTTCCGCGCCGACGATCTCACCATGAAGGTGAACGCGGAGATGGTCGACTGGATGCTCGACCATGTGTACCGGGACTTCGATTTCGGCAATACCCCGTACTCGAGCTGTCTGGAGCTGGCGACCCGCACCTATCAGCTGACCTACAGCGTGAGCGAGGCCGCGGCAAAAAACTCCTGACGGTCTGGTCCTGGTGGGCGGAGGGGCGCAACCGCTATTGCGCCCTCTGCCACGAGACCCAGGACCGGACCGGCGTCCGGCATGACTGCCAGTCCTGCGAGGACCGCTGCCCGGAGCTCCTGCCCGAGAACGGGCCGGCCTGGAAACTCTGGCTGCTCGCCAATACCCAGTGGCGGATTGGCCTGGGCGCTCCGGTCGGCCTGGATTACCCGGCGGTGCTGCAGATCGCCGCGATCCACGGGATCGAGGTCACGCCGGCGGTCTTCGGAAAGCTGCGCCGCTTGGAGATGGGAGAGATGGAGAGATTGAGGAAGGAGGGGTGATCGTTTTGAGTGAAATGGATCAAACCATAAGTACACAGCTAAAGGCATTGGCCGATCTGTCGGAAGCTTCTAGTAAGACGCTCCAGCAGATCAGTGAAACCTTGAACAAAGTATCAACGTCGGTCCAGGAATTGGTGAGCAAAAGCAAAACCACATCGGGTTCCGGCGGCACAACGCCGGCCAAGGAAGGCGGCGCTGGTGAAACGGCCGGAGAAACGCTGACCGATCAGATCATGAAAATCATTCAGGATAACCTGAAACGTTCTACCAAAGATCTGTTGAAGAATATTCTCAGCGGTAAATCCCTGGATGAAATTTGGCAGGATCTGAAGAACAAGATCAGGGATGCGATCAATAAGATCCCCATCGCCGACAAGAAAAAGGAAGAGCCCCAGCCGGAGAAGAAGAAGGAGTCGCCGAAGCTTACGACTCAACCCGAAGGGACCAAGACGGAACCGGAGAAAACCGATCCGGCTAAGGAAAAACAAGCCCTAACGGATCAGATTTTAAAAATCATCCAGGAGAATTTCAAGAACTTCACTTCAAACATTTTCAAGAATATTCTTACCGGAAAAGAGCTCAAATTCGGCGACCTTTGGCAGGACCTGAAGAAAAAAATTAGGGAAGCCATCGATAAACTTGGCGCCGGCGGCGAGAAGACAACGCCGACTCCCACTCCGACCCCGGCCCCTACACCTCAGACGCCGGTGAAGGCGCAGTCAAGCGCCGGGAATACGCCGGAGGCCGGAACCGGCGCTACGGAGCAGAAAACGCTGTCGGAGCGGATCGACCAGATCGTCGAGGATAATTTCAAGGCCTTTGCCAGCAGTATTATTACGAATATTCTTACCGGAAAGGAATTACACCTGGACGATCTTTGGAAGGACTTCAAAAAGAAGATTAAAGAGGCCATCGACAAGCTTCCCATCGCCGAGAAAACATCCACGACAACCCCGGTGACGACCGATCCCAAAAAAGCGACGGAGGGCGGAAGCACTCCCGCCAAAGACCAAACACCCGCGGCCGACCAACCGGGCGCGAAGAACGGTGATGGGAAGAATGGTGGCGAAAAAACGGGCGAGACCACGGATCCGGGTCAGACCGGAGATAAATCCGACAAATCAGATAAATCCGAGTTGACGACCTCAAAGCCAATGCCGATTACTGGCATCGGAGATGCCTGGCAGAGAGGGGTTCAGACGGCCGCCAGCACTACCGTTGATGCTATATTCCAAGATGTTTTAAACGGTAAAATGAAAAGTTTCGGTGATTATCTGAAGAGTCTCGCCAATAACGTTGTTCAATCGTTCGCGAATAATATGCTAAACATGCTTGTGAATAACTTAACCGGCATATTCTTCAAAGCCGAGGGCGGCTCGGTTACCGGGGGAAGTACCTATATCGTTGGCGAGCGGGGACCGGAGGTGTTCGTCCCCAATACCAGCGGGACGATCATTCCCAATCACCAGCTGGGTTCGGGCAAGCAAGCCGCGCCGCAGGTGACGGTGAACGTCATCAACAACAGCGGCCAGCAGGTGACGGCCAAGCAGGAATCGCACTTCGACGGCCAGCGCTATGTGGTCGACGTCTGGCTGGACGCCCTGGCCCGCAATGTCGGCGGGGTGCGCGACGTCGTATACGCGGGGAGGTAGAGCAAAATGAGTGAGATCGTATTTCCGGCCATCGCCGCGCCGGTCTATCCGTTGACCGAGGAGTGGGAGGATGTCGGGATCGCCAGCAGCTTCGAGGACGGCAGCGAGATCAGCCGGCCGCGCTTCACCCGCTCGCGGGGCAAGTGGACTCTCTCCTGGACCGCGCTGCGCGAGGCCGACTATCAACAACTGATGACCTTCTGGCGGGACACCGCTAGGGGCAAGAGCATGGTCTTCGACTGGACCCATCCGGTCACCGGGATCACTTACACGGTGCGCTTCGCCGAGAAGCAGCCCTTCAAGAACATCGCGCCCGGACTGTGGTCCGGGGAAGTGACCTTGCGGGAGGCGTGAGGAAGCGTTAAGCGACCTAACCTCCAATTCTTTCCCTGCCAAGGAGGAGAGGAGGAAAGGCCTGACAACAAAGTTTCGACCTTATGATTCGGCAAACGACACCCACATAGCCGGTACCCCCACGGGACCGGCTTTTAACATGGCTTTTTTGTAAAAGGAGTGAACCGTATGGACGATAAAGCATGGCTGATTCATGTCCTGCAACGGCTGGCCGAGTTTCCGCTGGCCAAGATCGTGGCCGGGGTCGGCTTGTGGCTGCTGAAGCTGCTCTTCGGGCCGGTCTTCCGGCCGGTCTATGGCACGGTGATCCTGTTGTGGCTGGCGGATTTCGGCACCGGGTTTTACCATGCCCGGGCCAATCCGGCGGTCCGGCCGGACAGCCGCCGCCTCTATCACGGCCTGGTGAAGCTGGGTATCTACTTATTCCTATTGATCCTGGGCAACTTCTGCAGCCAGACCGAGCTGACCGCGGTGATCCGCACCGTCATCGAGAGCTTCATCATTTTGACCGAGAGCTACTCAATTCTGGAGAATCTCCAGAAGATCTGCGTCTTGAAGAATTGGCCCGCGCCGTTGCTGGACCAGATCATGAAGACGATCCAGGGCCGGCTGAACGATTCCGGCGGCGACGCCGCGAATGACGGGCCCTGGCGCGGCTGAAACCCAAAAAAGGTGCATTTTCATGATGCACCCGGATCCGGGTGAAAAAACGAAAAGGAGACGAACTGTCATGAACCAAAATCCCGTGGTGGAATTGATGCAACGGTATGGCTATAACAACGGCCAATTCTGCCTGGCCGCCGACATCAGCTATTCCAGCCTGTATTATCTGAAGCGGGGCTTCTCCAAGCGGCTGCCCGCCGGGGTGAGGTGCTTTCTCGCAGCCAAGGGGCTGGAGGCTGCGGAGTTCGAGGCCGAATACCGCGAGTACCGCCGGAACGAACGGGAATATCTATTGCGGCGCACCCCCGGGAAGCCCCCGGTCCGGCTCCGGCGCCGCTCCCGTTGCAAGTGACGGACGTTCTTCCATAGCATGATAAAGGAGGCATGGATATGCAGAGACTTCCCGCCGCGGCGATCCTGGAGAAGAACCGGCTCGCCAGCGACAGCCCGTTTCTGGTGCTGCTCCGGATCGACATTCCGGACCTGGAACCGATCCGGGTGGTTCACAATAACGAGGATATCGAATGGCCGGCCGGGTCCGGCGACACCTGGACGGCCTTTCCCTTTCAACTGGATGAGATCACCGAGGACGGCAAGGAGCTGTCCCGGGTCGATCTGAAAGTTTGCAACATCGACCGCACCATCTCGCAGTATCTGGAGGATACCAACGGCGCCACCGGGACCCAGGTCACCCTGTACGTGGTGCACGCCGCCCATCTGGACGCGGCCGACGGGCCGCTGATCCGGGAGAGCTTCGCGGTGCAGCAGACCAGGGCCGACGCCAACTGGGTCGTCTTCACCCTGGGACCGGACTTCACCACCATCCAAAGGGTGCCGGCCCGCCGTTATCTGGCGGATTTCTGCCCGTTCTCCTACGGGCCGGAGGACCCGGAGTGCGGCGTCAGCCAAGCCGTCAAGGAGGTGTACCCCGACTGCCCCCACACCCTGGACGGCTGCCGCGCCCGCCAGAACGCGGCCCGTTTTGGCGGCGAACCGACACTGAATCCGGGCGGCTTTTACCGTTCCAATGAACCCGTCCCCAGTAGCTGATCTGGTCGGCAAGGCTTTCGCCGACGGCGGCCGGGGGCCGGAGGCATACGACTGCTGGGGGCTGGCTCTGGAGGTCTTCCGCCGCTTCGGGGTGGAGCTGCCAGACTACCGGATCGGGGCCTACGACAGCGCGGCCATCTTCCGCACCTACCAGCGGGAGAAACGGCGCTGGAAGGAGATCACCGCCGGCGAGCCGCCGGTTCCGTCCCTGATCTTCATGCGCTTCAACTCCGCCGTCGGCAATCACGTCGGCGTCTACCTGGGTGCGGGCCGCTTCATCCACGCCCGGGAAAAAGCCTTCTCCTGCATCGAACGGACCGATCACCTCTATTGGAAACAGGCGATCGTCGGCTATTATGTGCCGGGGGAGGAGTTCAAAGAGACGGCGGGGCAAGCGGGACCGAGGAAATGACTTGAAATGATCCTTTCTTGAAAGAGGTGATGGCTTGAATCAGCTTACACTGGTAATCATTAAGAATCCTTTCGATATCGAACGGGACCGGGTGGTCCGTGAGCTCTCTTTCGTCCCCGGCCAGCCGGTCTTCGACTATCTGCGGGGGAGCTATCCGGCGGAGCCGGCCGAGATCGACATCGTTCACAACGGCCGGATCCTGGCGGATGACGAATATGGCCGGACCACGCCCGGTCCGGGCGACTTCATCGTGGCCATGCCCCGGGTGGCCAAAGGGAGCTCGAAATCAAAGAATATCCTGTCAATGGTGGCCTCCATTGGCTTGATGATGCTGTCGATGGGTGTTGGAAATTTAGTTGAATCAGGTCTTTGGCGGGGTATAGGAGTTTCGTGGTCCAATCCATGGAGTTACGCAGCTGCTATGGCGACGAATCTAGTGGGCGGCATCGCCATGTCTCATTGGTTCCCCCCCGCCAAGCTGGATATGAAGCAAGAGAGCCTCACTTACGGCTGGAACGGAGTACAGAATCAGATCGGCCAGGGCAATCCGGTCCAGATCACTTTCGGCAGAGTCCGCACCGGCGGGCAGCTCTTGCAGTCCCATGTCTCGGTGGAGGACGACAAGCAGTATCTGAACCTCCTGTTCTGCGGCGGCGAAGGACCGTGCCAATACGATGGCGACGGCGAGTCCAACCCGGATGATCCCGACGATGCGGTCGATCATGTCCCAGGCATCGCCGCGATCCAGATCAACGGCAATCCGCTGGAGAACTACAGCGGCGTGAAGGTTTACAAACGGGCCGGACTGAATCATCAGAGCGTCATTCCGGGCTTCGCCGATGCCTATGTGGAGCAGCCGCTGAGTTTCGCCCTTTCAGCCGAGTACGCGACGGCCACCACCACCGGCGACAACGTACAGGGCCTGGAGATCGCGCTCGACTTTCCGACCGGACTGTACCGGATGGATGACGGCGAGGTGAAGTCCGGCCAGTTCCGGGCGGAGATCCAATACCGCCTGCACGACGCGCCCGAGGGAAGCGCCTGGAACACTAAGGAGTGGTCCTTCTCGCGAAGCACCCGGATGCCCTTCAAAAGCACCATCTCCATCGACCATCTGAATCCCGGCCAGTATGACGTGCGCGTGAAATGCCTGGCGAAACCCAATTCCGAATTGGTCATCCAGTGGTCGAACCTGGCCCAGATCATCTATGATGATTTCGTCCGGCCGGGCAAGATCCTGCTGGCCATCAAGGCGCTGGCCACCGACCAGCTCTCCGGCGGGCTGCCGACGGTCACCTGGGAACAGACGCGCGATCAGGTTTGGGTCTGGAATCCCAGGGGCGCGGCGGGCGGCTGCTATGAAACGCGCGACGCCGACAACCCGGCCTGGGCCTGCTACTGGCTGATCCACCGGCTCTACCGGCTCACCGACAGCCGGACCGGAGTCCGCCACGATGTGGTGCGCGGCGTCCCGGCGGATCGCATTGATTACGACGCCTTCGCCGAATGGGCCCGTTGCTGCGACGGGGTCCGCCTCGACGACCCGGCCGGAACGCCCGACCCCAAACGACGGCTCCGGGTCAACCTGGTCCTGGACACCGCCCAGAACCTCTGGGAAGCGCTGCGGCTCATCGCGCCGCTGGGCCGGGGCAATGTCTTTCTGAAAGGCACCCGCTACAGCTGCGTCTGCGATCAGCCGGGCCAACCGGTGGTGCAACTTTTCAACATGGCCAACATCGGCCTGAATTCGTTCAACGAGCAGTTCGCCGACACCAAGGACCGGGCCAACGCCATCGAGGTGACCTTCTTCAATAAGGGGAAGGACTACCAGCGCGACACGATCACCGTTTATGCGGCGGACTACAACACCGCGGCCACGGTGCAAAATCCGACTCAGGTCACCCTGCGGGGCTGCGTCACGCTGGAGCAGGCTTACCGGCACGGCCGCTATCTCTTGCGGACCAACCGCTATAACACCCGCACCTGCTCCTGGTCGGCGGAGGCCGACAGCATCGCCTGCACCATCGGCGATGTGGTGGCGGTCCAGCACGACGTGCCGCTCTGGGGCGCCGGCGGCCGGATCGTGGCGGCCGAGGCCGGCGGAGTGACCCTGGACCGGCCGGTCCGGCTGGACGAGGGGCAGAGCTACGCCCTGAAGGTTCGCCTGGCCGACGACACCCTGGTCGACAAGGCCCTGGTCAACACCTGCCCGGGCGGGGAGAGCTTCATCGAGACCGCGGCCTTGCAGGTGATCACCCCGTTTGACGCCGTTCCGGCGGCGGGCGATCTCTACTCCTTCGGCGCGGTGCAAAAGGTGGCTAAACCCTTCAAGATCCTGAGCATCACCAAGGATCACGTCAACCAGCGGCGCAAGATCAGCGCGCTGGAATATAATGAAGCGGTCTACGACGAGAGCGGCGACGAACCGCCGGCCTTGAATTATAGCGCCGGCAAGGAAGCGCTCTCGGGACTCATCGCCAGCCATCATATGGATGGAACGGGCGCGGTCTGGCTGGATATCGCCTGGACTCCGTCGCGCGGCATGTACTATGGCGCGCAGGTGGAGATCGACGGCCGCAAGGTCCAGAAGATCGAAGCGCCGCAGGCCGCTTTCTCCTGGCAGGTCGGCGTGCCCGGACAATACGCGATCCGGGTGGCCGCTCTCGATCAGTTCGGTAACCCCTGCGGCGCGGCGACGCTCACGTATACCGCCACCGCCAAGCCGGCCCCGGCCGACGTCAGCGAGGTGCGGCTCAGTGAGAATACCTTTCTGCTGCGGGACGGCACGGCGCTCTCGGACATCCGGGTCAGCTTCCGGCCGTCCGGGGAGATCGTCAGGGAATTCCGGGTCTATTACGCGCTCGACGGGAGCGCCGTCTGGAATTTCGCCGGAGCCACGCCCGAGCCGGCCTATACCATCAAGGCGATTCCCAATACCCAGACCGTCACAGTCAAAGTGTGCGCCGTGGACCGCCTGGGCAACGAATCCGCGGGCACTGTTTCGGAAGCGTTCCGCCTGACCGGCAAGTCCGATCCGCCCGGCGACGTGGCGGGCCTGACGGCGGTCCAGGACGACTACAACCGGGCCCGGGTGATCCTCACCTGGCCGGCGCTGGATCCCGTGCTCCATCCCGACCTGCGCGGCTACGAGGTCCGGGTCGGCGCTTCCTGGAGCGCCGGGACCAAGATCGGCGGCCTGACCACCGATTTGACCTCCTCCTACACCGTTCCGGCCAGCGGCAACTATGCCTTTTGGGTCAAGGGAGTCGACAACTCCGGCAACAGCTCGGTCAATGCCGCCGGGAAGAGCCTTTATGTCGAGGCCAAACCGAACGCGCCGACTGCCGGGACGGTGCTCCAGGACGCCAATGACCGCTCCAATCTCCTGATCTCCTGGTCGGCCGTATCCGACAAGGACCTGGCGGCCTATGAGGTCCGGCTGGGGAACAGTTGGGACAGCGGCGCGGCGGTCGGCGTCACCAAAGAGACCGGCCTCCAGTACCGAATCGGCGCCAGCGGCGTCTATAATTTCATGATCTGCTCGCGCAATACCGCCGGGTTCCGCTCCACTGTCCTGAATTTAGCGTTCAACGCCGGCGTCGAACCGTCCAATGTGACCGGCTTTGTCGTGGAGCAAAGCGACACCGACCGGCGGATTTTGAAATGCCGCTGGACCGGGATTGCAGACAAGGACCTCGCCTATTACGAGATCCGCAAGGGCGCCCTCTGGAACAGCGCGGCCGTGGTGGCGACCAAGATCGGCAACCCTTACTACGACGATGTGGCGACCGCCGAGGAGACCGCCACCTTCTTGATCAAAGCGGTCAATAAGGCCGGTTTCGCCAGTAACGACCCGGCGGCGCAGATCGTCAGCGTGACGCTCACCCCGAATCAGCCGGGCGGCGGCAGCGTGCTTTCGGACTATGACAACCGGCTCAAACTGAAGGTTTCCTGGGAAAAAGTGCCCGACCTGGATATCGACTATTACGAATTGAAGTATGAGAATACCGTCATCGCCCGGACCAGCGAGACGAGCTATCCATTTGCCGTCGGATCGGGCGGGGTCCACCATTTCGCGGCGCGTTCCCGCAACAAGGCCGGCTTTTATTCGTCCGCGTTGAATCTGGCCATCACCATTCAGGCGGAACCGGCCGCGGTGACCGGCTTCACCATCCAGCAAAGCCCGCTGGACCGGCGGATTTTGCAATTCGCCTGGAATCCGGTGGCCGACAGCGACCTCAGCCATTACGAGATCCGGAAGGGCGCCAATTGGGACAGCGCCGCCGTCTTTGCGACCGGGCTGAAGACGACCGCCCTGGAAAAGATGGTCACGGCCGAGGAGACGGCGAACTTCTTGATCAAGGCCATCACCAGCGGCGGAGTCGGAAGCGCCAATGCCGCCGCCAAGTCTCTCGCCATCGCCCTCAAGCCGAGCAAGCCGGGGCCCGGAACCATCGCTCCCAGCCCGGCCAACCACGCCCAGCTGGTGCTCACCTGGCAACCGGTGGCCGATACCGACCTGGTGAACTACGAGATCCGCCGTGGCGGCGCCTGGGAGTCGGCGACGCTCATCGGAACCACCCGCGAGTCCAGCTACACCTATTCGGTGACGGCCAGCGGGAGCTATACCTTCCTGATCTGCGCCAAGAACGTGGGCGGGCTGTATTCCAATCCGCTGAGCCTGGCGACGGTGGCCAACATCGAGCCCTCGGATGTCGCCGGTTTCGCGGCGGAACAATGGGGGAACGACCGCAGCAAAGTCCGTTTGACCTGGAACGCCATTCCCGACCTGGATCTGGATTATTACGAGATCCGCGAGGGGGCCAACTGGGACCTGGGCACGGTGGTTGCCACCCGGCTGACCGGACTGGTCTGCGACGCGTCGATCGCCGCCGAGCGGCTCTACCGTTTTTGGATCGCCGCGGTCAATAAGGCCGGCAAGACCAGCCTCAATCCGGCGCCGGTGGAGGGCAGGTTTGACCTGAATCCGTCTCCGCCGCAAGGCTTGACCGTCGCCGCCGATCCCAACGACCGCTCCAACCTCCAGATCGCCTGGACGGGAATTACCGATCTGGACTTGCAGGATTATTCGCTCAAGGTCGGGCTGGACTGGGATAGCGGCGCGGAGATCGCCCGCACCAAGGAGCTGAAAACGGCCTGGAAGCCGCCGGCCAGCGGGACCTACAAGTTTATGCTGCGCGCCCGGAACAACGCCGGTTTTGAATCGGATGAGATCGCCGCGGTGTTTGAAGCCAGGATCGAGCCGGCCGATGTCACCGGGTTTGTAGCCTATCAAAATGGCACGGTCGTCGCCATGTCCTGGGATAAGTCCTTGGAGAGCGACGTGGTGGCCTACGAGATCCGGGAGGGCGCCACCTTCGACAATGGCGCGGCGCTGGTGGTGACGGGATTGTCGGAGACGAGCTACAGCGTTGCCGTGGATACCGAGACCAGCAAAAGATATCATATCAAGGCCATCAACCGGGCCGGATACTACAGCCGGGAGGCGGCCTCGGCGGGGGTGACCATCGCCAATCTGCCGCCGAAGAACGTGATGTTCGATTACAATGAGATTGAGCTGCAAGACGGGAGCCACGAGAACACTGAATTCGGCGAAAGCCAATTCAACTACGCCAACTTCGGCGGCAGGTTCATGGACTACCCCAACATCAAATTCGCCGAGGTCGGCGGGCAGACTGTGCTGAAGCTGAAGAAGATTCCCATAACATTCAGTAGAAACTCTATGGCTTATCTTACTGATGGAACAGCGGTAGGAATCGACCAGCCAAGATTTGAGACGGTTGACGGCAAAGCAGGGATCTTCGTTGAAGAGGGTACGACCAATTTAATTACAAGTGGTGCAGTTGATGCTAGTGGGTTGGCACCTATGAATTATAGCGGGTCTAGCATTACACGAACCATTGTTCAGGATAATTTTTTTGGTACAGTGATTAATGTGTCTCGGGTCGTTAATGCTACGAGCAACGGTGATTTCAGAATCTCTATTACAACCGCAGCATCCGTAAAAGGTAGAGCATTTACAGGTAGTATATGGCTTAGAAGCAATACAGGATCAAATCAAAACCTGGCTCTATGGTTCGCGCAAGCCGCCGATACTGAACTAACAGTATCTTACATTACAGTCACTCCGACATGGCAAAGATTCACAATCAATCATCCTTCATTTACACAGGATGGAATGCAATTGCGGTTTTACGTCGCCGGTTTTAAGGAGATCTCGGCGTGCTATGCCCAAATCGAAGAAAAGCCCTACGCTACGTCTTTCACGATCAACACAAGGAATTCAGAAGATCTATCGGTTCCGATGGATGGAATGAGTCCGAGCAAAGGAACGATCGAAATCACCGCTAACATCAATGCACGGTTTCATTCAGCGACAAATCCACGCTGGTCGATGATTCTTTCGACTGGGAAAATACCGGGTGGTACGAGTTTGGAGGTTAATCAAATATCGTTTCGGCGATCTCCGAATTCGACGCGTTGGAGTTGTGTGGTTAGCAATAGCGCTGGCACCACTTATTCCATACCGTTTGCTAATGTAATACCCGACGGAATACATCGTTTTAAGTTTTGCTGGGACGAGACTGGCGGAAAGGCGTATTTGGATAATGTGTTAGTTGGTACTTGTGATGCGAGTTATCTACCGAATCAGTTCGAATCCGTTTTATATGTTGGCAGATGGATACAAGGCGGCTTGCAAATAAATTCATACATTTCTGATCTCCGCCTTTCCAACATCGCCCGAACCGATGCGCCGGATTTGACCAAACCGCTACCAGTGGATGAGTATACCGTCGCAAAATATGATTTTACTTCGAGCTTAGATGCATTTTATAAATCCGGTACGTATCTTTGCGCCCGGAAAGACATGGGCAGCGTGATCACTGCCAATATCGTCACCCAGTTTGTCTCGACGGTATTGCTCCGTTCGGGAGTCTCGGCCAAGCTGCAATACCGGGTCAGCCGCGACGGGACGCTTTGGACCGAGTGGCAGGATTTCGCGCCGGTCCTGACGACCTTCCGGTACGCCGAATTCCGGGTGTTGCTGAACGCCTCGGATACCGCCAGAACCCCGGAGGTCAATATCCTGCGGGAGATTATCGACGTGCCCGACGTGGACCGGTACGGCGCCGCCGTCATCCCCGCCGGAGGGACGGACGTGGCATACGGCCGCAAGTATTGGGAAGCTCCGGTGGTGAATCCGGCCGCGATCGGGCCGGGACTCCGGGCCGAACTGATCAGCGTGGGGAAGGAGCAGTTCCGGGTGAGGGTCTTGAACGCCGCCGGCGCGGATGTCGGCGGGACCATCAACTGGCTGGCGAGAGGCTTCTAACGGAGCCTCTCGTTTTTTTAGCCGCGACGGCCAGGACGGCGCTTTATCGAAAACGAATCCATCGAAGGAGTGAAGAATCATGGCATTCGATCTGAATAAACCGGCGGACACGCAGACCATCGCCGCCGGACCCGGAGACATCCGGGAGAATTTCCGGGCCTTGAAGGAGGACCGGATCGTCGACGCCCAAAAGGTGGCGGGACTCAGCCCCGGCAACGCCAGCAGTAATATCCCGATCGCCAACGGCACGCTCTGCGTCAACCTCAACGCCGACAAGCTGGACGGCAACGACTCCAGCGCCTTCGCTGCGGCGGGCCATACTCACGGGACGGCCACCAGCTCCAGCAACGGCCTGATGTCCAATACCGACAAGGCGAAATTAGACGGCATCGCCGCCGGCGCGGAGGTCAATCAGAACGCCTTTAGCAACGTCAAAGTGGGAACGGCCACGATCCAAGCCGACTCGGAGAGCGACACGCTGGAGATCGCGGCAGGGACCGGGATCACCTTGACCCCCGATGCTACCAACGACAAGGTAACCATCGCCGTCACCCAGGACGGCCACAGCCACGCCGCAGCGACCGCCTCGACCCCCGGCTTCATGGCGGCGGCGGACAAGAGCAAGCTGGACGGCATTGCCGCCGGCGCGCAGGTCAACCAGAACGCCTTCGCCAATGTGGTGGCCGGCGGAGCGACGATTCAAGCCGACGGCGTCACCGACACCCTGGCCATTAATGCCGGAGCGGGAATCACGATCACCGGCGACGCTACTAATGACGCCCTGACCATCGCCCTTACTGCCAACGGCCATACCCACTCCGAAGCGACCACCTCGGCCGGCGGCTTCATGTCGGCCGCCGACAAGAGCAAGCTGGGCGGCATTGCCGCCGGCGCGCAGGCCAACCAGAACGCTTTCAGCAACATCCTGGTGGGCAGCGCCACGGTGAGCGCCGACGGGCCTACTGATACGCTGGAGTTGGTCGGAGGAACGAATATTGCCATTACACCTGATGCCACCAATGACCGGGTAACGCTCGCAGTGACTGGCACGGTGCCCAGCGCGGCGGCCTGCACGGGCAATGCCGCAACGGCCACGAAGTTGGCGACGGCCCGGACCATCGCCCTGACGGGCGGGGTGACCGGTTCGGCGACCTTCGACGGGTCGGCGAATGCGTCGATTGCGACGACGATTGCCGGGAATGCGCCGACTGCCACCAAGCTGGCGACAGCGCGGACGATTAACGGCGTCGCCTTCGACGGCAGCGCCAATATCACGGTAACGGCGGCGGCGAACGGTGGGAATGCTGATACCGTTGATGGCAAACACGCTAGTGATTTTGCCGCTGCGACATCGGGCATACCTCCTGGAGCGGTCACGTATTTTGCCATGAGCACGCCCCCGACGGGATGGTTAAAGGCAAACGGGGCAGCCGTATCACGCACCACTTATGCCGCTTTATTTATTGCAATTGGGACAACTTTTGGCGCAGGTGATGGTTCCACCACATTTAATTTGCCGGATTTGCGCGGGGAGTTTATAAGAGGCTATGATGATGGGCGAGGGGTAGATTCGGGACGCGCATTCGGAAGCAGCCAGGCCGACGATATCAAAAGCCATTCACATCAAATTAGAGGTTCGGGATGGGGAAATAATACCGATAATTATAATCCCAATAATGGCGCTGCTAGTGCAGATGCTACCATAGGAATGTTTGACGGGGGCATCGGCAATACAGGTGGGACAGAAACCAGGCCTCGAAACATTGCTTTATTGGCTTGTATCAAATATTAAACAGTGGATAGGGATGAGGGAATGGAAGACTTGCAAGTGTTTTTACACTTTCGGTGACGGCTTGATGAGATCTCTCGTTTACAAATGTGACAAATTTTAAAATCTCAATCAATGAGCACATAACAAATAAAGGCTACCGAAGGGCAGTTCGAAGTCGAAAAAAGAACAGAAGGTAGCTTGGGAGTATTTAGAAAACAACCAGAAGCTTCAAGAGCGTGTTTTCGTTCGAGAGAATTATCAATAGCAGCTGGAGGCGATCATTCATGGCTTGGCCGTATTGCACGAACTTTGGAAAGAAGAACGCCGGCAATTGTACCGGCAAGGATTGTCCGGGGCAAATAGGTAGCGTTTGCGATGGAATCTTAGATCAAGAAAGCAAAAGGGGGAACCTTGCTTTATTGGCATTTTCGTAACTGTGTAGGACGAAGAGAACAGTCGAAACATGAACACTAGCGCATGGATTAATACATGAATATCAAATAGACAGAAGGAGTGAAGAATCATGGCATTCGATCTGAATAAACCGGCGGATACACAGACTATCGCCGCCGGACCCGGAGACATCCGGGAAAATTTCCGGGCCTTGAAGGAGGACCGGATCGTCGACGCCCAAAAGGTGGCGGGACTCAGCCCCGGCAACGCCAGCGGGAATATCCCCGTATCCAACGGTACGCTCAATACGAACCTCAACGCCGACAAGCTGGACGGCAACGACGCCAGCGCCTTCGCTGCGGCGGGCCATACCCACGGGACGGCCACCAGCTCCAGCAACGGCCTGATGTCCAATACCGACAAGGCGAAATTGGACGGCATCGCCGCCGGCGCGGAGGTCAACCAGAACGCCTTCGGCAACGTCAAGGTGGGGACGACCACGATTCAGGCCGATTCGAAGAGCGACACGCTGGAGCTGGCGGCGGGGACCGGGATCACCTTGACCCCCGACGCCACCAACGACAAGGTAACCGTCGCCGTCACTCAGGACGGCCACAGCCACGCCGCGGCCACCACCTCCACCGCCGGCTTCATGGCGGCGGCGGACAAGAGCAAGCTGGACGGCGTCGCCGCCGGCGCGCAGGTCAACCAGAACGCCTTCGCCAATGTGGTGGCCGGCGGGGCGACGATCCAGGCCGACGGCGTCACCGACACCCTGACCATCAACGCCGGCGCGGGGATCACGATCAGCGGCGACGCCACCAATGACGCCCTGACTATCGCCCTTACCGCCAATGGCCATAGCCACTCCGAAGCGACCACCTCGGCCGGCGGCTTCATGTCGGCCGCCGACAAGAGCAAGCTGGGCGGCATCGCCGCCGGCGCGCAGGCCAACCAGAACGCTTTCAGCAACATCCTGGTGGGCAGCACCACGGTGAGCGCCGACGGGCCTACGGATACGCTGGAGATCGTGGCCGGGACCGGGATTACCCTGACTCCCGATGCCACTAATGACCGGCTGACCATCGCCGGCCATTCCAACGCCAACGACCCCACGGCCGACCAGAAAGCCGCCCTGGCCGGGACGAGCGGGACGCCGGCCAGTACGAATAGGTATGTGACCAATAGCGATCCGCGGTTGAGTGATGCGCGGCCGGCGAATGGGGGAAGTGCAGCAACAGCCACCAAGCTCCAGACAGCTAGGACAATTAACGGCGTCGCTTTCGATGGCAGCGCCAACATCACGGTAACAGCTGTAGCAAATGGTGGTACTTCAACGGCTTGCTCTGGGAATGCAGCCACTGCCACGAAGCTTGCCATCGCCAGAACGATCAACGGCGTACCCTTTGATGGCAGCGCTAATATTACTGTCACACAGGTGAATGGCAAAACGATTGCCACCACCGATCAACTTCTTGCTGAACAGAATGTTAATAGCAATGGATCACTTCAGACTGACAAAGGGTTGGGTGCTGCTACTTCTTTCGGCTCTGTTGATATTACAACCGGAAGTGGAAATATTGCTAACTATTTATTTCACACAATAAAAGGAGTATCGGCAGGAACATATTCGTTAGCTGCCCTTATTGAACAGCTCGTTCAAAAATCCCATTCCCACACGTTAGAAAAGGTCCTTAGTAACTGCAACTGCAATTGCCAGTGCGATTGTTATAGTGATTGCTAACAAAGGGGGCATGGAAATGCCGATTCTTAAGTATTATTTAATATTTGACAGAAAGTGTAATCTATCTTGCGTTTATTGTGCCCAGGGAAAAGATAAGACTCATTGCAGGGTTTGCGAAAAAATTGCTCCAAAGAAAGTGGCCCAATATTTCCCTGAGCCGAATGGAGTGCGATATAAAGTAGTATTTTATGGTGGGGAGGCGTTTATATACTTTGACTATATGATGGAGATTGCTCGGGAGATTAAACAGAGAAATCCCTTTGCAGAACTGGGTGTAGCAACGAATGGAACACTCTTAACGCTTGAGAGAGCCAAATTATTAAACGAAATAGGAATAACATTGATAATGTCCCACGATGCTTATGCTTTTGAAGAAACAAGAGGAGTTCCAGATTTTTTAAAGTACAACCCTGAACCATTTTTAGCGGTGAACGATAAGAAAATTGTTTCTACCATTTCGGTTAAAAATTGGAATTATTATCAGATATGGGACTACTTCGAAAACTTTCGGGTAAAACATGGCCTAACGAAAAGAATCATGATCAAGTTTTGTCATCTCAAAGACATTGATGGATATACGGATACTTCTCTAATGCTTTATCAGCACAAAGAATGGGAAGCCATGCTGGATAAGGCTATGCACAACTTAGAAATTACGATACGGGATGGTACTTTTGATTCCTATGAATATGACAGGTATCAATTCATAATCGGTAAAATATATTCTCGAATGATTAAAACGGAATTGGCTGCATGGTGTGGAACGGAAGATGATTTTTTGAATATCGATGTCGAAGGGAATCTTTACGATTGTCACAATTGTCATAATCCGGTAGGCCATATAACAACAGGTCCAATTAAGATAATGAATTCATTTAAAGATACAGAAGAATGTCAAAGATGCCCAATTCTAAAAATATGCGGCGGTGGCTGCATTAAAGCTGTCTCTGAAAAACGAAAATATTTTTGTTATGTGATGTTACAGGAATATACCAAGCTTTTAAACATGTTACAAAGAGTTGTGGATTATAAGAATATCCAAGGAGGAGTTTTACAATGAGCAATATTTCATTTTCTAAGAAATACCCTTATGACGGAATGAATGAAGAGTATTACTTAATTGTACAAGAAAATGCCGATTCGGTAATTTTTGAACTATGCCAAAAATCAGCCTTGGCTTGTGATTTCAATAATTCAAGGTTTGAGGGGGTTTTCCAGGGGAAAGACAGCATGGAAAAGGAACAGTTTGCATTGGAAAAAGTTCTTAGTGATAAACAAGTTGTATCGCAATTAACTATTAACCTTCAAGAATTGTTTCAAAGCATGACTACTTTTTGTATCTACAAGAACATAAAAAAGGAATTAGTCCCTCCAATAAGGGCATCCGTATCAAGGGATAGCGATACTATGGAAAGATCGAACTACCGAATAAGTGATGGGGAAGTTCCATTGGCATATCTATATTTTCATGAGCAGCCGAGCGAATATTTGATTATCTGTCATATTCCAGTGGTACCGGAAAACTATGATCAGGAACGTTCTCATTTCAATGCGGTTTCGGAATATATTATGGAAAAGTTTCCCGACTATAAAGGTAAGCTTAATATTATAGATGCCAAAAGGAAACTATTATGCGAAATTGATCCCAATGAGAGCTTGTCAGCGATAGAAGCTCAACTTGATTTGCTGAGTTTAATGGTATTTCGCATTATTGAAACAATACCCGAACCAAAAAAGTATTTTGCAGATTTTGAGGATTTCAGGAAAACATTCGACCAGACCAGTGTTTTAACGGTAAAATCGATGGATAAATGCCTGAAAGAAATGACTGGGATCAAAAAGTTAATTCGAACGCTTCAAGAGGAGTATTACGAAAAGAAGGATAAACTATGAAAATACACACAGTCTATATCAACCTGGGAAGCAACTGCAATTTCAATTGCCTGTATTGCATACAACACAATGCGATTAACAGCGAGATAAAAGCGAACGATAGATTTGATGCTATTAAAGAATTCATCTTGATGAACGATATCAAACGTTTTTTGCTTTGGGGCGGTGAACCGTTAATTTATTGGGAAGTCATCAAAGAATTGGTTCAATATATCGAATTTGCGAAACCCAAAGCCAAAATAGTCATTGTAACCAATGGCAGTCTTTTAACTGAAGAAAAAGTTGATTTTTTTAACGAGCATTCCATTGGAATCGGCTTGAGCCATGATGGCCCTGTTACGGAAATTAGTAGGGGAAAAAACGTTCTACACGACAAAGCGAGACTCGATTGTTTCATGAAATTAAAGGAGAAGAGTATTTCTTGTGTTGTTTCTGCGCTGAATCAGGATATTTATAGTGTTTATGAGTACTTTGACTCATTATTTGGAGAGTATGGCCAATCTATCGATATCAATCTTGATTGGTTAATAGATCACGACCAGTCACAACTGCTTAATGAGTTTGACTTCAAGAAGCTTGAGCAAACTCTGGATAGATTTATGCAGCGATTCAGGGAGGAAGCCACAAAAGAACAGCCGTGTTCGCGAGAATTCAGTTATTTGCTGCAACGCCTTAGAATGGTTCAAAAAGCAGTGGCACAACCTCAATCTTTAAACTACCCGATCTGTGGCGTAATGTATGATACTCTTAACATAGATCTTTGGGGTAACGTATTACTTTGTCATAATTCGGATACAGTCATTGGGAGTATTTACAATATCGCCGAAGCAGAAGAAAATTTTTTAAAAAACTATAATTATAACCTACAAGATCCAAAATGCCAACAATGTGAAAAGTTTATTGTTTGCAGGGGCGGCTGTCCGCTACAATCAATACAATCAAAAAAACTGACATGTCGAATTAATAAAATGATTTACGGAAAACTCCTTACTGCTCTATATGAAATTGATAGGGAGTGGAAGGGAAAAGAAAGGAGGAAGATTTAAATATACTTGTGATTTACCGATCAAGGACGCCCGAGAACTAGTAAGTGCATTGAAATAGGACCATAAACAAAGTTTTTAGAATAAATAAACGTAAATTATGAAAGCCACCCGTTAATCGGTGGTTTTTTGATTGGAGAGATAACGTTACAGCAATACCAAGTATATCGCCAAGGTCTGTCTACATTCGAGACGTACTTAGGTTTTGAAGGAATTAGATCATTTCGCCCAAAAACTAAAGGATTTGAGCCCGGCAACGCTAACGCAGTATTGTACCCAACGGCAACTTCAACGTCAATCTAAACGCCGAGAAGCTCGGCGGCTACTGAGGTTCATCTTAGGTAAACGACAAATAATTAGAAGTGCCTGTTGAAAAAATGATTATCCCAAAGGAGGTACCCCAACCATGCTCCCCATCCAAGACCTGCTTCTCAGCCCGGGCCCGAACCGCCCGGGCGATTTGATCCGTCCCCGGCGGATCATCATCCACCGCACCGGCAATCCGGGGACCACGGCGCTGCAGAACCGGAACTATTTCGAGAGCCTGAACCATCCGCCCAAGGCGGGCCAGATCTATGCCTCGGCCCATTACATCGTCGACGGGACGGCGATCGTCCGCTGCATCCCCGAGAACGAGCGGGCCCATCATTGCCGGGGCGCCAATTTCGACGGCATCGGCATTGAGGCGTGCGAGCCGCTGAATGAGGCGATCTACCGGAATGTGCTGGCCCTGATCGTCGACATCTGCCGGCGGCGCGGCTTTCAGCCGACGCCTGACTTCATCCAGCCCCATTCCAAGTTCGAACCGGTCAACCGGCGCTTTGACCCCTATTTCTGGGGGGATTTCCGGAACGGCAAGGCCAATCCGGGCCGGGATCTCTGCGATCCCTTCGTTTTCTACGCCGACTTGGGCAAGGCCTTCGCGGCCCCGGGTGGGAGCCTGTCATGAGACAGTTGCTGTGGGGGATCTGCATCGGCGTCCTGGGGACCGCGCTGGCGGGGGCGGTCTATCTCCGGCCGCAGCCCAAGGCGGCCGGGATTCAGCCGGCCGGTCCCGCGGCGCAGCTGCGGCTCCGCAGTGAGCAACAGGGAACGCTGGCCGGAAAAGGGGCCTTGCCGCAAGCGGCTCGGGTTCCCGCTCCGGACGGCTCAGGGCAGCCCGTCGTCCGGCCGGTCGAAGTGCCGGTCCGCGGGACCTTAAAGACCCGGTTGCGGGACGAGCGCACCGGAACCACCCTGGCCGAAGTGGAGCGGCCCATCGCCGGAACCACCGCCGTGCGGCTGGGGCCGGAAGAGATCGCGGTCAGCACCCAATTTGAGGATACGGCGGAGATCGCCGTCCGATTGCCGGAGCGCCCCTGGTCGGTCAGCCTGGGGCCGGACGGCGCCGAGCTCAAGTGGACCCGGCGGCTGGGGGATCGCTGCTTCCTCAGCCTCGGCGCGGAGCGGGAGTTCGGCGAGGGCTGGCGGGCCAAGCTCCGGGTCGGGGTGGAGTTTTAGTGCTTGGTTTCGGGGTCGGTCAGCGGCAGCTGAAAGATGACCTCCTTGATCTGGTCCAGAGGCACCGTCTCTCGCACCTCATCGGTCCCGGCGATCTCCACGATATACTCGGGAGTCCCGCCGGTGTGCAACACCCCCACCACCGTGCCCTCGCTCCCGTCGATCAAGCGGATCATATCCATCGGATGAATCTCCTGATTCTGCATCACGGCACCGTCTTTCCAAAAATTCACTCGCGGCTTGGCAAGGACCGGGCTTTTTCGCCGGCCATGACCCCGCGCAGCGCGGCAATACTGAGTATAGTGTAACCCATCCCGGCCAAAATAGACCGCGCCGGAGGTCAAATGGGCGGAAACAATGATCCAATGCAGGAAGAAAGTGTTTCTAAAGCGGCGCCGGGATGCGGCCGATGTTAGGGATGCAACCTGCGGAAACGATATGAATCCGGTGGTTTAGAAGCGTTGTGATAACCCTGCCCGAAGGTCAGGGTTATCACAAAAGCTCAGAAAAGCAAGTGATAAAGTCATTTAAATCTTTTTGCAAGCTGACTTTCGTTTCGAAAGACTTTATCACATGGCTTTTAGTGGATGAATTCCCATCTATTCCTTGCGGATGAAGTTGCCCCCGGGAATCAATTGTCAAATGATGGAGGAATAGTTTTGAACTGCCCAACCGCGAAGACCGAACATGATCCCATCCCCAAGAGCTTGCTTGAGGCGGAACTTATCTTTAAGATCGGCCAAATGAAAACCTTTATGGACAAAGCCGCCGACATTGATGAAAAAGTCAAGGACGAGATCCTTAGCGCCATTCAACATTTATACCAGGCCAAAAAGCTGTTGATCATCGAGAAAGTGCATTGACGGCGACGGCACGGGAGAATTAGGAGAAGATAAAAAGCTCCAAAGATTCCGTTAGGTATGGACGCCGATGCCCCATTCCCTCGCAAGAGGGAATTTTGCTGGAAAATGGACAATTTATGAAAACAAAAGAGCAAACAAAAAAGATCCGCCACGGCGGATCTTTATTTTTTTAACTGGAGCTGGTGATGGGATTCGAACCCGCAACCTGCGGTTTACGATACCGCTGCTCTGCCATTGAGCTACACCAGCATTTGAAATGGGGTCAAAGGTGTTTTTGGTTTTGCGCCTTCCTATTTTACCATAGGCGGCGGTTAAAAATCAACCGTCGTTCTTACGGAAGCTCCATGAAAAAACTTCCGGTCCTCCCGGAAGTCGACTTTGACATTGTTGGAGCGGGCGACGGGATTCGAACCCGCGGTCCTCGGCTTGGGAAGCCGATGCTCTACCACTGAGCCACACCCGCAACGTAGATATATTATAACCAATAACCGCCCAAAAATCAAGCGGCAATGGCCAGGAAAGTTATGCCGGAACGGCAGAGTGCCGGAAAAAGCGTCAGAAGTTGGCAAGGAACCCCGTCCCGGGGGCGGATAAATATTTCGTTAAAACCATGAAAAAGCCGCGGCCCCGAAAAAGGATTTTCAGTCCGAGAGTCGAATCATGAGGACGAAAGACATATTTCTTGCAAAAGAAAATATGAATTACCGAAAACAATAGGAGGTGCCCTATGAGTTACAAGATTAGCGACGAGTGTATCGCCTGCGGCGCTTGCCAGTCCGAGTGTCCGGTCGAGGCTATCAGCGAAGGCGATGTTTACACCATTGATGCTGGCAAATGCATTGACTGTGGCGCTTGCGCTGGCGTTTGCCCGGTAGGCGCTCCAAAGCCGGAGTAAGAAAAGACAGGACTTAGGTCCGAGTCAACCCGGCCGAAAGCGATTTTACGTTGAACGCCAAAAAAACCCCCTCGGTGCGCCGGGGGGGTTTTATACTAGAGTATCAGCGGCGCGGCCAGGTCGGAGACGGCTTCGTCGATCGCTTTCTCCTCGACGTACTCGGCGATCAGCCGGTGGACCGTCTCGGTCATCGAGACCCGCTCATAAAAGGCGAGATGCCGGAATTTCTCGTACAGTTCGGCGTCGATCCGGATATGGAGATCCTTTTTAGGGGGCGACGGCTTCCCATTCGTATTCATACCCAAAGTCTCTCCCGCAGATCATACTTTTATACGGGAAGGGGAATGGTCATTCCGCCGCCGGCTATTCCAGGATCGAACCGACGATTTGGTTGACCAGCTTGCCGTCGGCTTTTCCTTTGACCTTGGGCATCAGGGCCGCCATTACTTTGCCCATCTCCCGTTTAGAAGTGGCGCCGACTGCGGCGATAGTCTCGGTCACGATCTGCCGGACCTCCTCCTCGGAGAGTTGGGCGGGGAGATATTCCTGGAGGATCGCCAGCTCCTGGCGGAGACTCTCCACAATGTCGCCGCGACCCGCTTTTTCATATTCGGGGATAGAGTCGGTGCGCTGTTTGGCCTCTTTGGCCAGAACCTCGATGAGTTCCTCGTCGGAGAGCTGGTGGCCGCGGGCGATCTCCGCGTTCATCATCGCCGCCTTGGCCAGCCGCACGACGGAGAGCCGGACCGCCTCCTTGCTCTTCATGGCGTTTTTCAAATCGTCTTGCAGTTTTTCTCTCAGGGTCATGAATCATTCCTCCGCTTCGATACATCCAGCGAAAGCGTTGTCCCCGCCGGGGCGCTCCCGCTGTGGGGCTACATTCGTAGACCAATTCGCGATTGGGATTGTAAATCCTGCCATTGGCCGATCATTTGGAGCATGAGTAGTCTATGCGGCCGGGCCGCCGCCGGGCAATGTCCGGCGGTCATAATGAAAAGGGGCGGATCGATTCCGCCCCGGGCGAGTGGTTTTCCCGCCGTCACGGCAGCCTGAGGATGGGCTGCGAAAAGTTACAGTGCAAAGGAATGCTTGCCGATCCGTTGAATGATCCGGCGGGTCCAGACATAGGAAGGGCCTTTCACTTTGGCCGCGTTGAAGAAGAACAGCGCGCCGCCGGAAGGATCCCAGCCGCTTATCGCGTCCCGGGCGGCCTTGCGGCAACTGGGAGTCGGAGTCCGGTTAATCTGGCCGTTGCTAACCGACTCAAAGGCATGGGGCTGATAAACCACGCCGGCGATGGTCTTGGGAAACTTCGAGCTCTGGATGCGGTTCAGGATCACCGCGCCCACCGCCACCTGGCCGGTATAGGGCTCGGCTTCGGCCTCGGCCCGGATGACCCGCGCCAGCAGCTCGGTGTCGCCGCTTGCCCGGGAAGGTGCCGGCTGAGCCTGCACGGCCCAGACTCCCAGCATCAGCCCACCGATCAGAAACGGGATCAGCAGCAAACGGCCTGTTTTGAGATTGCGATTCATTCCAACACTCCCTTATGCAGAAATCGCCGGTCCAGGCGGCAACGGTTGGGGACGACCCCGGCAAATTGCCGCGTATTCTCCTGGCGGCTGCGATGGGGCGTCGCTTCGGAAGCGTTCCGAGGCGAACTTCGCGCCATCGATATATTTCTGCTCCGGAAGGGAGACGTTTATGCATCGGTTCCGGCGGCGGCGACCGGGGCCAGGAGCGTTTCCTCCGGCGCCGGAATGCGGCTGAGTCCCTCCAGTAGCCGGGCGAATGTATTCTGGCTGGGCAGGAAGACATATTGGAAACGGATCCCGCTGCCCGGGATCAGGAATTCGAAATGGATCAACAGCTGATCCAGATTGAAGACCTTGGCCGAATAAGCGAGCGACCGGGCCGGATCATTCACCCGGGCGGGTGGGGAAAACCACCAGTTGAGGGCGGTTTTCTCCGACATCGCCCGCCAAAAGGAGTTGGCCATGATGTGGATCATCTCCGCCAGGACCGAGACCTCCAGCCGGTCCAGGGGCTTGCCGGACTTGCGTTTCGCGCCGAGCATCCGTTCGATGATGAGGAACGCGTCCCGCTCGCGCATCAAGGTATAAATTTCCCCGGAGATGTCGCCGGAGAAACGGAGATGAAAGCCCAGATTGTCCTGGTAATACAGGCGGATCCGGTCCAGCAGGACCGAGACCGGAAGGAATGACAGGCAATTCAGCTGAATGTCCGAGCTGGTGCCCAAAAAATCCCGCAATGAAGCGACCGCGCCGGTGGCGCCGGCCTGCGCAATCTCAAAGAGCTCCTTCAGTTCCTGCTGCGGGAGGACCACCGCCTGGCCGATGGTATCCCGGTTTTGCTCGATGGCGATGTAGGCCATGCTCGATTCTCCTTCGTGAGATTGGTTTTTTTGGATTCTTTTTACAAACAAAGATTCGGGATGGGCCGCGGAATTCCTTTATCGAAAGTCCCCGAAAAACGAGGTATATTAACGGTTTGCGGCAATTTTCGCGGCGATTCGCCGGATCCGTCCGATAAACAGTTGAAAAGAGGGATCCCATTGGGACAAACGGATTTTGAAACGATCGCCGCCAAGCTCCGGGGAGCGCTGGGGAGTCCGGCCGAGCTCCACCGGGTCAGCCCCTTGAATTGGTGTCATTCGCCACTGGAGGTCCTGCTGGCGACGGTACTGACCCAGGCGACGAACGACACTAATGCGCTGCGGGCTTGGCGAAACTTTACGGCGCGTTTTCCCGAACCGGAAATGGCGTTGGAGGTTCCGCCGGAGGAGTTGGCGGAGGTGATTCGCCCGGCGGGACTGGCGGCGCAGCGGGCGGCGGCCATTCGCAGTATTCTGGAAGGAGTGCGGGAGCGATTCGGCCGGTTCTCCCTGGACGATCTGGCGGACGACCCGGCGGCGGCCTGGCAGTTTTTGACCGGGCTGCCGGGAGTGGGGCCGAAGACCGCCGCCTGCGTGATGCTGTTCGGCATGGGACAGCCGATCTTCCCGGTCGACACCCATATCCACCGGGTGGCCGGCCGGCTGGGCTGGGCGGCACCATCCTTGGACCCGGGCAAGATGCAACGGCTGCTGTCGGAACAGGTTCCGGTCCCGCTTCAGGCCGAACTGCACATTTTACTGCTGAATTTGGGCCGTCGCTATTGCCGGCCGCATCAGCCCGCCTGCGCCTCCTGCCCGTTGCAAGCCGATTGCCCGGCGGCTAAAAACTTTACATAACGTTACAATTATGCTATAATCGGAGTCCTGCGCCATGCTGCCCGCGTAGTGCGGGTGGTTTGTCGCGGGCGAATGATCCGCTTAGCAATGACGAGGATGATTTTGAATATAAAACAGAAAGGAGCGAGCCGAAATGAAAAAGTTCGCCTGGATTGCCGTGGTTGCCGGCTTGGTTGCAACGTTCGGCAGTTTGACTGCATCTGAGAATCGAACGATCGCGGCGACCGCGCCGAGCCGCGCGGCGGTGGTGGGTGAAGCGACCCGGCTCGCCGCCGATCTGGAACGGGCCGAGGAGCGGCTGGCCACGGCCGGCCCGGCCGGGGTGAAGATTTACAGCCCCGGGGCCACCGGCCAATTGCTCGGCAAATACCAAGCACTCGCCGCCAAGCTAGCCTATTTGCAGGGCGGGGTGGCGGAGGCGGCGGCCCCGGGTTGGGGAGGCTATACGTTCAGCGGCCCGGGCGGAAGCTACGACCCGTCCGAGGTGGCGCGCGCGGTGCGGGAGATCGCGCCGGCGCTGCCCGGACAATTTTTGCGAGGATTGCACATCTTTTTGTTGCCGGAAGTGATCCCCGAGGTCAGCGGACTGGGAGGTCCCGGCTACACCGTATTAGGCGGTCAGGCCGACCCCGAGAACCTGAGCGGCGAATCGCTCCGGGTCACGCTCTATCATGAGCTCGGACACAGCGTCCATATGAGCTATATGGACCGCAACCGGCCCTCGGGCCTGCGGCGCTGGGATTCCTATCTCAGGCTGCGCGGCGGAGTCTGGCATGGCCCCGGCGCGGTGAATACCGCCGGCTGGAGCGCTTCCAGCGAGGAGACCTTTGCCGAGGATTTCCGGATGCTGTTCGGCAAGGACCAGCCGTTCTACGGCGACATCCGCCTGGGCGACCCGCGTCGCGATCCGGCGCAGGCGGCGGCGGTCAAGCGCTTTATGCAGGGCCTGGCCGTATCGGCCCCGCAGATCGGCTACCAATCGCCCTGGCTCCCAAAGGAACTGGCCTTCTGGCAGTTCCAGCCTTGGCTCATCGCCGGCCTCTGGGCGATGCTGGCCGCGGGCCTGTTGGCCCTGAGGCCGGAGCCCGCCCGGCTGGAAACGGAGCGGGCGCTGTCCAATTTAACGGAGTCATGAGATACAAGGAGAGGTTGTCCTCTGACGGGACGGCCTCACCTTGTATCTCATATACTTATAAAATCGGTCATCGGCCGGCTTCATTCCTTCAACACGACAATGTCGATGCGGCGGTTCTTGGCGCGATGGGCCTCGGTGTCATTGGGCGCTATCGGCTTGAACTCGGAGTTGCCGGCCGGCGTGAGACGCCTGGGATCCAGCTGGCATTGCTCGATCAGGTAGACCACGATATTGGTCGCCCGCTTGGTGGAAAGCTCCCAATTGGACGGGAATTGTACGGTCTTGATGGGCCGGTTGTCGGTGTGCCCTTGGATCAGAGTCTCCCGGTCCAGCTCCTTCAGGAATAGGCCGAGTTTATTCAGGATTTCCTTGGCTGAGTCCTTAATCTCGGCGCTGCCGCTGTCAAAAAAGATCACCGAATCCACCCGAAGCGTGATCGCGTTCTTCTCCTCGATCACCTTGATCGACCCTTCCAATTGCTGCGCCTTGATGGACTCCTTGATCTTCAGGAGCGCCTTGTCGATGGGGATCGGACGCTTTTGGAACGACTGCCGCGGCAGCGACTGGTTCTGGGTGATCAGGGCCAAAAGGTCTCTACCCGTGTGGGTATCGAAACTTTCGCCCGCGCCGACGAAGGTGTTGCGCAGCGCATTGGCGATCTGTATGAATTTCTGCTGGTCGATAGCTGCCATGGAGAACAGCAGGATAAAGAAGGTCAACAGCAGGGTGACCAGATCGCTATAGGTGGTCATCCATTCGGGCGCGCCTTCGGGCGACTCTTCTTCGGCTGAACTCCGCTTGCGCTTGCTCAAATCGTCATTCTCTCCTTTGCGTCAGGGTGAGCGGGGAGGCAGAGGGCCTTCGCCGCTACTCGGCGGCAACCGTGTCGCCGACCGCGGAAGAGGACTGCTCCGGCCGGGGCCGCTCTTTCCACTTCTGGTATTCCGCCTTTTGGGAGGGGGAGAGGAAGTTCAGCATTTTTTTCTCGATCATCCGGGGGTTGGAGCCGCTTTCAAGCGCCAGAACCGCTTCGAGTATCATCTCTTTCAGTTGGATCTCCTCTTTGCTCTTGATCGCCAGCTTGTTGGCGATGGGCAGGCAGATAAAATTGGCCAGGATGCTGCCGTAAAAGGTCGTGACGAGGGCCACGGCCATCGCCGGGCCGATCTTGGAGGGATCGTCCAGCGAGCGCAGCAGATTGATCAGTCCGATCAGCGTTCCAATCATGCCCCAGGCCGGGAACATGCTGCCGAGCGTTTTAAACAGCGCTTGTCCCTTGGCGTGCCGGGCTTTCAGGCTGTCCAGTTCGGCCAGCATGGAGTCGCGGATCGATTCGGGCTCGTCGCCGTCGATGACTAGTTCGAGCGGGTTTTTGAGAAAAGCATCGTTCATCTGCTCGATTTCGGGTTCGAGCGACAGGAGCCCCTCCTGACGGGCTTTATTGGCCAGATGGAGCAGGAACTCCATGGTGACGAAGACGGAATCCTGGCGATGGGTGAAGGCGTTGGCGACGACTTTGCTGATCTTGGCGATCTCGCCGAGGCGGTAGCTGATCAAAGTCGAAGCCAGGCCGCCGCCGAGCACGATGAATAACGACGGCAGGTCCCAGAAAGCCCGGGGGCTCCCGCCGCTGGCCAGACCATACCCGATACAGATGAGACCGGCAAAGATGCCGATGAGGGTTGCAATGTCCATGTTACCTCCATAATCAATCCTGGAATGCCGCCTCCGGCGGAAAAATTGCCGGTTGGAACAACGAGAACATTTCATAAATGGAATATTAGCAGGTATAACCCATTTAAATAATTATCGGCAGATTGTCGGGTGTTTTGAAGGGTTAAATCGCATGACGCCGGATTTATCCGGTGAAATCTCCGCAATTCCCGCTCTGGCTGCCGCTGAAGCGCTCTTAGCGGCCATGGCGTTTTGTTCCGGTGTTGAAAAAAGCTGCCCTGGTTGGAGAGCAGCTTTTTGGTCGCTATAGGAAGCTTTGGGATGGCGTTCAATAACCGACATTCAACCATTCGCGTTGCAGCCAGCCGCTCTTGGGAAAGGTCTCGGCGAATAGCCGGCGCAGTTCTTCCGGAGCGCCGTCCCTAATAAAACGGTAGTCTTCCGTGGTTTTGTTGGCGATCCAACAGAGCGAGCCCAGATTGGTGACCTTGCCCGGCGCGATTTCGAACGGGGGCAACGGAATCCGGGCCTTGCTGGTCAATTGGGACCAGCCGCTGCTGCCGGTGGCCTTGAAAGAGAGTTTTTCAATGACGTAAAGACCGGGTTCGGGATTGCGTACGCCGAAGAAGCCGTGGGGTTCGGTTTGTACGTGATACAGCTTTTGGGTGGCTTCATTCCGCAGATTCATAAAGACGCTGACCTTCTGGGTGCCATTGACAGTGGTCCCGGTAGAGGTATCGGCCCAGCCTTCCGCCTGCAGGGTCAGCCTGCCAATGAGCAGCGAATCGCCGGGTTTCGAGGGATCGGCCAGGCTACAGCCGGCCAACGCTAACGCCAGGAAGAGCAGGGTGGCGATAAACCTTAGTTTGGAAACGTTCTTCATTTCGCACCTCCTTAATGATGAAAGGATTGATTCTAAATAATTCCATATTATGATATAAATTTCCTTTTTAAGGAAGGAATTTTCCGAGAAGGGTTGAGCCCGCTTTTTCAATGCTGTGGAACCGGCACTGCCAAAATCCAGAAATTTTCCGGCAAACCGGTCGATATCTTGCCAAAACTGGCAGGATTTTTCGGCAAATTTCGCGAAAAACCGATCAAAAATTCGCGACCATTAGGGCGGCTTTCGGGGTGAGCGGCGGATGGCGGAGCGGAGCTATGATCAGGTATTTTTGCGCTTTGCGGAGCTGATCAATCAGAATATGCGGCGGGAACTGGACATTCGGGACCGGGCCATTGCCGAGCTGCGGGAGCAGCTGCATCTGGCCCATGCCCGGCTGGATGAGGCGCTGGGCGTCATCCAGGCGTTTCAGGATAAGTTGGCGGAGTACGAGAAGGTTGGGCCGCCGGCTGCCGATCCGTCCGCTCCCGCCGCGGGGCCTCGGCCGGCCCGGAATAGTTATGTCGGGATGAGCGTGCTGATCGATAATTACAACCGGGTCGTAGCTCAGCCGGAATTGGAGAATGATTTCCGCGACAAATACGGCCCGATCCGCTTTGAGGTGGCCAACCGCCGCGACCGGCGGCTCGATCCGGAGTTGGCTCCGGTCTTTGCCAAAGGCGGCGGCGATTATTGGGGGATCGCCACCAAGACCCCCAACCATGTGCTGATTGTCCCCGGCTTCGGGCTGGACTATGATGAAGAGCTGCTCCGCGCCGGGGCGATGGGTGAAGTCTTCCGGGTCGACGGCTACCGGCCCGGCGCGGGCCGCGTCCGGCTGCGCCTGATCCGGCCGGCGGTGATGTTGTTCGCCGAGGAGCGCTGGGAACTGAGCGAGCCGGGAGAGCTCCGGCTGGAGGAGGCTTCGTCCCCGGCGGACGAAGCCGGATGAGCGGGCGGTGGAAGCCGGATGGAATAGCTTGCCCCGCTTAGATATGGAAGGAGGCGTTTGGGGATGAAACTGCTCCAACTGCAAGAAAGATTGCGCGATTTCGGAGTGCTGATCAGCTTTTCGGGACGTTTTTCGCAAGGAATCATCGAGGAACTGGGCGAAGCGATCAAAGAATACATGGAGGCCGACGAACGGCCCAAAAACGACATCTATAACGTCTTTGCCGTCTTCATCGAACAGACCCAGAATATCAAGAACTACGCCACCCGCAAGGAAGGCTGCCCCCAATTCGAACGGATCGTCAACTCGGGGATCGTCTGTATCGGTAAGAACAGCCAGGGCTACGTGGTCTGGGCCGGCAATCTGGTGGAGAACCGGGATCTTCCGGCGCTCTCGGCCAGGCTCGAGTCCATCGTCCGGCTGAGCAAGGAGGAGCTGAAAAAGCTCTACAAAGAGCAGCTCAAAAAGGAGCTGCCCGCCGAGAGCGGCGGGGCCGGCATCGGGCTAATCGAGATCGCCCGCAAGGCCGGGGCGCCGCTGGAATACTCCATCGAGCCGATCGATCCCGAATTCTCCTTTTACGAGTTGAAAGTCATCATATAGGGGGGAACATCATGGAAAAGCTCTTTATCGAACAGACCAAAGGCACTCCCCAGATCGACTTCGACCCCGACCGCAACGAGCTGCGGATCAAAGGGCAGTCCTATCCGGAGAACGCTTTCAAATTTTACGAGCCGGTGCTGGAGTGGGTAGATCAGTATCTGACCGTGGCCGACGGGCTGATAATGCTGCGGATTGAGTTCAGCATGCCCTACATCAACACCAGCAGTTCCAAATGCATCATGATGCTCATCGAAAAGCTGGAACAGGCCTACCTGCACGGCCACAAGATCGTTGTCCACTGGTATTACGATCCCGAGAACGAGAGCAGCCTGGAATGCGCCGAGGAGTTTAAGGAAGACTTGCAGCTGCCCTTCGAGATTATTCCTGCCTAACTCCCCGGGAGCCTGCGGTCGGCGCGGAAACGGCCGGCCCGATCAACGACAGAAAGCGGACGGACCGATGCTGAAAATGATGCGCGCCCCCCGGCGCCCTGCCGAGCCGGGTCCGGCGGAACTGTTTGACAACGGCACCTGGAAAGTGGTCATCCTGGCCAGCGCCATCATTGGACTGGCGGTAGTGCTCACCGGGACGCTCAGCTCCATCATTGCCGAGCGTGCGCTGGTGCAAAAGCTGAAATCCAAAGACCTACTGTATATCGCCGAATCGATCACCGCCAAGATCAACGGCCGGATCGAACGCGCCAAGGAGACCGCCTTGCTATTAGCCCGCGACCCGGGGCTCAACCAGTGGGTGGCCGGCCGCGAACAGGACCGGCGGCTGGGCGAGGCGGCCCGGACCAAACTGGCCGACGTGGCCGAGAATTACGACTATGACAATTCCTTTGTGGTCAGCGCGGTCACCGGCCATTACTGGGATGAGAAGGGCCGGATCATCGACACCATGAATCCCGAGGATCCCGACGACTCCTGGTTCTTTGCCACGCTGGCCGCCGGGCGGCCGGTGTCGATTGTGATCGACTCCAATAACGAGCGGGGCAGCACCTTTGTATTTGTCAACGCCTTGATGGGCGATGTCGCCCGGCCGAGCGGCATCAGCGGTGTGGGTCTGGACCTGCGGGACATCAGCCGCGAGTTCCAGAGCTACAAATTCGGCAGCCGGAGTAACCTGTGGCTGGTGGACCGGACCGGCCGGATTTATATCTCCGAGGATACCGAGCACCTGAATCGGAATATCGGGCGGCTGCTGCCGGCGGGGATCCGCCGTCGGGTGCTGGACCGATCCGGCGCGGACGGGGCCGGTGGCACGGTCCTTTCCTACCGTAACGACGCGGGGCTACTCTACGATTTGATCACCCTGCCGATCCGTTCGGCCGACTGGAAGCTGGTCTTTCAGATCCCGCGGCGCGAAAGCATCGCCATCGCCGCTTCGATCAAGTTTCATACCGCTCTGGCCGGTTTGATCATGCTGGTGTTGATCGTACTCCTATTTTACTGGGTGTCGCGGAAGATCGCCGACCCTTATCAGCGGGCGGTCCGGCTCAGTAAGGAGCTGGAGGCCAAGGTGGCCGAGCGTACCCGGGAACTGGACGAGCAGAACCGCCGGATGAAGGAGAGCATCGAATACGCCCGGATCATCCAGGAATCGATCCTGCCCAGCCCGGCCGAGCTGGCGGAGCATTTGGGAGAGCATTTTCTGATCTGGCGCCCCCGCGACCTGGTGAGCGGCGATTTTTACTGGGTCAAGCGGCTAGACCGGGGCGTGCTCCTGGCAGTGGGCGATTGTGCCGGCCATGGAGTGCCCGGCGCGCTATTGACCATGACGGTCCATTCGATCCTGAATCAGATCGTGGCCGACCGCGACACGGCCGGGGATCCCGCCTTGATCCTCGCGGAGTTGGACCGGGTGTTCGAGGCGACAATGCGCCGGGGCGACGCCGCTCCGAGCGGCGCGGGATTGGATATCGGCCTGGTCTACCTGGGTGAAAGCGAAGTATTGTTCGCCGGGGCCAGGACCGTCCTTTACCTCCGCACCGCCGCGGGATTGCAGATGGTGAAGGGCAATCCCCGCAGCATCGGGCAGCTCCGCCGGTCCGGAACTTCCTATCAGAATCAGCGCCTGGCCCGGGAAAGCGGGGCCATTCTCTATTTGGGCAGTGACGGCCTGATGGACCAGAATGGCGGCGAGCGCGATCTGCCTTATGGCAGGAAACGTCTAGTGGCGCTAGTGGATGAGTACTATTCCGAGCCGCTGGAACGGCAGGGGCAACAGATCGAAGCGGAGCTTCGCCGCTATATGGACGGCCGGGAGCAACGGGACGATATCACGCTGGTCGGGGTGAGACTCTAACGCGGATTTCGCCGGGCCGCACGATGCGCTTGCGGTGAGGCTCCGGCCGGGGAGCGGACGCCTTGGCTGGCGAATCGAACGATGTTGAGAAGCAGCCGCGGCTGGCAACGAGGCGGAGGACGGCATGAGAAAAGAATTGCGCCAAGAGCTGTTCGGTGAAGAGCTCAAAACACTCCAGACTGCGCTGGAACGGTTACGCCGGGGTGAGCACCGGGAGACGCCGCTTTTCGGAGAGTATCAGGAGCTGGCCTTGGGTTACCAGAAACTGCTCCGGCTGACCAGCAAGATTTTTATGATCAGCGACAGCCAGGGCAAGGAGTTGAAAAGGCGCGAGATTGAATTCAGGAACATTCTGGATCACGCTAGCCAAGGCTTTTTGACCTTCGGCCCCGACCTGGCGGTGAACCGCGAATTCAGCGCCGAGTGCGCCCGGATCTTCGGCGGCAAGGTCGCGGGCCGCAACATCCTGGAGTTGCTCGCCGGAGGCGATGCCAAGCATCAGGAACAGTTCGGCGCGGCTTTCGCGGCGGCGTTCCGGGAAGCTGATCCTCGCCTCGGCCAGCAGCGGCTGGAACAGTTGCCCAGCACGCTCAGGATCAAGGACGGCTTCATCCATCTGAAATACAAGTTTCTCCGCCGTGACGGCGAAGACGCCCCGGACCGGATCATGCTGATCCTCACCGACATCACTGAACGCCGCAAGGTGGAGGACCGGATCCTCTTCTACAGTTTCCACGACAACCTGACCTCGCTCTATAACCGGGCCTATGTCGACAGCATCCTGCCCGAGCTGCTACGGGAGGCGGCCTTGCCGCTCAGCCTGATCATGGCCGACCTGAACGGCTTGAAACTGGTGAACGATGTCTGGGGTCACGCCCAGGGCGACCGGTTGCTGGTGGCCTTCGCCGACCTGCTGCGCCGGTGCTGCCGCCGGACGGACATCGTCTCGCGTTGGGGCGGCGATGAGTTTCTGGTGCTGCTGCCGGCCACCGACGCCGCGGACTGCGCCCGGCTCTGTGACCGGATCGGCCGGCTCTGCCACCGGGCGGCGCTGGAGCCCATCGGCCTGAGCGTCGCCCTAGGAACTGCGACCCTGGTGACGCCGGATGAAAGCATCAGCGAACGGTTCGCGCAAGCCGAAACCATGATGTACGAGCATAAATTGGCCAGCCGCGGCCGGGTGAAGCGGAGCGTCATCACCGGTTGCGTTAAATTCCTGCAGCAGCATTGCTTAGAAGACGCGGGCCACCTCGACCGGGTCAAGCGGTTGGCGCTGGCCTTCGCGGGGCTCCTGCCCTACGATGCCAAGACGTTGGACCGCAAGCAGCTGGCGCTCCTGGCCACGCTGCACGACGTCGGCAAAGTGGCCGTGCCCGAGACCATTCTCGGCCGGTCGGCGGCCTTGACCGAGGCGGAATGGCGGATCATCCGGAACTATCCCAAGGTCGGCTTCAGAATGGCCAACGCCATCGGCGAGCCTGCGGTGGCCCAGGCCATTTTGGCCATGCGAGAACGCTGGGACGGCCAGGGCTATCCTTACGGCCTCAAGCAAGAGCAGATCCCGCTCGGCGCGCGAATGGTGGCCATTGTAGACGCCTTCGACGTCATCACCCACGGCCGGCCCAACCGAGAAGCGTTGCCACCCGTACGCGCCGCCGCCGAGCTGCAAAACGGCGCGGGCAGCCAATTCGACCCCGAACTGGTGGTAGCCTTCCTCGAATGCCTCAACCTGCTGCTGGCTTCCCTGGAGCCGCCACAGTAGCGCCAGGGAAGCGATTGTTCGAATCTGTTAAGGTTCCGTTCATCGGGATGTAATATGAATCGGCTATAATGAAATTACTTCAACTACCTCCCTTTTTTGAAACCTCCGCTTGCGGGGGCTTATTTTTTTGTGGTATATTTGTGTTAAGTTCGGCAAGAAAATTTGTTTTTCATCTGTTAAGTTTCCGTTTATCGGATTGTAATATGAATCGGTTATAATGAAGATACTTCAACTTACCTCCCTTTTTTATGATACCCCCGCTTGCGGGGGATATTTTTTTATGGCAATTCATTGTAAAGTTTGACGGTGATTTGTTTTTCATCTATTAAGTTTTCGTTTATCGGATTGTAATATCGATCCGTTATAATAAAAACAACTTCAACTACCTCCCTTTTTTTTAATACCCCCGTTTTGGGGGATATTTTTTTGCTTTTTCAGCGATAGCACTTTCTGGAAATGTTTCCATTTGTTAAGTTCGTGTTTATCTTTTTGTAATATCCATCGAATATAATAAAGGTACTTCAACTACCTCCCTTTTTTGAAAACTCCCAGTACGGGGGTTTATTTTTTTGTCCGCCGTTCCTTCCTCTTTCCAGCAATCGCCACTATAATTACAGAAATGCCCGTGTTACAATATCTTATGTTAATTTTAGGCCGTTCCCTAGCCGACGGCTTGATATGTCTTGGGCCGCCCACGGTTGCGGCGAGGCTAGCCCGCCCCAATGAACTGACGCGTGCGCAGGGATGTTGGCGCATTTTTTTTCGCCAGGCGGGAGCGGGTTCCAAAGGGGCGGATCAGCACACGAGAGAATTGTGTGGAAAAACGCCGGGGTCATCCGGGGGTATCGTTAGAACTTTTGAGACCGCGGCGCAATGAAACGGAATATCAGGAGGGCCAAGCGAATGAAATTTGGAAAAATCAATAAGCAACAACTGATGCTGGCGGCCGTAGCCTTTCTGGTTACAGTGGGGGCGCTCTTCGGCGGCCAGGCGCTGAATTCCAAATTTCGGGTGGCCGACCCTTTGCACAAAGAGGTCCTGGCCATTCAGGGAGTGCAGCGTTTTACGGTTCATGAGGAGAAAAACCGGCTCCGGGCGGAGCTGCAGCTGGCGAAGGTCGCCGACCTCCAGCAGGTGCTGGAGCGGGTCGACGGCGCGGTTCAGCGGTATTACGGCCGGCCGCTGGACGAGTACCGGATCGCCGACCGTTCCGACGCCCGGTTGCGGACGGCGCGGTATCAGTTATCGTTCTATCTGGAGGAGGCCCAGGTATCGGGCAGTTACATCCAGCTCAAAGAGGAATTGGATGCCTTGACCGGCGTCAAGGCCCGGGTTTATTTGGGCCAGAACTTTATCTTTATTCAGATGGAAAACGGTTCGCACTATCTCTACCAGGCGCTGCCCCGCGCGGAGCGGACGGCGGCCGCCGGTAATCCGGCTGCGAACCCGACAGGAGGTGGCTCCGTTTGATGAAACATTGGGAATGGCCCGCCGGTTGCGGGCTGGGCATATTGGTTTACCTGATCTGGCGCGGGGTTGACCTCACGCCGCTCCTGGCGATCGGAGGAGCGCTCTTGCTGCTGTTCATGCTGACGCAAGGCCGTTTCCGGAGCCTGGAGACCCTGGGCGGCCAGAACCTCAGCCGGAGCGAGAGCGGCATCGGCTTTGACGATATCGGCGGCCAGGAAGTCGCCAAAAGAGAGCTTCTGGAGGCGCTGGACTTTGTCTGCGATGTCAATCGCACCAAGGCGCTGGGGATCCGGCCGCTGAAGGGGATCCTGCTCACCGGACCGCCGGGCACCGGCAAGACGCTGTTGGCCAAGGCGGCCTCCAGTTATACCGATTCGGTCTTCGTGGCCGCTTCGGGTTCGGAATTCATCGAAATGTACGCCGGCGTCGGCGCGCAGCGGGTGCGGCAGCTCTTTACCAAGGCCCGGCAGCTGGCGGCGCGGGCCGGCAAGCAAAGCGCCATCATCTTTGTGGATGAGATCGAGGTCATCGCCGGGCAGCGGGGCAGTCACAGCTCGCATCTGGAGTATGACCAGACCCTGAACCAGCTCTTGGTGGAGATGGACGGCCTGAAGCCCAACGAGGCGGTGAAGATCCTGGTGATCGCCGCCACCAACCGGGCCGATCTGCTGGATCCGGCCATTTTGCGGCCGGGCCGTTTTGACCGGCAGGTCAAGGTGGATTTGCCCGACCGCGAGGGACGGCTGCATATCCTGAAGATTCACGCCAAGGATAAACCGCTGGCCGACGAGGTGAGCCTGGAGGAGATCGCCAAGGATACCTTCGGCTTCTCCGGCGCCCATCTGGAGTCCCTGGTCAATGAGGCCGCCATCCTGGCCTTCCGCAAGGAGCGGACCGCCATCGGGATGGAGGAGTTCCGCGAGTCCATCGACAAGGTGATGATGGGCGAAAAGCTGGAGCGGCGGCCGCAGCCCGACGAGTTGCGGCGGGTGGCGGTTCACGAGACCGGCCACGCCATGGTCAGCGAGCTGCTCCGGCCGGAGTCGGTGGCCACCCTGACGGTGATCCCGCGCGGCAAGGCCCTGGGCTTCATGCGCCAGACCCAGACCGAGGAGCAGTATCTGTACACCCGGGAATACCTGGAGGATCAGATCGCGATCTGCCTGGGCGGGGCCATGGCCGAAGAGCTGGTCTATGGCAATTGGAGCACCGGCTCGGCCAACGATTTCGAGCAGGCGACCGCCATCGCCCGGCAGATGCTGAAGACCGGCCTGACCCGGCTGGGGATCATTCACGAGGAACTGGCGGGCAGGGAACAAATGCACGAAGTGGTCACCGAGATCATGGAGGCCCAGAAGGTCCGGGTCCGGGAGCTGTTGCAGCGGAAGGAGTCGTTCTTCCGCGAGGTCATCGACGACCTCCTGGAGCGGGAGAAGGTCTCCGGCGAATGGTTCCGGGAAAGACTGCAATGCGCGTAAGAAAAGGCTGTTGGCAGCGATGCCGATGGCCTTTTCGGCTTGTCGGGGCTTAAACCTTTTTGCATAACTATGAAAGCTTATGGACCACTTGGTCCAATTTTACGTATTGAAGAATCCATACGCAGGAAAAATATGGCGTGTGTCGAAAATGAGACTGAGTAAACCGGTGAAATCTCTTGGAGCCGCTGTTTGGAATAAGCTGGTCGATAAGTTTACAAGTTTCGGTTATCGGCCGGAATGCTTAGGGAGGTTGTACGATGCGAATTGAGACCATTCGAGTTCAGAATTTTAAGGCCTTAAAAAATGTCTATATTCAGAATTTGCCGGCTTTATCCATCAACGTGGGCGCCAACGGCAGCGGCAAAAGTACTTTCTTTGATGTGTTCGGTTTTTTGAAGGATTGTCTGACCTATAACGTGACCCGGGCGATGCAGAGTCGTGGTGGCTATGCGGAACTGGTATCGCGGGGTCAAGCCGGTCAGGATATCATGATTGAGATCCAGTACCGGATGCTCATCACTGGCAAAGAGCGATTGGTTACGTATCGATTGGAGCTTGGCCTGGACCACGGAGATAAAGGCAAACCTTGTGTAAAACGGGAAATTTTACGCTATAAACGTGGCGCTTCGGGATCACCGTTTCACTTCCTGGATTATCAATTGGGTCAGGGCTATGCGATTCAAAATGAGGAAGATTTCGATGAGACTGACAAAGCTTTGAAACGCGAGAGTCAGACATTAGAGCGGGCCGATATCTTGGCCGTCAAGGGCTTGGGCCAGTTTCAGCGGTTCAAGGCCGCCAACGCGCTGCGCCAGTTGATCGAAGGTTGGCATGTATCCGATTTTCACATCGATATGGCGCGTGGCAGTAAAGATGCGGCCGGTTTTGCGGAGCACCTGTCGGTTACAGGAGACAATCTGCAAATCGTCGCCAATAACATTTATGAGAATTACCCGGAAACGTTTCAGCAAATCCTGGCGAAGATGAAACGGCGGGTTCCGGGGATCGGAGACATCATTCCCGAACCGACCCAGGACGGCAAGCTGTTGCTTAAGTTTCGCGACGGTTCGTTTAAGGATCCGTTTATCGACCGGTATGTTTCGGATGGGACCATCAAAATGTTTACCTATCTTATTTTGCTGCATGATCCGGAGCCCCATCCCTTGCTGTGCATCGAAGAGCCTGAGAATCAACTCTATCCCAAGTTGCTTTGGGAATTGGTGGAGGAGTTCCGCGACTACGCCAGACGGGGAGGGCAGGTATTTGTCTCCACGCACTCCCCAGATCTGCTGAATGCGGCTCGACTGGAGGAAGTATTCTGGCTGGTAAAAGAGGATGGCTATACCCAGATCCGGCGCGCTATGGATGATCCTCAGATCCGGGCCTATATGGAGGCAGGGGACCAGATGGGGTACTTGTGGAAAGAAGGGTTCTTCAAGGGGGCCGATCCCCAATGAACGAGCTGGTCTTCTTTTTGGAAGAACCGTCGGCCGCGGCGTTGCTGGAAGGGCTGTTGCCGCGCCTCCTTCCGCCAAATTTTACATGCCGGATGATTGTATTCGAAGGCAAGCAAGATTTGGAGAAACGCCTGGTCAAAAGATTGCGCGGCTATTTAAATCCCAAGGCCCGTTTTGTAGTTTTGCGCGATAAAGATTCCGCGGATTGCCGTGAGATCAAAACGAACCTCCGTCAAAAAGCTGATGAAGCCGGCCGGCCCGATACACTCATCCGGATCGCATGTTACGAATTGGAAAGTTGGTATCTCGCCGATCTCGCGGCCGTCGAAGCGGGCCTCCAGATCGCGGGACTCACCGGCCGCCAGAATAAACGGCTGTTTCGGAACCCGGATGTCATTCCAAACCCTGCCCACGAATTGCAACGAATTGCTCCTTCCTACCAGAAATTAAGCGGTTCTCGCGCGATTGGCCCCTATCTTGATCCGGAAAACATGCGCTCCGATAGTTTCCGCGTATTTATCTCCGGGATCCGGCGTTTGTGTTCCGATGATTTTGAGCCGTAAAATTACAGCGCGATGCTGAAATCATGCGTTAGCCGTTTCCAAACGTGCTCGAGCGCTTTCCGGTTCGTCTGGCCTTGAACGAAGGGCTTCCGTCCGGTTTTCCGGATCCGCCGCGCGGTCCGGACCCTCGTCCGTCCCGGCGCCCGGTTCGTCCCGCTGGGCGCGCCCCATTGCGCCGCCGCGGGGCGGAACTGCCGGCGCGGAACGACGCGGGGCCGGGCGTCCCGGAAAGGCTGCGCTCCGGGACGGACGGAGTGATGCATTAAAAAATGTGGTTGAGCTTGCCCTGGAGCAGCGCGGAGAGGCCGAAGGCGATTCCCAGCGCCAGGAGGATGAGGCTCAGGCCGATGCTGATGACAATGATGATGCCGTTGGTTTTGAAGTAGGAATTCAGATTGGCGAAGACTTCGCCCAGCAGCTGTTGCTGGTTGCGGCCGGCGGCTTCCTTGGAGAGGCTGACCGCCTTGAGCAGCTTGACGCCGGCGATGATCAGCGGCACGCCGATGGCCGCGGTGATGATGCCCACACACCACATGGCGCCGCCGATGATGGTGAGGACTCCGAGAAAAGTGGCCCAGCCGTTGAGGGGCGGGATCAGACTTGGCGCATAAGCGCCCGGCGCCGGGGGAACCGGCGCCGCCTGAGCCGGCTCGGGCGTAGCGGTTGTTTCCAGATGGCTGTCCATAATTCGCAAAAACCCCCTTGGTGAATTGATCTTCCAAGCTTCCATTATACCACGGGGGGCCGGGAACGGCGCATGTTTTTGCTTTTTGCGGCCGGAAAATCATGTTCCGGCCCGCTCAGGGCGCGTCGATCACAATCACCACCGCCAGGCTGCCCAGAATGTCGCTTTGGACCACGGCCGCCCGGAAATGACGGGCCGCCCGGAGGCCGAGCACCGGATCGGTGGCGGTTCCCCCGTCCGGCTCGGCCTGGGCCGCGGCGGCGGTCAGAAACAGCGGATTATTGCCGATGCGCGGCAGGGACTGGGCCTGTTCCGGGGAGCGGGAATAGGCGACGATGGTTTGGGCCGGGTCCGCCGCCGGCTGGGCCAGGCCCGGGCCGTAGAGCAGATAGCCCCGGCTGTCGAGGATCTGGGGATAGAGCGCCGGACTGAGCCCGGTGCGCCGGGCGTCGATGATGATGCCGCTGTAGGCCAGCGGGGCCATGGGGGCCATCGGCGCATTGGCCGGGGGGAGCGCCGCGGTCCGGCGTCCGGCCCGTCCCGCCACCGGCGCGACCTTGGCGGAGAGTTCGCCCAGGGGCAGGAGATAGGTGATGCTGCAGATCCCGCCCGGGGCAAAGCGCGGCTCGCCGAAACGGCCGCTGTTTAAGTAGTCCTCGATGCCGGAGACGCTGAGATCGCCGGCCAGGAGCAGCTGGGCCACGGTGGTGGAGCCGTTCACCCGGACTTGGGTGACCAGCTCCAGGGCGTTGCGCAGCGCGTCGGCCTTGGCGGCCCAGATGGCCGGGGGAGCGCCGTCGGCCCCGTTCCGGTCCGACGGCGGGCTGCCGTAGCCGACCACCCGGATCAGGCCCTGTTCCCAATCGATCGCGCCTTTGTCATAGGGTTCCAGCAGCGCGGCGGAGGCTGTCCGGGCGGTGAAGGCCAGGGTCAGCAGGGTTAGGATGATGGTTTGGAGCGGCAGCAGGGAGCGCATGGTTCATTCCTCCTGAGATGGGGTAGATTGGGGTGGGATGGGACTTCGCTCTTTTTTTATTAGACGGGGCGGAATTGAAAAATGTTCCATCAACGAAAAGCCCGGTACCGGTCTTTTTTCGATGGATTCGAAACCAGTCCCTGATGAATTCAGTATGTTTTACTGGGAAAGCATCGAAAATCCCGCCTTCCGTGTCCCGGAACAAACTCAAAGGGCTTTGAGGGCATCGACTTCCTCCGGCTTCCCCCGGGTTTCCCGGCCGCAAACATTGGGTTAAGAAACGGTGAAATCCTGTCAAATTGGCCGGGCCAGGTTGAAGCGGGATCGGGAGCGTGTTACAATGGTCGTGGTGCCGCTCAGGCGCCATCGGCTACAAGAATTGAAGGGACTTTCATGAAACTGCTGCGACAGGCCGGGATCATCACCGGCCTCTGTTTCCTCGGCGAACTGCTGCATGCCTGGCTCCGGCTGCCGATACCCGGCAATGTTCTGGGGATGCTCATTCTCTTCGGCTGTCTCTGCGCCGGGATCATCAAACTGGAGATGATCGCGGAGCTCAGCGACTTTCTCCTGGATCACCTGGCCTTTTTCTTCATCCCGGCGGGGGTGGGCGTCATCGCCTGCCTGGGCGTGCTGCGCGGCCAATGGCTGGCGGTTTTGGGCATCTGTCTGGTCACCACCGCTCTGGTGATGCTGGTCACCGGCCACGTCGTCCAATGGGTCAAGCGGGGTGCCAAACGATGAAAGCATTATGGCATTCGCCGCTCTTCGGAATCCTCCTGTCGGTGCTGGCCTTCGAGATCGGGCTCTTCATCAACCGCCGCACTAAGCTCGCGGTGTTGAACGCCTATCTGATCAGCGTGCTCCTAATCATCGGCGTGCTGCTGCATTTCCGGATCAGTCTGGCCTCATTCAACGTTGGCGGCCAATTCATCTCATTGTTCCTGGGACCGGCCACGGTGGTCCTGGCGGTGCCCCTCTACCGGCAACTGCCGCTGCTGAGGGCGAATATCGTTCCGATCATGGCCGGAGTCGGAGCGGGCAGCGTCACCGCGGTGGCCAGCGCCCTGGTCTTTGCCAAATGGTTCGGCCTGGACCCGGCGGTGGGCATTTCGCTGGTTCCCAAGTCGGTCACCACGCCGATCGGAATCGAGGTCGCCAAGGAGCTGGGCGGCATTACCCCGATCACGGTCGCCGCCATCATCGTCAGCGGCATCGCCGGCGCGGTGATCGGGCCGGCGCTCTGCAGGTGCTGCGGGATCCGCGACAAAGTGGCCGTGGGAATCGCCATCGGCACCGCCTCCCACGCCATCGGGACCACCAAAGCGCTGGAACTGGGCGAGACCGAGGGAGCCATGAGCGGACTGGCCATCGGCATCGCCGGGCTGGTCATCGTGTTGCTGGCGCCGCTGCTGGTCCGGCTGATCTGAGCCCCCGGCCGGCTCATGGCGGCGTTTCGCCGGATAATCCGATAAGGAAAGGGCAGGCCCCCGGGTCGCCCTTTTGCTGTTTTTTAGGGATTTTTCGAGGAAAGTTTTGGTTAAAGAAGCGGCCGCGGCGATCAACTGGACTGTAAAATATGGTAAAATGGCATCATGGCCCGGCGCTGCCGCCGGACCGATTCATTAACAAACGGCAAACGGAGGTCAAACATGGCAGATTTCGCAAAATATCTTGACATCCATCCGGAGGTGGCGGCGGCCCTGGCCGGGAACCGGCCGGTGGTGGCGCTGGAATCCACCATCATCTCGCACGGGATGCCCTACCCGGAGAACCTGAATACCGCCAAACAGCTGGAGGCCATTATCCGCGAGAATGGCGCCGTGCCCGCCACCATCGCCATCATGGCGGGCCGAATCACCGTCGGCCTGAACGAAGAACAGCTGCAGCAGCTGGCCACGGCCCACGACGTCTTGAAAGTGAGCCGCCGCGACATCCCGTACGCGGTGGCGCTGGGCAAGACCGGCGCGACCACCGTGGCGGCGACCATGATCGGCGCGGCCCTGGCCGGCGTGCGCTTCTTCGCCACCGGCGGAATCGGCGGCGTCCATCGCGGCGCCGCTCAATCCATGGACATCTCGGCCGACCTGACCGAGCTGGCCCAGACCAGCGTGGCGGTGATCTGCGCCGGCGCCAAATCGATCCTGGATATCGGACTGACCCTGGAGAAGCTGGAGACGCTGGGCGTGCCGGTCCTGGGCTATCAGACCACCGAATTTCCGGCCTTTTATAACCGGAAGAGCGGTTACGGCGTGGATTATCCGGTGGCCACCCCGGAGGAATGCGCCCGCATCTTGCAGGCCAAATGGGAACTGGGACTGGACGGCGGGGTGGTGATCGCCAATCCGGTGCCGGAAGCCTTCGAAGCGCCCGCCGCGCTGATCGATGAAGCCATCGCCGCCGCGCTGGCCGAAGCGGCGGCCGGCAAGGTCAAAGGCAAGGAAGTCACGCCCTTCCTGCTCGCCAAAGTCAAGGAGCTCACCGCCGGAGAGAGCCTGGAGACCAATATGGCGCTGGTGAAGAACAACGCCGAACTGGCGGCGCGCATCGCCGTGGCCTATAGCGGCCGGCCGCGCTGAAACGGGCGGGGAGCCATGCCAACGCCATGTGAAAGATGGGGTGAATCCGGAATGAGCCAGCCCGAAGTGGTGGTGGTCGGCGGGATCAATGTCGATCTCAAAGGCCAAACCAGCGGCCGGTTTGAGCTGCGCACCTCCAATCCCGGAACCCTGCAAGCCACCCCCGGCGGGGTGGGCCGCAATATCGCCGAAAACCTGGCCCGGCTGGACGTGGCGGTGACCCTGCTGAGCGCCGTCGGCGCCGACCCGGAAGGGGAACGGATCGTCCGGGAGACCGCCGCGGCCGGCGTCGATCTCCGGCATCTGCTCCAGCTGGAAACCGAACGGACCGGAACCTATATCGCCCTGCTCGATCGGGACGGCGAGCTGGTGGCGGCGCTGGCCGACATGGCCGTGCTCGACCGGCTCAGCGTGGAGTATCTCCAGTCCAAGCTGGCTCTGTTTCGCGCCGCCCGCTATATCGTCTGCGACGCCAACATTCCCGAAGCGGCCATCGCTTTTCTGAGCGCCTTTTCCCGGATGTCCGGGGTGCCCCTGGCGGTCGAGCCAGTATCGGTGGTCAAGGCGCAACGGGTCGCCGCCCATTGCGGCGGGATCAGCCTCCTCACGCCCAACCTGGACGAATTGGCGGCGCTGACGGGAACGGAGCCGGAGCGCCGGACGGTGGCGCGGAGCGCTCAAGTGCTGGTGGACCGGGGCGTGGCCACGGTCATCACCACCCTGGGCGAGGCCGGCCTCTGCTGCACCACCCAAGCCGGCAGTCTCCTGCTGGGGAGCTACCCCGCGACGGTGGCGGAAGTGACCGGAGCCGGCGACGCGCTGACCGCCGGGGTCATCTATGGGCTGGTGCGCGGGATGGAGCTGGCGGAGGCCTGCCGGCGCGGCCTGGCCGCGGCCGCGCTCACGGTTGCCGCGCCGGAGACGGTGAACCCGCGGCTCAGCCGCGCCCAGGTCGAAGCGCTCGCCGCCGCGCCGCCCGTCCGGCCATGACCGGGGGGCGGAGCGCTGAATGAATGAAGGAGGAAGGTTGACCATGAAGACGATTCTCTGCTATGGCGACTCCAACACCTGGGGCAGCGATCCCGGGGGCGGGGCCCGTTTTGACCCGGAGACGCGCTGGCCGGGAGTGCTCCGCCGGGCGCTCGGCGACGGATACCGGGTCATCGAGGAAGGCCTCGGCGGCCGGACCACGGTCTGGAATGATCCGATCGAGGGCTACAAGAACGGCAAGGAATATTTGATACCCTGCCTGGACACGCACCAGCCGCTCGACCTGGTCATCATCATGCTGGGCACCAATGATTTGAAACACCGCTTCTCCCTGACGGCCTTCGATATCGCCCAGGGCGCGGGCGTGCTGGTGGAGGTGGTTCAAAACTCCCGGGCCGGACGGGACGCAGGGCCGCCCCGGGTGTTATTGCTGGCCCCGCCGCCGGTGGCTACATTACATGAGCGTTTTCAGGAGATGTTCAAAGGCGCCGCGGCGAAGTCGCGGCAGTTCGGGAAGTACTACCGCCAGGTGGCGGCGGAACGGGGCTGCGATCTGCTGGATACGGCGGAGCTGGTCCGTTCGAGCGAGCTGGACGGGATCCATCTCGAACCGGGCGAGCATGCCAAGCTGGGGCTGGCAGTGGCCGAGCGGGTCCGGCTGATATTGCCGGACTAAAGGGAGGGAGCGGTTCCCGCCATTCCCAGGGGCGAAAACGGACCTGAGGCAAGCGATCAGAGACGGCTGAAAGAAGGCCGTCTTTTTCCATGCCCGGAAACCGCCGGACGGACCCGGCGAATGGGATGGGAATTTCAATACTGTTGCATGATGGTAAACATTCGGTTACAAATTTATAGTAAAAGGTAAAAAAAATGGAGTGAGAACGATCGGGCGCTGTCTTATAATAAGGGTGTCGTAACCAAAAATATAGGAGGAGATTGTATGAGAAGAATTACCGCATGGTTGTTAATTCTTATCGTCGCGCTGGCCATGGCCTTCCCGGGCTACGCCGCTCCCAAAGCGACCACCCTGACGTTCTGGACCTTCCAGGAGTTGCACAAGGGCTTCTGGGATGACGCGGTAGCGACCTGGAACAAGGCGCATCCGGCCCAGCCCATCGCCCTGAAGACCGAGGTCTACAACTACGATGAGATGCACAACAAACTGTTGGTGGCGTTGCAATCCGGCGTGGGCGCTCCCGACCTGGCCGACATCGAGATCAGCAAATTCGCCAACTACCTGAAAGGTAAGACTCCGCAACTCGTCTCTTTAAACAGCATCGTCAAACCGGTGCTCTCCAAATGTATCAAAGCCCGTTTCGACAACTACGCCAAGAACGGCCAATACTACGGCGTCGATTACCATGTGGGCGCCACCGTCATGTATTATAACAAAGAGTACCTGGACAAAGCCGGCGTGGACGCCAACAAGATCCTGACTTGGGACGATTACGTGGCGGCCGGTAAAAAAGTGGTCGCCGCCACCGGCAAACCCATGACCACCGTGGAAGTCACCGAACAATGGACTTTCTATCCCCTGCTCAGCCAGTACGGTTCGGATATCTTCGCCAAAAACGGCAAGGTCATTCTGGACTCCCCGGCCAATGTGAAAGTGCTGACCTTCTTGAAGGACATGATTTACAAAGACAAGATCGCCATCCCGGCCCCCGGCGGCTATCATCACTCCGAAGAGTACTGGGCGTTCATGAATAAAGGCGGCGCCGCTTCGCTGATGATGCCGATGTGGTACATGGGACGGTTCGTCCAATATATGCCCGACCTGAAAGGCAAAATGATCATCCGTCCGCTGCCGGCCTGGAAGAAGGGCGGCAACCGCTCCGCCGGCATGGGCGGCACCGGAACCGTCATCACGGCCCAGTCCAAAAATAAAGCGCTGGCCCTCAAATTGATGGCCGCCGCCAAACTCTCCAAGGAAGGCGCGATCAAGACCTGGACGCTGTTGGGCTTCGACCCGATCCGTTGGGACGTCTGGAGCGATCCGGCCATGAAGGCTGACAACCAGTACACCAACTACTTTGGCAAGGACATCTTCAACATGCTGACCGATATCAAGGATGAGATCGGACCGACGGTGATCACCGAGAAATATCCGCTGGCCATCGACCTGATCAAGAAAAACGTGAGCTTCAAGGCTCTGAAGGAACAGAGCGCCACTCCGGAGCAGGTATTGAAGGAAGTCGCCGACGAACTCCGGAAATAAGCTCGGTCCCTAAACGGTAAGGAAAGCCGGCGCTCGTCGCAGCGCCGCGCCACCAGAATACGAAAAGGGCTGTAAAAGATTCACCGCCAAGCCGTTACGCAGCGCCAATTTACAGCCCTTCTCGACTATTCCCGGCGGATTGGAAACTCTCGCGCAGTCTCACAGAATCTTACGAAAAAAATTTGGTGATGAGATATGAAAAAATCGTTATGGCGCTCCCTTTTGAACTCACCCAAGGCGGTGCCGTATTTCTTCGTGGCCCCCTTCGTCCTCTCCTTCCTGCTGTTTTATCTGTACCCGTTCATCGCCACGATCCAAATGAGCTTTCAGCGGATCGCCGGCTTTGGCGACGTGACCTTCATCGGCTGGTCCAATTACGGGCGGCTGCTCAACGAACATTTCTTCAATGCGCTGCGCACCACCAGCCAATACACCTTCTGGACCATTCTGGTGCTGGTGCCGCTGCCCATCCTGCTGGCGGTGCTGGTCAACCACAAGCGTGTCCGGTTCACCGGCTTTTTCAAATCCGCGCTGTTCATTCCGGCGCTGACCTCGGTCATCGTGGCCGGCATCTTCTTTCGCTATTCCTTCGGCGAGCAGGCGACCACCCTGGCCAATGCGGTCACCGGACTCTTCGGCATGAAGCCCATCACCTGGCTGCAGATCAAAGGCCCGGCCATGTTCGCCCTAGTCCTGCTCTGCACCTGGCGCTGGCTGGGCGTGAACATGGTCTATTTCTTATCGGGGCTGCAGGGGATCTCCCAGGAATTGTACGAGGCGGCGGAGATCGACGGCGCGGGCGCCTGGGACCGCTTCCGTTGCATTACGCTGCCCGGCTTGAAACCGGTGATCATTTACGTGATCACCATCAGCGTCTACGGCGGATTCTCGATGTTCGCCGAGAGTTACGCCTTTTGGAAAACGGCCACCCCCGGCGATATCGGGATGACCATCGTCTCCTACATCTATCAGATGGGTTTCAACAATTTCGACATGGGTTTCGCCTCGGCCATCGGAATTACGCTGGTCATTCTGGTGATGCTGGTCAATCTGATCCAGTTGACCTGTTTTGGATTCTTCAAGAAGGATAGTGATTAAGATGAACCGTTCCATGGAAATGTCGGCCGCAGCGGACCCGATGGCCCCGAAAAAACGGCAGTTCCGGCCTGCCACCCTGGTCGCCATGCTGGTATTGCTGGCTTTTTCCCTCTTCACCCTGGCGCCGTTCTACTTTATGCTGGTCTCCTCATTCAAACCGGGGGCGGAGATGATCCGCAACGGGATCAACGTCAACCTGCAGCCGGAGATCATGTCGCTCCAAAATTATGGGGCGCTTTTCACCGGAAAAGAAGGAATTTACCTCCATTGGTATAAAAATAGTGTGATGATCACCTTCTTCCAGACGGTCGTCTCGATCTTCCTCAGCGCCATGGTCGGCTACGCCCTGGCGGTTTACAGATTCCGGGGCCGCAACCTGATCTTCGTCTGCGTGCTGGTGGTGATGATGGTGCCGATCGAGATTTTGATCCTCCCGTTGTACCAGCTGATCGTCTCGATCCGGCTGATCGACACCTACGCCGGGGTGATCCTGCCCTTCGCCGTGCCGCCGGTGGCGGTCTTCTTCTTCCGGCAGTTCGCGGTGGGCCTGCCCAAGGACTTGATCGACGCGGGCCGGATCGACGGCTGCTCGGAGTTTGGGATCTATTTCCGGATCATGATGCCGATCATGAAGCCGGCCTTCGGAGCCATGACCATCCTGCAGGCGATGTTCAGCTGGAACAGCGTGGTCTGGCCGTTGATCGCCCTTCGTAGCGATGAAAATATGACCTTGCCGATCGGGTTGGCCTCGTTGATGACCCCTTACGGCAACAATTACGATATGTTGATGTCCGGGGCGGTACTGTCCGTCATTCCCATCATTATCGTCTTCTTCTGCAACCAAAAGGCGTTCATCTCCGGTTTGACGGTCGGCGCCATTAAGGAATAGGTCCGGGCCGGCCGCGGTTTCGGGTGTTTGCTTACTCCGGTCATCCAACGGGTCAATCGGTTTCCGGCCAAGCCGCGCTTTGAAGGGCGGTCCCGGAAGCGGATTGCGGCATGGACCGGAGTAATCGTTTTCCGGAATGGGAGGTTCCCGCCCCTTTCATTCGATCGATCATGAAACGGAAGGCCGGAGGCCGATGCATCCCATCTTCCAGCGCGTCAACCTGAAAAACCTGGCCAGCCTGAGGCGGAAAGCCGGGTACGCCATCCGCAGCATCCGGATCCAGACCCGGCTGATTCTGCTGTTTTTGCTGCTTTCGCTGTTGCCCATGGTCATTACCGGGCTCTACTCCTTCCGCCAGTCGAGCATGGCGATTCGCAACAAGATCAACACCTATTCGATCCAGGTCGTCAACCAGGTGTGCCAGAATATCAGGGTCCAGATGAACCGGATGGAGAACGATACCATCGACGTGGGGTTCTCGGAGATCGTCCAGCACACGCTGATCCATTTCGACACCCTCAGCGACTGGCAGGTGCTGGACGCCAAGTACAGCATGCGCACCATGATGGTGAATAAGTTCTCCTTTTTGCACGATATCTCGGACGTGCTCCTCTTCACCCCCCGGGGCGGCAAGATCATCGCCTACGGCGACGAAAACTACAAATTGAATTTGAAAGCCGGATACCAGGAGCGTTTTTTGACGGAGATCCGGGCCCGGAACGGCATTCCGGTCTGGCGCGCCCTGGGCTGGCAGGATGAGGACCATCTGGTCAACCGGGTGATCGACTTCGAGAACGGGCTGCTGGTGGGCAGGGCCATCAAGAGCCTGTATGAAGGGGAGTATATCGGCGCGGTGCTGATCCGGACCGACGAGAAATTCTTCTCCCAGATCTACCAGGATATCGACATGGGGCGGGGCGGCGAGATCTTCATCCTGGACGGCCGGGGCACGGTGGTGTCCAGCCGGACCGCGGCCCTGCCTTTCAAAAAGCCCTACCCCGAACGCTCCTTAATCGCCGCGTTGCACGCCGCGGAGCGGCGGGGCCGGAACACCTTCAGCCTGAAAATCGGAGAGCAGCCGCATCTGGTGGCGTTTTCCCCCATTCAGAACGCCGGCTGGTACGTGGTGACCACCATTCCCTACTCCTATCTGAATTACGAGTCGGGCCGGATCCGCAACGGCATCATGCTCCTGGGCATCGGCTGCTTTTTGCTGGCGGTGCTGCTGTCGGTGATCTTTACCCGGAGCATCTCCGGCCCGCTGAATAAGCTGATTCATGCCATGACCGAGGTGAAGAAGGGCAATCTCGGGGTGGCCGTGGCCGATGAGAACCGGGACGAGATCGCCGAGGTGACGCGGGATTTCAATGCGATGGTCACCGAGATCCGCAACCTCCTGGCCGATATCCAGCAGACCGAGGCCCAAAAACGCACCGCCGAGCTGAAAGCGTTGCAGGCCCAGATCAACCCCCACTTCATCTCCAACGTGCTGAATACGGCCAAGCTGATGGCCAACGCCCAAAAGGCCGGGAACATCGAATCCCTCCTGACCTCCTTGATCCAGCTACTCCAGGTGAGCATGGGCAAGGAGGACGATTTCATCACCGTCGGGCGCGAGCTGGAGTATCTCCGCAATTACCTGAACCTGCAGGAGTTCCGGTACTACGACAAGTTCCAGGTGGATTTGGCCATCGAGCCGGCCCTGCTCGAGCACAAGCTGCCCAAATTCCTGCTCCAGCCGATCCTGGAGAATGCCATCATCCACGGCATCGGGCCCAAGAAAGGCCCGGGGGTCATTCAGGTCAAGGGCTTCAGTTTCGCGGAGCGGATGATCTTCACCATCACCGACGACGGGATCGGCATGACCCAGGAGATGATCGCCCGGGTGCTTTCGGAGGAGAATGTCTCGGGGAATCATTTCTGCGCCATCGGCATCAAGAACGTCCAGGAACGGATCCGGCTCTATTTCGGGAATGATTACGGCTTGCGCATCGAGAGCTGCCCCAACCTTTTCACCACGGTCGAAGTCAGTCTGCCGCTCGACGGCAAGGAGGCGTAGCAGGTGCTCAAAACGCTGCTCATCGACGACGACGTCTTTGTCCACACCCATTTGAAAAAGCTCATCCCCTGGGAGGAGGAAGGCTTTTACCTGTGCGACGCCGTGACCAACGGCGCCGAGGCGATCCGGGTCATCGAGGCCGAGCTTCCGGACCTGATCATCACCGACATGAATATGCCCGGCGTCGACGGGGTGATGATCATCCAATACGTTCAGGAGCACTATCCCCAGATCAAGGTGATCGCCCTGAGCGCCTACGACGATTTCCAGTACGTCAAGGAGAGCCTGAAGCGGGGAGCCTGCGACTACCTGCTGAAACACACCGTCACCGCCGAGAGCCTGCTGCAGCTGTTGCGCGCGGTCGGGGAGAGCATCCGCCGCGAGCGGCGGGCCGACGCCGAGCAGCGGCGCCTGGCCGAACAGCTCCAGACCGGCCGGGCCGTGCTGCGCCAGAACTTCATCGGGCGGCTGGTCCGCGAAGGGCTGGCCGATCCGGACGAGGCCCGGCGGCAGATCGCCGCGCTCCATCTCGACCTGGGACTGCGCAACCTGGTGGTGGCGGCGGGGGAGATCGACGATTATGTGCTGCTGCGCGAGAAATTCAGCCCCGGAGAGCTCGACAACCTCTTGAAATCCTTCGCCGATATGAGCGCCGAGATCTTGCAGGACATGGGCAGGGCCCTCATTTCGCTGCTGGAGGAGGGGCGGTTCGTGGTCATCTTCTCCTTCGCGGAGCTGCACAGCACCCAGGAGATGTACAATGCGGTCTTCACGGCGCTCAACCGGATGAGGAGCACCAGCAAGCGCTATCTGAATATCACCGCCTGTTTCGGCCTGGACGGAGTCTGCCCCGGCCTCTCCGAAGTCTGCGGCCATTACCGGAAAGCCCGGCGGCTGCTGGGCCAGAAGTTTTACGAGGGGAAGGACCGCATCTTTTACGATCCGGCGGTGGGAGCGGCCCAGCCGAATCTGCCGGTCCTGGAGATCCAGGATGAGAAGCGCATTCTCGAGCTGATCAAGGGGTACGAGCGGGACCCGCTGCGGCAAAGCGTGGCGGAGATCTTCCGCCGCATCCAGCGCTACCAGCCCAACCCGACCTCCATCAAGCTGGCCCTGGTGAGCCTGGTCAATATCATCACCAAAATTGCCCGGGACTCCGGCATCGACACCGCGCTGATCTACGGCGACGGCCAGGACCCCTATGCCCAGCTGGAGAAGTTTGACACCCTGCAAGAAATGCGCGACTGGCTCCTGGCCGGCTATGAAAAGCTCATCGACCTCCTGGAGCTCTTCTGCCTGAACCCCGGGTACGACGAGGTCACCCAGAAGGCCATCGCCTATATCTACCGCCACTACCGGGAGGAGCTCTCCCTCGGCGCCATCGCCCGTCATACCGGGGTCAACAGCTCCTATCTCAGCCGCAAGTTCAAGAAGGACAGCGGCAAGGGCGTCATCGAGTACTTGCACTGGATCCGGATCGAAAAGGCCAAGCTGCTGATGGCCGAAGGCCGCAAGAGGGTGAAAGAGATCGCAAGCGACGTCGGATTTCAAAACTACAACTACTTTTTCAAGGTATTCAAAGACAGCCAGGGTATGACCCCGCTGGAATACGAGAAAGCCTCGCGGGATTCCTAAAGCGGATAACGGCAGAGAGATGCTCGGGGGGTGAGTCGGGTTTTGGGCCCACAGAACTCACCCCTTGAACTTTTCCCCACCTCTTCCAATCCTGCCGCTTCCCGCAAAGCGTCCGGCCGCACCGCCGGACCGTTTCGCCGGCCTTCTAAAGCTTCGGGAGGAGGGTCCGGGGCCTTCGGAAGGTCCGCCGCAGGCTTCGGAGGATCCGCCGCAGCTTCCAGAAGCCCTTCCCGGGGCGCGGGCGGATCGGCGGCGGGCCTCGGAAGGGGCGAGGAGCGTTCCGGCGGCCGCAAATCGCGAAAGGAGATTGCGACCGGATTGCGAATATTGTTAGGAAAAGCGGACGTGCCGGAAGGCCGGACGGCCGCCCAACGAAACATTGGCTAAGGAGGGGTGTCCATGCCCGCGGAGCAGAATTACCGGGCGGAGCTGGTGGGGGTTTTCGGTTGTCCGGTGGCGGAGAATCCCACCGTGGTGATGCAGGAAGCCGCATTCCGGGCGGCCGGATTGAACTTTCGTTATCTCACCGTCGAGGTGAAACCGGAGGACCTGGAGGCGGCCATCCGGGGCATGCGCGCCTTCAATATGCGGGGCGTCAACCTGACGATCCCGCATAAGGTCAGGGTCCTGGCCTACCTGGATGAAGTGGAGGACGACGCCCGCCTGATGGGCGCGGTCAACACCGTCTACCGCCGGGGCGACCGGCTGATCGGGGCCAATACCGACGGCAAGGGCTTCCTGCAATCGCTGCGGGAGGAGGCGGGGACCGACCCGTCCGGCAAGCGGGTGGTGATCCTGGGAGCCGGCGGGGCGGCCCGCGCCATCGGCGTGGAGCTGGCGCTGGCCGGAGCGGAGCGGATCACCGTCGTCAACCGCAGCGCCGGCCGGGGCCGGGAGCTGGTCGAGCTGTTGAACCGCAATACCGGCGTCCGGGCGGAGCTGGCGGCCTGGGACGCGCCCTATGCCGTTCCCGCCGGCACCGACGTGCTGATCAACGCCACCTCGATCGGGCTCTATCCCGACGTGGCGGCTAAGCCGGAGCTGGTTTACGACACCATCGGCCCGGGCCTGATCGTCTGCGACGCCATTCCCAACCCGCCGGACACCGCATTCCTGAAGGAGGTCCGCGCCCGGGGGGCCAAAGCCCTGGACGGCCTGGGGATGCTAGTCAACCAGGGGGCGATCGGCTTTACGATCTGGACCGGTTGCGCGGCCCCGGTCGCCGCGATGCGCCGGGCGCTGCTGGAAGAGTTCAAGGCGGACGGCTGACCGGCCGCGGGCAATGAAAAGCGGCGGCCGGAAGCACCGACCGCCGCGGACGGGAGTTGGATGATGAAAAAATACTATGCGGACCTTTTATTCGCGGCCGTGGCGGTGTATTGGTTCACCAAGCTCGACTTCGCCAGGATCACGCCGCTGCAATACGCCATCTTCGGCCTGATCGCGGTCTGGGCGGTCCTTTTCGTCATGAAGCTGCGCCGGAACCGCCGCTGAGGGCCGCCGGACGGCCCCGGAGGAGGGAATGCCGCCGCTCGGAGGCAGTGGCACCCGCTCGTCGGGACGAGGCACGAGGCGGCCTGGATCAGCGGCCGCGCTTGGCCAGGACGTCCCGTTCGTAGGCGGCGACATGGTCCAGCCAGGCGGTTCCCACGGGCACGTTTTGGGTGAGGCAGTATTGATGCCAGACGGCCCCGAAGGGCAGGGTCTTCAGCTCTTCCAGCAGGGCGAGGCGGTTGCCGAGATTGCCCCGGGCCTCCTCCGCCGCCAGGCGGTCGGTCGGCTCCAGCATCGCGTAGAGCAGCGCTTTGAGCGTGGCGCGGGCGCCGATGACCCAGGCGCTGATCCGGTTGATGCTGGCGTCGAAGAAATCCAGGGCCAGCGAGATCCGGTTCCAGGCGTCGCAGCGCTTGATCTCGTGCGCCAGGGCGATCAGGTCGTCATTCAGGATCACGACGTGGTCGCTGTCCCAGCGGACGCCCCGGCTGACATGGAGCAGCAGGTGGGGAGCGAAGAGCAAGAGGGCCGAGAGCTTGTCGGCGATGCTTTCGGTGGGATGGAAATGGCCCATGTCGAGGCAGATGGCGATCTGCCGGCTGAGGCCGTACCCCATGTAGAATTCGTGCGAGCCCACCACGTAGCTCTCGGAGCCGATCCCGAAAAGCTTGCTCTCGACCGCGTCGACCAGTTGGGCCCGGTCGTAGGAGACCGCCAGGATTTCATCCAGGGACTCCTTGAGCAGCTGGCGGTGGACTAGCCTGTCGGCGGGCAGGTCCTTGGAGCCGTCGGGGACCCAAATATTATTGACGCAGGGGCTCCCCAGCCTGGCGCCCATCCGGGCCGCGATCTCCCGGCAGCACTGGGCGTGGCGGATCCAAAAGGAACGGATCGCGGGATCGCGGCTCGACAGGGTGAAGCCCGCGGCCGCCTTGGGATGGGAGAAGAAGGTGGGGTTGAAATCCAGCCCGATCCCCTGTCCCTCGGCCCAGGCCAGCCAGTTTTGGAAGAGGTCGATGGTCAGCTGGTCGCGCTCGACGAAATCGCCGCCGGTCTCGGCATAGCTGGCATGGAGGTTGACCCGGTGCTTCCCGGGGATCAGGCCCAGGGCCGTGCCGAGGTCCTGGCGCAGCTCTTCGCCGTTGCGGGCTTTGCCCGGATAATTGCCGGTGGCGAGGATCCCGCCGCCCGAGAGTTCCCCGGCGCCGGCCTCAAAGCCGCCGACATCATCGCCCTGCCAGCAATGGAGCGAGATCTGCACCCCGGCCAGCTGGTCCAGGACCTGGTCGGTGTCCACCCCGTATGCGGCATAGATCTCCCGGGCGGTTTGGTAGCCGTCGCGTACTTTCGCTTCCAAAATCGTATGGTTCATCTGATAAACCCGCCTCCCTTGATACAATGAATGTCGTGAGTTGCCCTGCGTTGCCGGCCCCCAGGGCTCTCCTCTCATTATAACCGCGGCCCGGCGGGTGGGGCGCGGGAGGATGTTATGCTGTTTTTGGGTGATTTTCCGATATCGGGCGCAAGCGAGGATGACAGGATGAAGCAAGGCCATTATCCGCTGCTGGAGGGGAAGACCCTTTTCCGGGCGGGCGAGGAAGTCTATATCAACCGCTCCACCGAGCTGGAGGAGTATTGCAACCGGCTGCACCGGCACGATTTCATCGAGATCGCCTATGTCAGCGCGGGCAGCGGCATTCATATCGTCGGCGACCAGCAGTACCGGACCGGCAAAGGGGATCTGTTTGTGATCCACGACGACGTGCCGCACGGCTTCTTCGCCGATCCGGGGCGGGGCGCCGAGAACCCCGTGGTCTACAACTGCGTTTTCACGCCCAAGTTTATCGACGCCTCGCTCCTGGGCAGCAGCCATTTCTCGGCGCTGGCCTCGTCGTTCCTGTTCAAGTCGCTCTTTCCCCGGGAGTATACGCCCATTCCCGACTTGAGCCTGCAGGGGGTGGAGCTTCACGAGGTCGGAGAGCTGTTCGGGAAGATGTACCAGGAGTACCAGGCGATGCGCAAGGGCTATCTCGATCTGATCCGGGCCTACCTCATCGAGCTGATCATCAAGATCTTCCGGGCCATGGAGCTTTCGAGCGCCCGGAACCCCTCGCCGCAGCACCGCCAGATGATCGGCAAAGCCATCGACTATCTGAAAGGCAACTACAATACCCAGGTCAAGCTGGAGGACCTGGCGGTCCGTTCCTTCATCAGCAAAAACTATTTCAGCAAACTCTTCAAGGAAGTGAGCGGGCTCAATTTCAGCGATTACATCCAGAAGCTGCGGATCGAGGAGGCCTGCCACCTGCTGCAGACCACCGACCTGAAGGTGATCGATATCGCGGCCCAGGTGGGGATCAAGGACTTGAAATTCTTTTATGAAGTCTTTAAGAAGATCACCGGCCGGACCCCGGGCGACTACCGCAAGGGCCAGTAGTCGCCGGGAGCGGGCCGCGGTCAGGGGGGCGCTCAGGGCCGGGGCGTCTTGACCCGGTTGAACCGGGCCCGGGGGTTTCGGGAGGCCTGGCGGTTGGCTTTCTCGATATTGATCCGCCGGCCGTTGAGGCGGTTCATCTTCAGCGAGGACATCACCTCGTCGGCGTAGGCCCGGGGCACATCGACAAAGGTAAACTTGTCGCAGATGTCGATGGCGCCGATCAGGTTCCGGGGCAGGCTGGTATTGCCGGCGATGCTCTCGATGACATGGCGGGGCTGGATCCGGTCCTGGCTGCCGGCATTGATGAAGAGCCGGACCATCTCGCTCTCTGCCCGGGAGTCGAAAGGATCCGGGGCCGGCGCCGTTTCCTCGCCCGCGGCCGCCTTGTTGGGGCTGACCGCCAGCTTGAGCAGCGCGGCGGCGATATCCAGGGTGGTCAGATCCGCCAGCTCGTTCTCCTGCTCCCCTTCGAAAGCGTTCTCCTCCGCCGCCAGCTTCTCGATGTAGGCGATATACTTGGTGTGCTGGCCGGCGCGAATGGTCTCCCTGAGCCGGTCGATGACGTTGCCGACCTTGCTCTCCTCCACGTCCAGCAGCGAGGGTGGCTTCATGAAGGCCACGGTGGAGCGGGTATAGCGCTGGATATCCTTGAGCTTGAAGAGCTCCCGGCCGAAGATGAAGGTATAGGCCTTGCCGGTCTTTCCGGCCCGGCCGGTGCGGCCGATGCGGTGCACGTAGTACTCTTCGTCGCTGGGCAGGTCATAGTTGAACACCGCCTCGATGTTGTCGACGTCGATGCCCCGGGCGGCCACGTCGGTGGCGATCAGGATCTCGATGGTCCCTTCGCGGAAGCGGGCCATGACCTTGTCCCGCTGGGCCTGTTTCATGTCGCCGTGCAGCGCCTCGGCGGCGTAGCCGCTGGCCCCCAGCTTGGCGGCGAGCTCATCCACGCGGCGTTTGGTATTGCAGAAGACCAGGGCCAGGCGGATGCCGTTGGCGTCGATCAGCCGGGTCAGCACATCCAGCCGGTGGGCTTCCCGGACCTCCAGGTAGAATTGTTCCACCCCGGGGACGGTCAGCTCCTTATGGGCGATTTTGATGAAGACCGGCTCGCGCTGGTATTTGGCGGTCAGCTCCATGATCGGCCGCGGCATGGTGGCCGAGAAGAGGACGGTCTGGCGTTCCTGGGGCACCTGCTCCAGGATGGTGTCGATATCCTCGCGGAAGCCCATGTTCAGCATCTCGTCCGCTTCGTCCAGGACCAGCATCTTCAGGCCGGAGAGCCTCAGGGTGTTGCGGCGCATGTGGTCCATGACCCGGCCCGGCGTGCCCACGATAAGCTGCGGATTGTTGCGCAGCGCCATGATCTGGCGTTCCATGGACTGGCCGCCGTAGATCGGCAGGATGTGCAGGCCCCGCTTGTATTTGGCGACATTCTTCAGCTCCTCGGCGGTCTGGATGGCCAATTCCCGGGTGGGGCAGAGGATCAGGACTTGCACCGCCCGCAACTGCGGGATGATCCGCTCAATGGCCGGAATGCCGAAGGCGCAGGTCTTGCCGGTGCCGGTCTGGGCCTGGCCGATGAGGTCCTTCCCCTCCAGCGCCGGCGGAATCGCCTGGGACTGAATGGGGGTCGCTTCTTCGAAGCCCATCTCGGCGATGGCCTTCAGCGTCTCTTTGGATAGGTTTAACTCGGAAAAAATGAGATTGTTCATGGATCGTTCCTTTACGCATTGAATTCAGATCGGACGGCGCGCCGGAGCGGCACCGTTCATTTTTTTGGGAGGGAGCGTCCTGTTTTGGTTATTTTCGGGCGGCCGGGCCGCCCCCATCCGCGCCAACCCCGGAATAAGACAAATCCCCCGCCACGATAGCAATTCTGCCGCGTTGCTCCGGCAACGCGGCAAAGATGGCAAGGGATTCCGGTCCTGCGGTTATTCTAATACGAACGGCGAGGTTGGAAACAATCGCGGCAATATACCGGTTTGTCACCGCTGGGTTGAAAGGGAACCGTGGCCGGCTTGCCGCAAGCGTGGCAGACCGCGGTGTACATTTGCCGGTCCGAACGGCCCTGATTGCGGCCGCGGCCGGACTGTTCCTTCCGGGCGGCCCGGCAGGCGGGGCAACGACCGGGCTCATTGGTGAACCCTTTCTCTGCGAAGAACTCTTGCTCGCTGGCAGTAAAGGTGAAGTCGTTCCCGCAATCTTTGCAGGATAAGGTTTTGTCTTGAAACATAAAAGACCTCCGTTTTAAGCCTGGTAGGCTGTTTTACCTTCCCTCGGGCTTATATAGGAGGCAATTTCCGGATTTGAACTTGCGAACCATACGAACCTTAGTTTAGGCATTGTATTTATCATATCATGAATTCCCAAGAATTCAAGTTAAAAAATGGATCCGGGGGAAACGACCCGGAAGCGGAGCCGAGGGGCAGGGCCGACCTTTTTGCGCCCGGGAACCCGGAGCGTCACGAGGGTAAACCGGGGCAAAACAAACTACACCGAAAAGCATTCCCGGAGTTGTTGCACGGAGCAACGGAGCAGGATATGTTTTTCGCGGGGGCGCGTTCCGTCAAGACCGGGCATCGACAATATTGAAGATCCAGGCGATGAAGTAGGCGATTGCAACGATCCACCGGCCACCCGGCAGATCGGCGGTGAATGCGCCGACGAGAATGAGCCCCACCACCATGGCGATCATGATGATAACGCCCTTGCCCAATTCACCTTTGAAGATCTGTCCCAGGCCGGGGATGAGAAATGAAAAAACCGTGGCCAGTCCGATATGTTGAGCCTGAATTTGGCCCATTACTTCGACCATTTCCTGGTGGGTGGCGGGCCGGCTCATTGGCAATGTCTCCTGGGGTACGACGGGGATCAACTCTCCGCCGCATTTTTCACAGCGGACCGCGGTATTGAGATTACTCGTATTGCAACCGGTGCAGATTTGCATGGGATACCTCACTTTTCCCCATTAACGGTAATTTTTCCCTCTTCCATTGTACTGGCTTCCCTGATCCGTTGCAACTCCTTTTTTACCGGTCCGGTTTCCCGGGCCGGAGCGCGCCGGGTCCCGACGCTATTTTACTGAAGCCGTTTCCAGCGAAAAAAGTATTGACGCTCGGCGGCCATAGTATATAATGTAATTTGTTTTCTATTTGTATCAGCCTGGCAACCATCGGAACCGGTGGGTTGCATATTTTCAGGGATGGATCAATAAGATGAAAAAGTCCAGTCTCCGGCATTCACGGCCGGTTGCTTGGGACGAGAAATAAAACGCTGAAGGAGGGGTTCGGATGTATCATTTTGTGATGGATGCATTTCGCGGGTATCGCTCCCGTTTGGATGATATGTTGCTGGTATACGAGGCGCTGGAGGAGATTCCTCAGAAATTGGGGATGAAGACGGTGATGCCCCCGATGATCCTGCCCTATTACAATGGCGTGGTGCCGGAGGATTGCGGAATTAGCGCCTTTGTTTTTCTGGCGGGCGGCCATTTTACGATTCATACCTTCTCTTTCCGGGAGACTTACTTCGTCGACCTGCTTTCGCCGGAACCATTCGACGCCGTCGAACTGGAACGGTTGCTGCGCAACGCCTTCCCGGCGGAGAAAGTCTCCACTTATCAATTGGAGCGGGGCAGGAAAGAGAGTTATCCGTCGCCGATCGAGATCCATGAAGCCTTGGATTTCGGTCCCCACGTTTTCCTGGATATTCAGGAATATAACGGCCCGCGGAGCATGGACGATCTGTTCCAGCTCTTCGATACGATGCCGTTTCAGATCGGGATGACGCCGATCATCCGGCCTTACATGGTCAAGAACCGGGCCGGATCGGAACAGGTGACCTCGGTGCTGACCATGATCGCGGAGAGCCATATCAGCCTGCATTACTTCGCCGAATCCAAACGGGCCTATTTCGACCTTTTTTCCTGCCGCTTCTTCAACTACGACGAGGTGCTCGGCAAGTTGAAACAGGTCTTGAACAGCCCGATCGGCAATGAGGTTTTGATATCGCGCGGCAGCAAGTATCAGCAATACAAGAACGATGCCGCCGCTCCGGCGGTGGACACCCGGGCCTGGCTGGCCAATGTATACCGGCGCTGACGACGGGCGCTTTGTGACGATCAGCGATCCGGTGGGACCACAATAGAAGATTTTCAAAACATGCCATTCGCTGGAGGCATCGAAGGTTGCGGGAAACCGCAGCCTTTTTATTTTTTTGATTCCCAAATCCGCGCCGCCCCTGTTTCCCCACGCAATGACTCGATCCGTATTCCCGTTTGTGAATCGGAAAAATCAATGACATAACAAAAAGCCAATTCGAATATGTATAACGTACCGGGGACAAGGATTCCGGTCTCCGGCAAGTTTTGGGTGGGCGCCCGTCGGGCTCGGGGCAATGTCATCAAGCTATTGTGGGAAAATTTAGCTGACGAAATTGAACGCCGACCGGGCGATAAATCACCCGGCTACAAGGCGAAAGGACCTTGAAAGGCCCTAAAAACGGGATGCAATATTCTGCTGAAAATTAGCCACGGAAGGGGCTGCGCGTACTGCCATCCCTGGCCGCTTGCCTTTAGCCGTCCTGACTCGGACTTCCATCTTGTAGCCGGGGCATTCATGCCCCGGTTGGCCCGCATATCGTCTACAGTGTAGGCACCGTTGAAACCAAATTCCAAGATATGTAATCATCGCTTGATGACATTGCGGGCTCGGGGGAGGGAAACCCGCCGGGGGAGGTTTCGCAAGTGAAAGAGGTTGCCTTATCCCCGGCATTATCCCAGCGAATGGGCGATGGCCGGGTTTGGTACCCGAGAATCAAACGGCTGCTGGATGTGGGGTTGTCCCTCGTCGGACTGGCATTGGGAGCCCCGCTGCTGCTATTTTTCGGGGCGCTGATCCGCCTCGAATCCAAAGGGCCGGTATTCTATAAGCAAGTGCGCGCCGGCCTGGATGGCAAGCCCTTTATCATCTTGAAGCTGCGCTCGATGGTGGTGCGAGCCGAGAGCAACGGCCAACAGTGGGCGGTGAAGGATGACGTCCGCGCCACCCGGGTGGGACGGTTCATCCGGAAAACCAAGATCGATGAGCTTCCGCAATTAATCAATGTGTTACGGGGGGAGATGAGTATCGTCGGTCCCCGGCCGGAAAGACCGGCGCTGATTGTATCGTTCAGCCGGGAGGTAGCCGGTTTCAAGGAACGGTTGCGGGTGAAGCCCGGCTTGACGGGTTGGGCCCAGGTCCATGGCGGCTATGAATTGTCGCCTGCGGAAAAACTGCGGTTTGATCTGTACTATATCCGCCATCAATCGCTCGGACTGGACCTGCGGATCATTGGCAAAACCTTTGGAGTATTGATCGGCGGCAAAGGCTCCTGGTGAAGCGTCAAGGAAAGGAAACCGGCGAAGGGCATGGAGAATTGGGGCGGCATGTTCAAAAAAAGCTTGGTATATCTGGGGTCGTCGCTGCTGGTTCAGATCTTGAACCTGTTCCTGATTCCCATCTATACCCGGAACTTTACCCCCGGCCAATTCGGGGAATTTACCCTAGTGACCTCGTTTCAGAGCATCTGCACCGCCTTGACCGGCTTGGGGATATTCTCGGGATACTCGCGCTTTTATTACGAGAGCGCCGAACCCCAGCGCTTAAAGAACACCGCCTTGACGTTCGGCATCTTCTGGGGCGTGTTGAATATCCTGATCATTCTGGCGGCCGCCGGGCCGCTCTCCGCCAGGGTGTTCGGGAGCAATCCCCATGGTCCGGAATTCATCGGGCTCAGCGCCGTCAATGCACTCCTGGCCTCCTTGATCAGCATTTACAGCGCGGACATGACCATGCGCTACCAGGCCTGGCGGAGCAGCCTGGTGACGCTGGCCAATCTGTTGCTGGCGGTGGTTCTGACCTTCTGTTTCTTGACCCTTCTCCATGGAGGAATCCCCGGCGCCGTCAGAGCCCAGACTGTCGCCTCCGGCACCGTGCTGGGGGCGCTGCTGCTGGGGGACATCAAGCATTTCCGGCCGGTGCTCGACCGGCCCGGTTTGGCCAGGATGCTCGCCTACGGACTGGGGCTACTGCCGGGCCAGATCGGCGGGTGGGCGCTGACGCTGCTGGACCGGTACCTGATGAAAGATCTAGTCAATCTGAGCGCGGTCGGGGTTTATTCCATGGGGTACAAGATCGGAATGCTGATCCAGCCGCTGTTGCTGAACCCGTTCAAGAATATTTTCACCCCGTATAAATTTGCCATTTACCGGGAAGCGGACGGTCGCCAAAGACTGCGGCGCATCTACGCCTATTACAATTTCACCGGCTGGTGGGTCGTTTTGGGGCTGGCCCTTTTCGCCGACCCCGCCCTGCGGATCTTGACGACCCGGGCGTACCTGGCCGCTTTTACGGTGGTCCCGCTGATTGCCACCGGGTATTTCCTGTGGAGCCTGGCCGAGTTTTACTCCCTGGGATTGCACGTCGCCAACCGGACGATGCTGGATTCGCTGATCGTGATCGGCGGCGCGCTGCTCAACATCGGACTGAACCTGCTCTTCATCCCGCGCTGGGGGATGCATGGCGCCGCCGCCGCCGCGCTCGGCGCCTACCTGGGAATGAGCGGGACGTATTTTTGGGCCGGACAACGCTATTACCGGATCGGGATCCGTTTTTGGGAGCCGGCCAAGTACTGCGCGCTGGCAACCGTGATTTATCTCGGTTACCGGTACGCCAAAATGAGCTGCGGCGGTTTGGGTCCGGAGCTTTTATGGGGTGCCGGCCTGTGGCTGAGCTACGGCTGGGCCGGTTACTGGCTGGGGTTGGTTCCCGCCGAGGCGACGCGGGTATTGCGGGAGCAACTCTGGCGGGGCAGACGCCATTGCGGGCAAATGGGCCACAAGGTACTGGGCTGGCTGGGCGTATCCGGGAAATGAGTCAGAGGAGGCGGGAGTGTGCTTGAAGTCTGTAAATGGAAGAATAACGCCAATTCGCCGGTCCTGCTGATGGTCGACGATCTCGCCAACGTCTGGGTGGACAGCGACGGGAACGGCCGGGTCGATCCCGGCGAAGACTGGGGTTATGCCAAGGACGGGCCCAATTCGTCCTTCCGCTACCTGAATGAGCGGATCCTGGGGGATTTTCCCCAAGTGAAGACGACCTTCTTCACTCCGGTCGGAGTGCGGGCCGGCCTGGTCCCGGACGGGCCAATCCCCAGCGTCGCCCGGCCGATCGACGCCGATCCGGAGAGCCGCGCCTTTTTTCGCATGATTCACGCGCAGCCCCGGTTCGAGATCGCCTATCATGGGACCACTCACGGCCGGACTGGCGCCAGCGCCCGGAAGTTCCAGCAGGAATGGCTGACCTATCCCAGCCTGGCGGCAGCCAAAGCGGCGATCGCCCGGGGAAAGGAGATTTACCGTGAGGTTTTTGGGGAGTATCCCAGCGGGGGAAAGTACTGCGGCTATCTCTCCAACCAGTTCTCCGACGCCAGCATCGAGCAGAGCGGCTTCTTGTGGTGGTGCCGCTATTGGAATCGCGGCTTGTTTGCGGAGCGCCATTGCCGGACCGGCGGGTCGGACACCAATCCCTTGACCGCCTTCGATCTCAAATACTTTCCCAATCAAACCGTGCTCGATATTCCCTCCACCCTGGACGGCGGCTTATTTACGGATGTAACCGGCCCGGCGGAGCGTTCCTGGAAGAGCCGCCTCAAAAGGGCGCTGAGGAATCAATTGATTTCGAAAAGACTGGAATCAGTCGCCTATCTCGTCAAACACCGGCTGGTCGTCAGCATCCAGGAACATATCGCGCCGGCCCGGGATGACGGACAGCGGCAACGGCCCAATCTCTTCGACGATGCCGAGAGCCTGTGGCTGATCTTCGCTTATTTACAGACTCAAAATGTCTGGTACTGCACAGGGACTGAGCTGGCCGAATATGCCTGGCTCCGCGATCATGTAACCGTCGCTTGGACCGGGCCGCGCGCTTTCCGGCTCGCTTCGAGGAGCGGGCGTCCGCTGCGGTGTCCGGAAATCACCCTAAAGCTTACCGGACCACCCTGCCAGGCCCTGATCACTCCGGATGGTCAGAAAGCGCATTGGCAGGACGGGGTCGTCACCATTCCGGTTCAAGACGGCGAGTATCAGGTGGTTTGAGAAGAGGAGCGCCAGGCCGGTTTGAAAGGTTACGGCCGGCGCTACGGATAACGCCTCATCCCGACGGGATGCAAGATAATTTGAGACAAGGCCGGTTCTACTATCCGGAGCGCTTCATATAATAAAACATCAGCGGATTCTCTTCCGGGATGCAACCATCGATCGCAAGGAGTACAAGCTATGGCTCAGGAGCATGGCATGAATCTTCAGGAAACGATCGCCATCTTCAAAAAGGACTGGCGTTTCATCGTGCTCGTCACCGTTTTGGCCACGATCGTCACGGCCGCTTTGAATTATGGGGTGATTCCGCCGACCTATGAAGCGGCGACCAGTGTGATTGTGGGACAAGGCAACCGGCCCGATCAGGAACAGTTGCAATACGATGCGATCATGATGTATCAGCGGCTTACCCGGACTTACATGGAGATCGCCAGGTCAAAAAGGGTGCTCTCCGAGACGGCCAAGCTCATGGGAGGAAAGTTTTCCGAGCGCGAATTGGAAAAGCGGGTCAACGCGACGACTTTGGAGGGAACCCAGATCCTCATCCTGAAAGCCCGGAGCCGCCGGCAGAAAGAGGCATTCGCCCTGGCGAACGCCTTGACCCGGAGTTTTATCGGGGAATCGCAGCGGGTGTACCCCTTTGCCAAGATCCAGATCCTGGACCAGGCGGAAATGCCGAAAAAGCCGGTTCAGCCTCATAGCCTCATCAATACCATCACGGCATTGCTATTGGGATTCATCGCCGCATTGGGCATGACTTTGGCGCGGGAAACGCTCTGTGACACCTTTCGGACGCCGCAAGACGTGGAACGGGAGTCGCAAATTCCGGTGCTCGGCGCCATACCCCGGGCATCGCGGCAACAACATCTGAAAGAGCGGGAACTGGTCGTCCAAAAATATCCCGCCTCCGCAATGAGCGAAGCGTACCGGATTCTGCGCACCCGTCTTTTTTGCACGGTGACGGCTCAACCGGACCAACCGCTCAAAACGCTCTTGGTCACCAGCGCCCTGCCGGGCGAGGGGCGGACGTCGGTAGCCGGCAATTTGGCGCTGGTGATCGCGCAAACCGGCAAAAATGTGCTGCTGCTCGACGGCGATCTCCGGAAAACCCGTCCCGGCAAAGTTTCAGGCCGTTTCGACGATAAAGGGCTTTCCCATTGGTTGACGGGCAAATACGGCAATGTGGCCATGAAACAGCTCGCCGTGAATCTCTATTCTTTCCCGGCGGGGTTCTCGCCCAACAACCCCACGGAGCTGTTATTATCGCCCACTATGAAAGATTTTGTGGTAAAGAGCAGGGAAGCATTTGACTATATTCTGATTGATTCCCCGGCGTTGTCGGGGACCGCCGATGCACAGATCCTGGCGACCATGGCTGATGGGGTGCTGCTGGTCATCGGCGCCGGCGAATCCCGGATGGAGGCGGTCCAAAAGGCCAAAAAGGATCTGCTGAGCGTCCAGGCCAATCTGATCGGCGCGGTGTTTAACAAGAGCAAAGCCGGTTAGGCCCGGGCTGGTTTGAAGCCGGTCGAAAAAACGGAAAGCGGGGGGATTGGCATGGAACGGCAAGCGGCGTTGCCGCGCCTCGAGGTGGCGGTCAAACGGCGGGTGTGTATTTTTGGACAGGGTTTTGTGGGTTTACCCTTATCCCTCAGTTATTCGCTCCGCGACTGTCAGGTCATGGGGGTGGATGCCGATCCGTCCCTGGTGTCCCGGCTCAATGATGCCGCCACGGATCTGCAGGAACATTACCTCGGCCAGAGCATCCAGACCGTGCTGGCGCGGCAGTTGCAGCAGGGTCGCTACCTGGCTACCACCGATGCCCCGGCCGCGCTGCGGGAGTGCTCCGATATCATTGTCACGGTGGGCATTCCAATCGTTCAGGGCGAGCCGTCGCTGCTTCATCTGAAAACGGCTTGTCAGACCATCGGCAGGGATTTAAAACGGGATGATCTGGTGTTGATCCGCAGCACGGTCATACCGGGAACCACCGAAGAGCTGATCCTGCCGCTCCTGGAGGCGGAGTCCGGGCTGCGGGCGGGCCGGGATTTTTATTTGGCATATGCGCCGGAACGGATTGCCGAGGGCCGGGCCTTTGAGGAGATTGCCGACATGCCGACCCTGGTGGCGGGGATCAATGCCGAGAGCGCCGCCCGGGCCAAGGAGTTGCTGGCCGAGGTCTGTCAGTCCGAGATCATTGTGGCCGACAGCATCCGGGCCATTGAAACCGCCAAACTTTTCGAAAACCTGCAACGGGACGCCAACATCGCGATCGCGCAGGAATTGGCCAGGTTCACCGAAGCCATGGGGCTGGATATCCTGGAGGTGATCCGGCTGGCCAACACCCACCGCCGCGTCAACCTGTTGCAGCCCGGGCCGGGAGTGGGCGGCTATTGCATACCCAATGCCTATCATTATTTGGCCAAAAAGGCGGAATCTTTAGGGGTGGAGCTGCCGCTCATGAAGTTATGCCGGGAAAAAAACGCGGCCTTACCGGAGTTCTTTGCCGCTAAACTGGAGGGTTTGCTACAAACGGCCGGCAAATCACTGCCGCAGTCGCAAATTGCAGTGCTCGGCCTGGCGATGAAAGACTGCTCCAATGACGACCGCATCAGCCCGCCGGTGGATATCTGCCATATCCTGCTCGCTAGGGGCGCGGCGGTCCGCGCTTATGACCCGCTGGTGACCACCGCTTATCCTTTTAAAGTGCCGACTTTGCCGGAAGCACTGCGCAATGCCGACGCGCTGTTGATCCTGGCGCGCCAGCCCGGATTCGAGGCGTTGGACTGCGCGACCATCGTTGAACTGATGAAACCCGGCCCGGTCTGCCTGGATACGCGGTCGGTGATTGGGCGGGAGGACGCCGCCGGCCATGACCTGGTCTACTGGCGGATCTAAAATTGGCTATCGGGGGTGGAGGGTTGACATGCGAATCCTGCACGTAATCAATGATTTGGGCCCCGGGGGAGCCCAAAAACTGCTGAGCAATTACCTGTTGCACTCCGATGGCGCGCTGCAGCACGACTTGTGCCTGCTGTATCCCACGGAATCCCCGCAACTGGCTTGCTTGAACCACCGTCCGATCCGGGTCCATGCTTTCAATTTGACCCGCAAGTATAGTGTCCAGGCGGTCCTCCGCTTGGGACAACTGATCCGGAAAAACCATTATGATCTGGTCCATGTGCATCTGTTCCCGGCCCAATACTTCGCGGCGCTGGCGGCCCTCTTTTTTCCGGGGACGCGCTTCGTATTCTCGGAGCATAATTCCTTTAACCGCCGGCGCAGTCATCCGCTCTACCGCTGCGCGGACTGGCTCGCTTATTTGCCGTATCAAAAAGTGATTTGCGTCAGCGAAGACACGCAAAAGACTCTGTTGGACTGGCTTCCCGGCTTGAAGAGCAAGGCGGTGATCCTTTATAACGGCGTGCCGCTGGGTCCGCTACGGCAAGCCGATCCTCAGTTCGATATGCTGTTGATCGGCTCCTTGCGCAGCCATGTCAAAGGCGTGGACCTGCTGCTCCGGGCCGTCGCCGGGCTGGGCGACGCCGTCAGCCGGGTCGCCATTGCCGGAGAGGGCAAGCTCCTGCCGGAGCTGCTCCGGCTCCGCGACGAACTGGGATTGACGTCCAAGGTCCATCTTTTAGGCAACCGGGACGATATTCCGGAGTTGCTGGCCCAGTCCAAAATGCTGGTCATGCCTTCGCGCTGGGAAGGATTGCCCATTGCGCTCCTGGAAGCGATGGCAGCCGCCAAACCCATTGTCGCGACGCCGGTGGGGGGGATCCCCGAACTGATCGAGAGCGGGCGCAACGGATTATTGGTGCCTCCCGATGATGTGCCGGCACTGACCGCAGCCATCCGGCGGCTGTTGGCGGATCCCGCCGCTGCGGCGGAGTTGGGCAAGCACGCCTACCAGGATGTGTGCGCGAAATTCGCGCTGGAGAGGTATATCCGGGGGCTGCGGGAGCTGTATGACGGGCTGGTCCCGTGTAAAGAGCCGGTAATGGAGGGTTTGTAATGCTTTACTATCTCAATTACGATGGCTTCCGTTGCAGCGTCTTTGAGTCCCAGGTGTTGACGCCGTTGTTGCACCTGAAGAAACAGGGCCGGAAGGTCCGGCTGATCGATTATGAGAAGAAGGCCGATCTGCCCGGCCTGGAATCGTACAGGCAACGATGCGCGCTGGCCCTGGGCGAGCCGCCGCTGATCCTGCCCAAATCGAAACGCTGCAATTTTATCATTTCAGCGCGGCAAATCCGGCAATTGGCCAGTGTACTGCGGCAAGCAGCGGCCGACAGTACGATCGTGCTGCATGGGCGGGGGTGCTTCGCCGGCTACATGGCATTGAAAGCGCGGGAAATGTTACAGCATGATCCGGTCCGGATCAAAGTGATTACGGACTTCCGCGGCCTGGTCAGCGCAGAGTATCAACTGGAGTGGGAACGGCACCGGCTGCTCCGTGGGCCGGTGGCCTGGGTGGCCCAGGGAGTCCGCCGGATCGAGCAGTACGCCGCGGAGCATAGCGACCATTTGCTTTGCGTATCCCAGCCGTTCCGGGATTATCTGGTCCGCCATTATCCGGTCCTGCAAACCAGGATTAGCGTCATCCCGGCCTGCGTCGACCGGCGGAAATTTCAGTTCGACCCCGCCGCCCGGGAATGCCTCCGGGCCGTTTACGGATTGGGCCGAAGTTTTGTGGTGGCCTATAACGGCGGGGCGCAACGCTGGCAAAGCCCGCGGCTGCTGATGGAGACCTTCCTGAAGATCCGGGCCCGGATCGCGAACGCCAAGTTACTATTGATCACCAATGAGCCGCAGCGCTTTGAAGAATATGCGGCGGAATGCGGTTTGCAATCCGCAGATTATCTTATTTTTCAGGTGGGACACCAGGCGGTCGCGGAGTATCTGAGCATGGCCGACTGCGCGTTGCTGGTCCGGGAGCCCCACCCCGTCAACGAAGTGGCCAGTCCCACCAAGTTTGCGGAGTACCTCAGCTGTAACCTCCCGGTCGTCCTCTCCCGGGGCATCGGAGACACCGCTGCAGTGCTCCAGACCCACCCGGTGGGCTGTTTCACCGATCAGCTGGAAAAAATCCCGGAATTGAGCAAGGGCGGCCGCTGGGAAATCTTCCAGAGCGCAGTGAGCCGCTATTACAGCTGGGATGCTCATGGGAGCCGGTTGAATGCGGTCTACGAGAGTCTGCTCACCGCGGAAAATACCGAAGAGGGGTGGGATATTGCTTACCAACCTGCTCTGCGCGGCATTGGGAATGATCGCCGGTTATAAAAACCGCGCCCATCTGCTGTACCTGTATCTCATCCTCTACCCCTTCGACGGCGCCGTTTTGAACGGCACCGGCATCACGGTCTTTCATGTCATCAGTTACGGCGTGCTGGCGCCGTTAATTCTCTATCTGGGTTACGACCTGCTGACCTTGGGGAAAAACGATGAGCGGGCCCGCTTTGCGACGGTATCGTTGAGCCTGGGGCTCCTCTACATCTATATCTTCTGCCGCTACCTGGCGGCGCTGAATCCGAAGCGGGATTCCTATTTCCTGGTTTTGACATCGGGCTTTGTCCTGATCTTCGGCGTCCTGTACTATTACCGGCAGCTTCAAACCGGGAGAATCATCCAGATCTTCAGACTGCTGATCCTGGTCGAGCTGGCGGTGGTGGCGCGGCAAGCGCTGTTTGGAGCCGAGCCTGGACTGGTCCTGGGGGTCTTCGACTTCAGCCGGATGGAACCCAAAGTGATTCTGGCCGAGGATTATTACCGTGCCACCGGAACGTTTCAAGATCCCAATTATTATGCGCTGTATCTGGCGGCGATCAGTTCGTTTCTGATGCTCCGTTTTTCATGGTTGAACGCGGGCGTCGGTTGGCTGGGGATCATCGGCGTACTGCTCTCCTTTTCCCGGATGGGCGTTCTGCTGAGCGGCGTGTTGTCCGTCTATTGGCTGATCCGGCTGGTAAAATCCAGGCATCCCCGCAAGTATCTCGGCCTGTGGTTCGCGGTGCCGCTGCTGGCCGCGCTCGTCCTGCAGCTGGTCGTCCATTTCCCATTGCAAGCGCGCTTCGGTTTGGAACAGGCTGTGGGCGCGGTCCAGGCCCGGTTCGGCGCGGGCGATGATTTTGACGTCGGGGGCCGGGGGTTTATCGTCGACGCCTATTTCCGTTCGATGCTGAAATTCTCCAATGTCTTTCTGGGTTTGGGCTTTTTGAATTTTCAGATGGTTCTGGAGGAGGTCGCCGGAGTCAATCTGGTGGCGCACAACGAATACCTCCAGATCTTCGCCGATCTGGGGCTGGCCGGGTGGCTGATGATCGGCCTGATCCTTTACCAACTGTTTCAGCACGCCCAATCGCGCGGCGCAAGCGCTCCGAATCCCTATGCTTTCCCGGTGGCAGTCATTTTGCTGGGGAACCTGTTTTTATCGACGACGCTCTATAACTACGTCTATTTTTTCTATGCGCTCTACGGCGCGTTTGCATTGTACCGGCAGCGCGACCAAGGACGGGAATTACCGGAGGTGAAGCCATGGGCAATCCAGCCGCGAGGCTCTGCGGCACGTTGCGCCGGACGCCGCTTCTTTTCCTGGTGAAAAAAATACCCGGCGCGCTTTACCGGGCGATCGCCGCCCAAGTGCGCAGCCGGACGATCCGGCGGCGACCGGTGACCATCGCCGCCGCCAATTTTGAAGATTTCACTCCGAAATGCCGCTGCCTTCCGGAGGAGGACGGCAGGGAACGCTCCCGTTATCTGACGCTGCTCAAAGCGTGGGGAGCCGATGCCTATCCGGTCGCCGAGGCGGACCGGATCGTGGACCATGTTTTCAACCTGCTGGGTTCGGGGGATCGCTCCTTGGGAGAGCGGATCGCCTGGAACGTCGATTTTAAAACCGGATATGGCTGGGAAAACGATTATTTTGGACGCATCCGGCTGCTCGATCCCGACAGTCCGGCCGATGTCAAAGTAGTCTGGGAATTGTCGCGCTTCCAGCATCTTTTTACGCTGGGCAAGGCATACTGGCTCACCGGCGCGGCGAAGTACGCGCTCGAGTTCCGCCGGCAGATCGAAGACTGGGCGGAGCAAAATCCGGTGGAGCTGTCGGTGAATTGGACCTGCGCCATGGAGGCGGCGATCCGCGCCGTCAACTGGATCGCGGGCTACGCCTTTTTCAAGGACGCCCCGGCGCTGGACGGCGTGTTCTGGAGCCGCTTTCACCAGCTGCTGTACCTGCACGGCCGGTTTATCATGGCCCACCTGGAGAACCGCTCCCGGTACAACAACAACCACTATCTGGCCGACCTGGCCGGTCTGATCTGGCTCGGAATCTATTTCGGCGATCATTATGTCTGCGGCGAGCGCGCCGGGAACAACCCCAAAGTCTGGCTGACCTTCGCTGTGCGGGAACTGGAGCGGCAGCTGTTCATCCAGGTGAATCCCGACGGCACCGATTACGAAACCGCCACGGCCTATCACCGCCTGGTCACCGAGATCCTTCTGCTGACGGCCATCTTGTGCCGGAAGAACGGGATCGAGTTTTCGGAGGCTTTCATGAAACGGCTGCGGAGGATGGCCGGGTTTCTGATGCGGCTGACCAAGCCCGACGGGACCATCCCCGGCGTGGGCGATGCCGATGACGGGCGGCTGCTCATCCTCACCCATTATTCCGGCTGGAACCGGTGGGATTGCCGCGATCTGCTGGCGATCGCCGGGGAGTTCTTCGACGACGACCGGTTGCGTTTTTACGGCGCCGGCCACCGGGAAGCGGCGCTGTGGGCCGCCGGCTCCTGGCGGCAGCCCTTCATTCAGCCGCTGCCCCTCGGTTCGCAGGCCTTCCGGCAAGGCGGTTATTATCTGCTCCGCAATGAACGGGTCTATTGCCTGATCCGCTGCGGGGAACTGTCCTGCCGCGGCGAGGGGGGGCACAGCCATAACGATCAGCTGAGCCTGGTCCTGAACGTCCAGGGGACGGATCTGATCGTCGATCCCGGACTCTATGTGTATTCGGCGGACTACCGGATGCGCAACCTCTTCCGCAGCACCGGGGTTCATAATACCTTGTGCGTCGCGGGCTGCGAGCAAAACCGCTTCGATCCCGGGGAGCTGTTCGCCATGGAAGAGGAGAGCCACGGCGAATGCCTGGCCTTCCGGTCCGATTATTTTTGCGGACAGCATCGCGGCTATCGGAGCAGCGCCGGCCTGATTCACCGGCGCAGCGTCCATCTGACGCGGGACGGCATCACCTTGGACGATCAGCTCTTCGGCAAGCCCGGGCGGGGGAACTGGCATTTGAACTTCACGTTGGCGCCGGGGGTCTCCGCCCGGGTGGAGGGGTCCGAAATTGAGCTGGCCAGGGACGGCGTGGCGGTGCGGATCGGCGGCGGGATGAACGCCGCCGCGGCCGTCGGCCAGGGCTGGCTGGCCACCTCCTATGGCGCCATCGTCCCGACCCGGCGCTTGACCGTCCGCAGCCTCAGCCCGGAACAGTACCGGCTGACGCTCCGTTTCACCCTGGCGCGGCGGGCGCGGGAATCCTGCGCTTGCGAAAGGGAACTCCTGGCGAGAAGGGGTGAATTGGGATGATCGTTCAAGTCGGGCCCTTTCCCGGCCCTTTGGGCGGCGTATCGGTATACGTGAAACGGATGAAAGATTATCTGGACCGGGCGGGCGTCGCCAATCAGGTCTGGGACATCGGCGCCGCGCCCGCGGCGGACCTCCCGCCCGGTGTCCTGGCCACGGCTATTCGCCGGGCGCCGTGGCAATTGCTGCTGCGCAAGGATGTCCGGTTGATCCATTATCATCTCTACACCCGGCGCAGCAGGATCTATATCGGATACTGCAACGCGGCGTTCTGCCGGGACCGCTCCAAATTTCTGACTCTCCATGGCGAAGCGCGGCGGATCTGCGGCGCCGGCGACCGGGCGCTGCGCCGCGCCCTGAACAGTTTTGACGCCATTCTCTGCGTCCGGCCGGGCGATGGCGCCTACCTCGCCGCCCAGGGGGTGACGGCCGCCATTCACGAGATTCCGGCCTTCATCCCGCCCCGGCCGGCCGGGCCACAGCCGCCGCCCGCGCCGGAGATCGGAGACTTCCTGGCCCGGCATCCCTTCATGATTTCCGCCAATGCCTCGGCGTTGCGCTTCCATGACGGCGCCGATCTGTACGGCGTGGATCTCTGCATTGAGCTGACGGCGCGGCTGCGGCGGGAGCATCCCGGGCTGGGGGTGGGCTGCCTCTTCGGCCTGGCCGAGGTGAGAGAGGCAGGCTATCTCCGGCGGCTGCGGGAACGCATCGCCGCCCTGGGAATCGGGGATGATTTCCTGCTGATGCAAGGCGGCGCCGAGTTTTACCCGCTCATTCAAAAAAGCCAGCTGTTCATCAGACCGACCAATACCGACGGCTACTCGCTCTCCTTGGCCGAGGCCCTTTTCTTCCGGGTGCCGGCCCTCGCCAGCGACGCCGCCCAACGGCCTCCGGGAACGCTGCTGTTCCGGTCGCGGGATCCGGACGACCTTTACCGCCAAGCGGCCCGGGTCATGCAGGAGCATGCCGCCTACCGGGCGCGGGCGCAAAGTTTCGTCCCGCCGGACTATGCCGGGGCCATTCTGCAACTGTATCAGGACGCGCTGTCCAAGCCGGCCCGGGCGATGCCTACAAGGCGAAAGGACCTTGAAAGACCCTAAAAAGCGCTGGATAAACTATGCTGCTAAAGGGTGGGATGATGATGCGGGGAATGATCGGGCTCAAAAAGGCCGCCAAATATCTCTTGCTCCCGCTGGGTTGGGTGATCCGGACGGTATGGCCGCGGCGCGACGAAGTGATCATTCTGATGTACCACCGGGTGTGCGCGGGGGTCGGCAAAGAGCTGGCCGTCACCCCGGCCGATTTCGCCTGGCACCTGGATTACCTGCGGCGGCATCATTATGCCGTGATCCCGCTGGACCGGGCCTGGGAGATGCTGCGGGCCGGGACGGTCCGCGGCAAATCCGTGGTCTTGACCTTTGACGACGGTTACGCCGACTATGATCAGAACGCCCGGCCGCTCCTGGAAGCGCTCGGTTACCCGTCCACCCTGTACCTGGTGCCCGGATGGATCGGGACCGGCCGGGTATTCCCCTGGGACCGCGACAGCGGGGAGAGCCCGTTGCTGGGCTGGGAGCGCCTGCGCCAGTTGGCTGCCACCGGGCTGGTGAGCTTCGGATCGCACACCCTCGACCATATCGATCTGGCCGGGCTGGACGAGGCGGCCCTGGACCGGGAAGTGGCCGGGTCCCGCCGGCTGCTGGAGCAACGCCTGAAGCAGCCGGTCCGCCACTTCGCCTACCCCCGCGGCATCTCCGACGGCCCGGCGGAACGGTGGGTGGGAGCGCATTACCAGACCGGCGTGCTGATCTCCACCGGCCGCCGCGTTGCCCGGACCATCCGGCCGGAAGACCGGGTCCGGCTGAAACGGGTTCCCATCCAAAACAGCGATGGCCGGTGGTTATTCGTCGCCAAGCTGAAAGGATGGCTGATCGGCGAGGAATGGCTGCGGCAATGGACCTGGCGCCTGCTGCACCGTCCGGCGCGGCCTCAAGCCGCGGGGGCCGGCCCCGCGCCGCGCCGCTGCCGGCTCTTGATGGGGGTCACCCTGTCGGAGCTGGGAGGCGCCCAAAAAGTCGTCTTCGAATTGCTCAAGTCCCTGGGGGAGGATGAGTACGAGACGACCGTGGCGACCGCTCCCGGCGGCGAACTGCTGCAGTGGATCGCCCAATTGAACGCGGCGCGCCGGACGCCGGTCCGCGTCGTCCTCCTGCCGTCGCTGCGGCGGGAGATAGCGCCCTGGAATGATCTGCGGACCCTTTTCCGGCTGTGGCGCCTCTGCCGGGCCGGAAAATATGACGTGGCCCACTTCCACAGCTCCAAGATGGGCATCCTGGGCCCCATCGCCGCTTTTGCCGCCGGCGTGAAACGCAGCTGCTTCTCGGTGCACGGCTGGGGGATCCAGGAAACCCAGGGCCGGGTGGTCCGGGCCGGTTTGGGCCTGCTGGTCAGGCTGGCCAATTCGCTCTGCGCCGCGGTGGCCTGCGTCTCCGAAGCCACCCTCCAGCAGGGGCTGCGGCATCACTGGCTGGATCCCCGGAAAAGCCGGGTGATTCATAACGGGTTGGCCGAAGCGCCCGCGGCCCGGGGCAAGCTCCGGCGGGAGCTGGGCATCGGCGCGGCGACGCCGGTCCTGGGGACCATCCTCCGCCTGGCGGAGCAGAAAGAACCCCTGGCCCCGGTGCGGCTCGCCCGGTTGCTGCGGGAGCGGGGCCGGGAGTTCCGCCTGGTGATCATCGGCGACGGGCCGCTGCAAGAGGAGTGCCGGCGGGAGATCCGGCGCTGCGGTTTGGAAGCGGTCGTGCTGCTGCTGGGGACCCGCCACGATGCCCGGGAATTGCTGAACGACTTTGACATCGCCCTGCTCTTTTCGCGCTGGGAAGCGCTGCCCCTGATGGTGATCGAGGCGATGCTGGCCGGCAAGCCGGTGGTCGCCAGCCGGGTGGGAGGGCTCCCCGAATTGGTGCGGCACGGGGCGACCGGCTATCTGGTCGGGGACGATCAGCTGGAAACCGCCGCGGCCTATGTCGAGGAGCTGCTGGACGACGCCGCGCTCCGGAAACGCATGGGAGAAGCGGGGCGATCCCTGGCGGGCCGGCAATTTTCGGATCCCCAAATGGTCGCGGCCTACCGGGAAATGTACCGGGGCGAGCCTCCGTGCGGCGCGGCCGGCTCGCCCGGACTGCCCGGCGCCGCCGCCGGCCCCGGGAAGGGATAGGGCCGGAGGCGGCGTCAATAGAACAGGTTAATCCCCTGTCGCTCCATGTCTTGGACGTATTCGTCCTTGCAGTCGCATGCGGTTTTGCACTGGCAGAAATCGGCGTCGATCGCCTGCACCAGGTTCCGGCGCAAGCTTTCGAACTCCTGCTTCAGCCGTTGATAGTCCTTGGACCGGTAGTAGGCGATCACCGTGAAGATCAGGAAGGCCAGGAAGGCGACCCCATCCACGATCGCCATGAATTGCGGGGTGTGCAGCGGCGCCGCCAGGATAAAAGGGGTTTTCAGCATCAAATGGTAGAGGTAGAAGAAATAGCGTTCGTTGAACCAACAGATGTACAGCCCCAGAACCCCGGCCACGGCGATATATTTCAGGTGCGGTTTCGGATCGAGCCTGGCTTTGAGCTCCAGCAGCTTCTCGGTTTTTTTGCGCTGAATATAGCTGAGATGGTAGGGCATGGACGCGAACCTCCGAAAAGGGTATGGCATGGCCCGGACGCCCGGCGGTCGGAAGACTCCGGAGCGCCGTCCGAATGGCCCGTTGAGGTCATGGACAACGCTGGACCTCTATAGCTTATTTGCCCCGGGGCCGATTTATGCCAGGAGAAGCGGCGGGCCGGGACAGGTTCCGAGTTGTTTTGTCCGGACGGACGCCGTATAATGAGAGGGAAACGGAGAGCGGAGCGGCTGTTTCTTCCCCGGAACGAGTTTGGCATGGGACGGCTCGGGAAGCTTGGATCCTGTTTTCGCGGTGTGCGGCCCGGATGGATCGAGCGGTTTGGGAGCGAAGCCGGTTGAAAACGTGCAAATCGCCCCAAGAAAGGATGAGCAGCAATGAAACATGTCAGTATGAAATTGGGCGCGGAACGGATCGCCGTCCCGCTGCCCGACCGGACCGAGGTTTTGGCCATGGCCACGCCGGAGCCGCTGGCCGATCCGGCCGCAGCCGTCGCGGCGGCTTTGGAGCATTCCAGCGGCGCGCCGGGCCTGGATCGGCTGATCCGGCAGAAACTGGAGGCGAAGCCCGATCTCCGCGCGGCGGTGGTGGTCTCCGACAATACCCGGCCCGTGCCCTACCGGGGCGAAGCCGGGATCCTCTGGCCGATCCTCCGCAACCTATTGGACCGGGGCGTCGCGGCGGAACGGATCGTGGTGATCGTCGCCAACGGCACCCACCGCAGCCTGAATCCGGATGAGCTGCGGGCCATGCTGGATCCGCGGGTCTTTGAGGCCGGGATCCCGGTGGTGAACCACGACTGTTTCGACCGGGAGTCCCTGGAGTATCTGGGCGAGACCCGGCGCGGCAGCCGGATCTACATCAACCGCGAGTATCTGCGGGCCGATCTGAAGATCCTGACCGGGCTGGTGGAGAGCCACTTCATGGCCGGATTCTCCGGCGGCCGCAAGTCGGTCTGCCCCGGCCTGATCGGCGAGGAGAGCACCTACGTCTTTCATAGCGCGCCGATGCTGGCCTCGCCGCTGGCCTGCGATCTCAGCCTGGCGGGGAACCCCTGCCACGAGGAGGCGCTGGAGGTGGCCAGGAAAGCCGGGGCCGACTATATCGTCAACGTCACCCTGGACCACCAGTTCCGCCTCACCGGCGTCTTCGCCGGCGAGCTGGAGCAGGCCCATCTCCGCGCGGCGGAGCAGGTCCGGAAATACGTCGCCATCCCCGTGGCCCGGGAGTACGACCTGGTGGTCACCCACGCCGGCTTCGTCGGGATCAACCATTACCAGGCGGCCAAGGCCGGGGTCGCCGCCAGCCGGATCCTGAAGCCGGGCGGGAGCCTGATCCTGATCGCCGACAACTGCGACACGGATCCGGTGGGCAGCGCCCGCTACCGGACGGTGCTGCACCTGCTGCGCCAGATCGGGGCCGAGCGCTTCAACCGGCTGATCCTTTCGCCGGACTGGACCTTCATCCCCGAGCAATGGCAGGTCCAGATGTGGACCAAGCTACTGGCCAAGATCCCGCCGGAACATTTCATCTATTACAGTCCGCAGCTGACGGCCGCGGACTACGAATACCTGCCCGGAACCGACGGCAATCTTTTCCTGCCGGAGGCGGAGCGCTACCGGGGCGATCCGGCGGCCGCGGCCCGGGTGGTCGAGCTGGCGGTCGCGCATCAGCTGCGGGCGGCGGAGCGGGCGGGCCGGGAACCGCTCTCCATCGCCTATCTGGCGGACGGCCCCTACGGCATCCCCGTCCTGGAGTGAAGCCCGCGCCGCGCGGCCGCTCTCCCCGAAAAACCAGTGCACGACTGGACTTACGACCAGGTCCCCCGATGAACGGGGGCCTGGTTTTTTATTTTCTCAAGGAACCGCGCCGGAACGCGCCGGCAAAACATCCCGCCTCCCATCGGGACAAATTCCCTATGCCCCCGGTCTTTCATACTTAATAAGTGAACCCATGGGACGTTGGGGCAACTGCGGGATCCGCAGCCCGCGCCCGGCGAAAAAAAGCCGCGGCCGCCGCGTTTTCGGCAAACCTTTCGAGGAAGGGGCGCCGTTGCCGGTCCGCCTCGCCAAAACGTCCCCCGTTCCAAGACTTCAAGCAATCAGGAGGCAGTTTTGATGGATAACCGATCACCCAATCATCCGGCCGATGGCGGGTTCGAGATCCCCCAGCCCATCCGGGATGACGGCGCCGGCGCCACCGACCCGGGGCCCCGCGACATGCTCCGGGATCTGGAGAACCCCGACATGCTCGTTCCGCCGGCCACCGACGCCGGCTTGCTTCCCAATCTGAAATTTTCCTTCTCCGACACCAGCATGGTCCTGAAGCCGGGCGGCTGGTCCCGGGAGATCACCGCCCGGGAGATGCCGGCCATGACCACCCTGGCGGCGGTGAATATGCGGCTGACCCCCGGCGGGGTGCGCGAAGTCCACTGGCACCTGGCCTCGGAATGGTCCTATATGCTGGTGGGCAAGGCGCGGGTCACCGCCGTCGACGAACGGGGCCGCAATTTCAGCGCCGACATCGGCCCGGGCGATCTCTGGTATTTCCCGCCGCGCCTGCCCCATTCGCTGCAGGGCCTGGAAGAGGGGTGCGAGTTTCTGCTGCTCTTCGACGACGGCCATTTTTCCGATCTGAACACCCTGTCGCTCTCCGATCTCTTCGCCCATTATCCCAAAGACGTTCTGGCGGCCAATTTCGGGGTGGCGGCGTGCGAATTCAACACCCTGCCCTCGGGTCAGGTCTATATCTACCAGGGCACCGTTCCCGGCCCGCTGGAGTGCGAGGCGGTCCGGTCGCCCTACGGCACCGTTCCCCGAAGCTTCAAGCACCGCTTGCTGGCGGAGACCCCCATCCTCTCCCCGGGCGGCAGCGTGCGCATAGCGGATACCTCCAACTTCCCGGTCTCCGTCACCACCGCCGCGGCGCTGGTGGAGATCCAGCCCGGCGCGCTGCGCGAGATCCATTGGCATCCCAACAACGACGAGCTCCAATACTATATCTCCGGGCAGGGGCGGATGACGGTCTTCGCCGATAACGGCCGGGCCCGGACCTTCGATTACCGGGCCGGTGATATCGGCTACGTGCCCGTGGGCAACGTGCACTATGTCCAGAATACCGGCGATGGGGCGCTTTGGTTCCTGGAGGCTTTCAGGAGCGATCGCTTCGTGGAGGTGCCGCTCAACCAGATGATGGCGCTGACGCCGCGTTCGATCGTGGCCGGCAACCTCTGCGTCGGGCCGGAATTTCTGGGAGCCCTCAGCCCGGAGCGACGCCCGGTGGTCCGGACGTGCGGCCCCGGCTGGTCTTCCTGCCATTATTGATGAGCAACGGCGAGCGAGCGGTGGCAACGGTTCCGGGACGGCCCCGGATCATGGCAATCGCTTAAAAAACAAGAAAGCTTCAAAGAATTTAAATTTTCTCATAGAAATTGAAAAATAACCAACGAAAATCGAAATATTACCTCCGAAAATCACAATATCTCTGCCGATAATGATATTTCCGGTTCTGAAAATCACATTTCCGGTTCTGAGAAATGCATTTTCGGTCCTGAGAATTGCAATAGCGGTTCCGGAGATCGCAATTCCCCTTCCGGAAATCGGCTTTCCGGTTCCGACAATGCAAAATCCGCTCCGGAGAAAGGAATTTCCGGTCCGGAGAAGCGAAGATCCCGCCCCGGAAATGCAATATTCATGATCGAAACGGCCAATGGCGGCGGTGGCGCTCCGGCCGGCGGAGCGGCTCCCGTGCCGGCGCTCAGTGCGGCGGTCCTCCCGGATCGGTTCATGTCATCAAGCCGCTGTGGAATAAAAAAGAAATTATACATCATGGTAAGCCGCGAACTTCAAAAACGACCTCTCTCCCGGCCTCTCCCCGGCGATGTCGATTCGAAGCAGAGTATTCGACGGGGAGAGGTGAATCGCCCGAAACTCGGGCCCATCTTTTAGGCCAATCGATGAAACTTTTAAAAGACCCAAGTTTCCAGCTTCGCCACCCCTCCCCGCCGATAAGACAGCCTGAATTGCCGCGCCGGGGAGGGGCCGGGGGAGAGGTTGTTTTTAGGCATCTCAGACTTTTGCCGCATGTATCGTCGGGTAATGGACGGATAAGGTTTCATTTCAAAATATGTTATTATCGCTTGATGACATTGCTCGGCTCGGGCGGAGGGGTCGCCCGGGATCCGCCGGTCCCGGGGCTTTTGCAACCGGCGTTGCAACGGAACGGAGCTGATCAAGAAAATTGTTAATATGTTGTTGACAACTTGTGACGATGATTATAAAATAATATTGGATCCAATATCACAGTATCACATTTTCAATTCATTTTCCGCGGCGCCGGCTCCCGGCGCCAGCACCATAGGGAGAAGGGAGGAACGCCGTCATCCAAAGGGGCTTACGGTAGAGAAAAAAGGGAGGTCGTTGCAGTTGAAAAAGTTGAAGTGGCTGTTGGCCGGCGCGTTGATTCTGGGTCTGGCCATCCCCTACGGTTATGCCGCCGAAAAAGTAACCTACCCCATCTCCGGTTTGGGCCTGCAAGTGAAGACCAAAGTCAAGGCGAAAAAGAAATATGTCATCGCCTGCGTGGTCAAGAATTCCACCAATCCGTACATGGTCAAGCAGTTGGAAGGCTTAAAGAAAGCCGGCAAGGACATGGGCTTCGAGCCGGTGGTCCTGGCCCCGGCCAAACAGGACAGCATCGAGGAACAGGTCCGAATCATTGAGGATCTGCTGCAACGGGGCATCGACGCCCTGGTGGTCCACCCCTCCGACTCCAACGGGATCGTCCCGGCGGTGGAGAAGGCGGTGGCCAAGAACGTCCCGGTGGTGACCATCGGCACCCCGGCCAACTCCGACAAACCGCTCTTCCGGACCGGCGTCGATTATACCGAGACCGGCGCGGTGATCGGCGAATGGATCGCGGGGAAATTGAAAGGCAAGGGCAATGTGATCGTGCTGGAAGGCCCGCCGCAGGCCCAGAACGCCCGGGAACGGAACGCCGGGATCAGCGAGTCCCTCGCCAAATACCCCGGCATCAAGATCCTGGCCTCGCAACCCGCCAATTTCCAACGCCTGATGGGTATGCAAGTCATGGAGAACCTGCTGCAGAAGTACAACAAGGTGGACGCGGTGATCGCCGCCAATGACGAGTCGGCGCTGGGCGCGGTGATGGCCATCAAGGCCGCCGGCCGCAGTGAGGACGGCATTCTGGTGGCGGGCTTCGACGGCAATGAGGATGCCAGCTGGGCGATTAAGAAAGGCCAGATGGCCGTCTCCTACAACACCGATCCCATCTCCAGCGCGTATTGCGCCGCCGCTTACCTGGTCCAGTACTTAAATGACGGCTCCAAGCCGCCGGCGAAATTCCTGCCCTACCCGTCGGCGCTCAACAAGCCGTTGATCACTAAAGATAACATCGATTCCTACATCTCCAAATTCGCTTGGTGGAAATAAAGGGTCACGCTCACGGGGAGGCGGGGTTTCCCGGCCTCCCCCCGGATAAGGAGGGTTAGCATGAATCAGGAACCCATTCTCCAAGCGAAGGGAATTTTCAAGGGCTTTCCGGGCGTCCAGGCCCTGGAGGACGTCAGCTGCGATATTTATCCCGGCGAAGTCCACGTGCTGATCGGCGAGAACGGCGCCGGCAAGAGCACGCTCTCCAAGATTTTGATGGGGGCCTACAGCCATGACGCGGGCCAGCTCTTTCTCGAAGGCCGGCCGGTCCGGTTTCAGCGGCCGCTGGATGCCTTGAAAGAGGGGATCGGCGGGGTCCATCAGGAACTGATGCTGGTGCCCTGGCTGAACGTGGCCCAGAATATCTTCTTGAACCGCGAGCCGCGCCGGGCGGGACTCTTCATCGACCACCGCCGGATGCACGAGGAGAGCCGGCGAATCCTGGCCGAGCTCGATGTGACCATCGACACCGAGACCCCGGTCAAATACCTCAGCACCGCGCTCCAGGAGATGGTGGAGATCGCCAAGATTCTGGCCTTCAACCCGCGGGTGCTGATCCTCGACGAACCGACCGCGGTCCTGACCGAGCGGGAAGTGAAAAGCCTGTTCCGGCGGATCCAATGCCTCAAGGAAGCGGGCGTCGCCATCATCTATATCTCGCACCGCCTGCCGGAGATCCGCCAGATCGGCGACAGGATCACCATCCTGCGGGATGGCCGGCACGTTAAGACGGTGCCGATGGCGGAGATCACCAATGACCAGATCGTCCAGCTGATGGTGGGTCGCAGCCTGACCAACCTCTATCCCCGCCGCCGCCGTGCGCCGGGCGAGGAGGCGCTGCGGGTGGAGGATCTGACCGTCAAGTCCGGCCCCCGTTCCGTCGATCTGGAAGTTTACAAGGGCGAGATTGTCGGCATCGCCGGCCTGGTCGGCGCGGGCCGGAGCGAGGTGGCCCGGGCGGTATTCGGGATCGACAAGATCGAAAAAGGCCAGGTCTATTTATTTGGCGAGCCGGTGACGCCCCGCTCGCCGTTCCAGATGGTCCGCCAAGGGGTGGGCCTCATCCCCGAGGACCGCAAGCTGCTCGGTCTGGCCCTCAAGACCACCGTGGCCTGGAATACGGTCATGGCCAGCCTGCGCAAGTGTTTTCCGAAAATGGTGGTCAACGACCAAAAGATCCGGGGGATCGCCGAGCATTTCGTGAAGGAGCTGCGGATCGCGACGCCCGATGTCGGGCGGCAGGTGCGCTTCCTCAGCGGCGGCAATCAGCAGAAGGTAGTCCTGGCCAAATGGCTGAACACCGAGTCCAAATTGTTGATCTTCGATGAACCGACCCGGGGCATCGATGTCGGCGCCAAGGTCGAGGTCCATACGCTGATGGATCAGTACGCGCAGGAGAACGCGGTATTGATGATCTCCTCCGACTTGCCGGAAGTGATCGGCATGAGCGACCGGATCTATGTGATGTACCAGGGAAGAATCGTGGGACATTTTCGGCATGAGGAAGCCACGCAGGACAAGATCGCCTCCTTGATGCTGGGAGTAGGAGTGACAAACGATGCCTCAAAAGAGTGCGCTAACCGTTCGTAGTTTGCCGCCGGTGGTCTGGGTGATCGCCTTGATCTGCGCCTTGTACGCGATCTTCGCGCCTGGCTTTTTCTCGCTGAACAACCTGTATAATATCGGAATCCAAGCCGCTCCGCTGCTGATCATCGCCATCGGCACCACCATGGTCATCCTGACCGAGGGGATCGATCTGTCGCCCGGCAATGTCCTGAGCCTCTCCGGCGTCTGCCTGGCGCTGCTGCTCCAGCGCGGCGTGCCCTTCTTTTACAGCGCGCTCATCAGCATTCTGGCGGGCGGCGCCTGCGGCCTCTGCAATGGCTGGCTGGTGGCCCGCCTCAAGCTGCCGCCGTTCATCGCCACCCTGGGAATGGGCAGCGTCATCACTGGCGTGGGCCTGGTGCTCACCGGCGGACTGTCGATCCCGGCCCGCGACCCGGCGCTGGAATTCATCGCCTCGGGGACGATCCTCGGCATCAAGCTGCCGATCCTGATCGCCCTGGCGGCCTTCGGGATCATTTGGGTCCTGATGCACCAGACGCCCTATGGCCGGAACGTCGTCGGCCTGGGCGGCAACGCCGAATCGCTCCGCCTGGCCGGAGTCCGGACCGAGCGGGCCCTGGCCCATGTCTACCTCGTGGCGGGACTGCTGGCCGGATTGAGCGGCGTCGTGGTCGCGGCGCGGATGGCCTCGGGCCACATTTCGGCCGGCGTGGGTTGGGATTTCGACGCCGTGGCCGCCACTATCATCGGCGGAACCTCATTTGAAGAAGGAAAGGGCGGCATCGCCAATACGGTTTTGGGGGTCATCCTCATCGCGGTGCTGCGCAACGGCCTGAATGTCGCCGGAATCCCCAACATGTACCAGTTCGCCATCATCGGCCTGGTGGTGCTGGGCGCGATCATTCTGGATACGGTCGTGCGGCGTTTCGCCCGGACCGGGGAGGTGTGTTGACAATGAACCAACTGGCGGCGGGTAAAAATATGGAGACTGGTAAACCGGGTTTCGATTTCAAACATTCCCTGGCTCCCATGGTCCGTCTGCTCAGCCTGCTGGCGCTCTGCGTCTTGCTGAGCTTTCTCAATCCGAACTTTTTGACCCTGAAAAATATCATTAATGTCCTGCGGCAGACCACCATCCTGGCGGTCCTGGGCCTGGGGCTGACGGCGGTCATTCTGACCGCCGGGATCGACCTTTCGGTGGGCGGCGTCATCGCCCTGGTGGGCTGCTTGACCGCCCAACTGATCATCAATCACGTCCCGATTGCGGCAGCCATCCTGATCGGCGTCGGCGTCGGCGCGTTGATCGGCGCCTTGAACGGCGTCATGGTCGCCAAGATCGGCCTGCCGGCCTTTGTGGCCACGTACGGCATGATGTGGATCGCCCAGGGCCTGGCGCAGATCCTGATGCAGGGCAAGATCGTCTTCGGCCTGCCCGAGGAGTTCCTGTGGCTGGGAACCGGCTATATCGGCATCATTCCGGCGCCGGTCATCATCACGCTAGTGCTGGCGGTGGTGTTCCACTGCTTCCTGCACCAGACGGTCTACGGCCGGGAAATTTACGCCCTGGGCGCCAACCGCAGCGCCGCCGATTATTCGGGGATCCGCACCACCAACACGCTAATCATGGTCTATACCTTGAGCGGCGTCACCGCGGCCATCGCCGCGCTGTTGATGACGGCCCGGCTGGACGCGGCCGAGGCCGGCATGGGTGAGCCCTTTCTGATGCAGAGCATCGCCACCGTGGTGATGGGCGGCACCTCGCTCTTGGGCGGCGAGGGCGGAATTCCGGGCACCATGATCGGCGCCCTGATCCTGACCCTGGTGGTCAACGGGCTGAATCTGATGGGCGTCTCGTCCCTGATCCACCCGATCGTCACCGGCGCCGTGATCCTGCTGGCCGTCTTCTTCGACATCGTCACGCGCCGCTGGTCGGAGTGACGGGGAGGACGCTCCCGGCTTGAAAGCTTGTAAACAATCGTTTTCCCAAGTACTTACCATCGAACAACAGGAAATCTGAGCTTTTGCAATCAACCTGACCTACGGCCAGGGTATATCACAACGCTTCTAGGAGGAACAGCAATGTCCAAACTCACGGTTCGACCCATCAACACGGGCTATGTCCCGACCTATCCCAAGCAGTACCACTACCATCATTCGGTCTTCAAGTACCGTCCCAACATCAGCGAGGAGAAAGTCCCCCTGCCGGTCTTCACCTTCTTGATCGAAGGCGGCCCGGAGCTGATCCTGGTGGATACCGGCATGGCCTGGACCGAACGGGCCAACGAGTACCATCATCCCGGCTCCTACCAGCCGGAGGGTTTCGCCATTCATGAGCAACTGGCCAAGATCGGCTACCGCTGCGAGGATATCGGCAAGGTGATCTTCACCCACCTCCACTGGGACCATATGTTCTACATGGAGAAGTTCACCCGGGCCCAATTCATCGCCAGCCGCGCCGAGTACGAATTCGCGCTGGATCCGATCCCGCTGTATTATAAATCCTATGAGCATCCCGCCCTGGGAATCCGCCGCCCCTTTGAAGGGCTGAAGTTCGATCTGGTCGACGGCGAAACGGAGATCGTGCCGGGAGTCCGGGTCTTCCCGACGCCGGGGCATTCGCCCGGGCATCAGTCGGTGGAGGTCGATACCAAGGACGGGGGGTACATCCTGGCCGGCGACTCCATCTTCATCCTGGCCAATCTGGAGCCGGTTCCGGAGATGCATTATCCGATCACCCCGCCGGGCCGCTTCGCGGATATCATCGCTTGCTGGAAGAGCATCGAGTTGCAGAAGAACCGGGCCAAACGGCTCGATCTGATTCTGCCCTGCCATGAGCCTGCCATTGAGGAGCGGGTCAAGCAGACTCCGGTATTCGGGTTATAAAATACAGCGCGCGAGAGCGGAAGGAGTCCGGCGCCCAAAGTCCGGGCCGGGCCGCGGACCGGAATTTTTGCCGGCTGCGGCCGGCCGGGCGGCGCGCCCGGAGGCGACCATGAAAAGAACGATTGCAATCATCGCCAGTTTAGACTCGAAGGAGCAGGAGGTCGGCTTCGTCCGCGATTTCCTGGCGCGGCTGGGCCACGGGGTCCTGCTGATCGACGTCGGGGTCCGTTCCCGTTCCGGAATCGTCCCCGACATCTCCCGCGAAGCGGTGCTGGAGGCCGCCGGGGCGCCGCAGACGCTGCTCGCGACCGGCCAGAAACACGAACGTCTGGCGGCCATGGCCCGGGGCGCGGCGCGGCTGGCCACGGTCCTGTACAGCCAGGGCCGCTTCGACGCCCTTTTCGCCCTGGGCGGCGTCCAGAATACCATCATCGGGACCAGCGCCATGAAGGCGCTGCCCTATGGCGTGCCCAAGCTGGTGGTCTCCACCGTCGCTTCGGGCAACCGCACCTTTGACCCGCTGGTCGGGACGAAGGATATTCTGCTGATGCCGTCCATCGCCGACATTGCCGGCCTGAATTCCGTCACCCGGATGGTGTTGAGCAACGCCGCGGCCGCCTTGGCCGGCATGGCGGAGCACGCCGGCGAGCCGTTGCGGCCCGGGGCCCGAACCATCATCGGCGCGACGATGATGGGCGTCAGCGGCGACGGCGTGGCCCGGGCGGCCGGCCTGGTGGAACGGGCCGGTTACGAAGTGATCTCCTTTCACACCACCGGCGTGGGCGGCCGGGTGCTGGAAGAACTGATCGGCCAGGGTTTCATCCAGGCCGCCATGGACCTGACGCTGCACGAGATCACCGCCGAGTATTTCGGCGGCGGCTTTTCGGCGGGCGCTCCCGGCCGGCTGCTGGCGGCGGCCCGGGCGGGCATCCCGCTGGTGGTGGCGCCCGGCGGGCTCGATTTCATCGATTTCGGAGTGCGCGAATTGCCCGAGGATATCGATTCGCGCCAATATATCCTGCACAACTCGGAGATCGCCCATATCAAGATTCATCCGGCGGAGATGATCCCCATCGCCGAACGGGTGGTCGAACGCTTGAACCAGTGCACCGGTCCGGTGACGCTGCTCATTCCGGAGCGCGGCTTCCGCCAGGCGGCGGCGCCGGGCGAACCGCTGTATAATCCGGAGGTGGACGCGGCGTTTACCCGGGTAGTCGCGGCCAAGCTAAAGCCGGGGATCCGCGTCATTCGGGTCGACGCCAACCTCAACGACCCGGCTTTCAGCGCGGCGGCGGCCGACGCTCTGTTGGAATTGCTCCGGAAATGACCGGGGCGGAACGCGCAATATACCTTTGATAAAGGCGGGGATATCGGATGTTACCCTATTTTGATCTGCCGTTTGATCAGCCGGAGTCCGTGGCGGACGGCGCCTACGTCATCGCAACCTATCTGGCCTACGGCCTGGATGAGGCGGCGGCCCTGAAACGGGCCGGCAATTTCGCCACCGGCCAGACGGTCGGAACCTGGCTGCCCTTGCCGGGGGTGACCCGGAGCATGGTCGAGGAGTATCAGGCGCGGGTGGTCGGCTGTTATCCGGCCGGCGGCGGAGCGGAGCCGGTTTTCCTGCTGCGGGTGGCTTTCCCGCACCATAATTTCGGCGGCAGTTTCGCCCAGCTCATCACGGCGCTGCTCGGCAACGACGTCTCGACCGCCATCCGCATCAAGCTGATCGATCTGGAATGGACGACGGGAGCCCGCGCCGCCATCGCCGGGCCGGCCCAGGGCATAGCGGGGCTGCGCGAGCGGACCGGCGTCCGGGGCCGCCCGCTGGTGATGAATATGATCAAGCCCTGCATCGGCTTTTCCCCGGCCGCCGGGGCCGAGCTGTTTTACGAGTCGGGCAGCGGCGGAGTCGACCTGATCAAAGACGACGAACTGCTGGGGAACACCGGCTTCAGTCCGGTGGCCGAGCGGGTGCGCGCTTACCTGAAGGCCGCCGCCCGGCTCCGGGAGGAGCAAGGCAAGGCGCCGCTTTACATTGTCAACATCACCGACCGGCCGGACCGGATGCGGGATAACGCCCGGGCGGCCCGGGACGAGGGAGCCCGGGCGGTGATGGTCAATTTCGTCGCCGCCGGCCTGGACGCGCTGGCCGCGTTGACGGAGGAGTTCGGCCGGGACCTCTTCTTCCTGGGCCATTACGCCGGGGCCGGGATCATGAACGCCCCCGCCCAGGGCATCAGCGCTCCGCTGCTGCTGGGGAAACTGCCGCGGCTGGCCGGGGCCGACGGGGTGGTCACCATGTATCCGGGAGCGGGAGCCGGTCCGGCCCAGCTCGAATATTACCAGACGGTCCAGGCCCAGCGGCTGCCTCTGGGCGGGCTGCGGCCGGCGGTGACGGCGGTGGGCGGCGGGGTCACCCCGCTGAACGTGGCCGCGATCTACCGCGAACTGGGGCCGGACGTCATTCTGGCGGTAGGCGGCGCGGTGCAGGGGCATCCGCTGGGAACCGCCGCCGGCGCCCGGGCGATGATGCAAGCGGTCGCCGCGGCGGTCGCAGGGATCGCCCCGGAGGAAGCGGCGGCCGGCTGCCCGGAACTCCGGGCGGCGCTGGAAGCCTGGGGCTGAGGACGGTTCCCGGCCACAGAGAAGAATGAATTCAAAGGCTTAAGGGAGGCTGATTTGGCATGGCGCAGAAGCAATTCGTGATCGGCTGCGATAACGCCGCAGTGGAGTTGAAGAAGGTCATCATCGAAGTATTGGAGGAGCAAGGGCTGGCCTATGAGGATGTCGGGGTCGACAACGCCGCCGACGAGACCATCTATCCGGAGATCGCCGAGCGGGTGGCCCAAAAGATCATCGCCAGCGATTATCAGAAAGAAGGAATCCTGATCTGCGGCACCGGGATCGGCATGGCCATCACCGCCAACAAATTCCCCGGCATCTACGCCGCGGTCTGCCACGACAGCTACTCGGCGGAGCGGGCCCGGCTCAGCAACAACAGCAACGTCATCTGCCTGGGCGCGCGGGTCATCGGCCCGGAATTGGCCAAGCTGATCTTCCTGGAATGGCTGCGCCTGGAGTTCCAGGGCGGCCGTTCCCTGCCCAAAGTGGCCAGGATCAAGGAGATCGAGCGGCGGAGCGCATTATGACGGAGCGGCGCAAGGTCTATCTCGGCACCAATCTGAAGATGTACAAGACGATCGGCCAGACGCTCGCTTTCCTGACCGAGCTGGCGGAGCGGACCCGCGATATCCCCCGCGAACAGCTTTGCCTGTTCGTGATCCCTTCCTATCTGGCCCTGCCGGCGGCGACGGGGGCCGTCGACCAGGACCGGATCGGGCTGGGTGCCCAGAACATGCATTGGGAGGATTCGGGCCAGTTCACCGGGGAGGTCTCGCCGCTGATGCTGAAAGAGCTGGGGCTGCGGCTGGTGGAGATCGGCCATTCGGAGCGGCGGCAGCATTTCCGGGAGACCGATTGCGAGGAGAACCTGAAAGTGCTCAGCGCCTTACGGCACGGTTTCACCGCCCTGCTCTGCATCGGCGAGACGGGTCAGGAAAAGGAGCTGGGCATCAGCGACGAGCGGCTGCGGCAACAGCTCAAGCTCGGCCTGCGCGGCGTGGCCGAGGCCCAAGCGGACCGGGTCTGGGTGGCCTACGAGCCGGTCTGGGCCATCGGCGTTCAGGGCACCCCGGCCAGCCCGGAGTATGCCGGCGCCAAGCACCAGCTGATCCGGGAAACGTTGCTGGAGCTCTTTCCGGAGCGGGGCAGGGAGATCCCGGTGCTCTACGGCGGAAGCGTCAACCCGGAGAATGCCGCCGCGCTCAGCCGGCAGCCGGCCATCGACGGCCTCTTCATCGGCCGGGCGGCTTGGGAGGCCGAGCGCTTCGAGACTTTGATCCGGCAGGTCTGGCCGGTTTGGCGGGAAAAATTGAACCTTTGAAGCCGAAAGCTTGCTCGTAAAAAAGATCGCATCGACTCATTACGCATGGAGGTGGTCCTTTTGGGCCTGATGTCCGAGAAAAAACAGGATTTGATCGTCGCGGCCAAGCGGGCGTACACCCGGGGCATTCAGACCGGGAGCGGCGGGAATATCAGCGTGCGCGTGCCGGACCATGAATTGATGATCGTCAAACCCAGCGGAGTTTCATTCATCGACTGCAGCGAGGAGAACCTGGTGGTGACCGATTTTCGCGGCAATCTGGTGGACGGCAAGTACCAACCGACCCGCGAGGCCTTGCTGCACGGCGTCCTCTACCAACACCTGCCCGAGGTCGGCGCGGTGGTGCACTGCCATTCGCCCTGGTCCATCGGCTGGTCGTACTCCAAGCGCGACCTGCCGGCCCTGACCTACCACGCCCAGCTGAAGTTCGGCTGCCCCGTGGCCACCCTGGACATTGACGCCCCGGTGGTTCCGGAGGAGGAGATGCCGCGCGTCTTGGAACTGTTCGCCAAGTATCCGAAGCTGCCCGCCTTCCTGCTGGTGGCCCACGGCGTAGTGGCCCTGGGCAAAACGGCGGTCGACGCCGAGCACGTGGCGGAGATGGTGGAGGAGACGGCCCAGATCGCCTGGCTGCAGCAGATCGGCTTAAAAAACGGGCTGATCGCCGGCTGAGGCCCCGCCCGGGCGGCCGGACGGAACCCGCCGGCGCTGCGGCGCTTGAAATTGCTTTGGCATTTCGCGGTTTTTTACGGTATAATTAATGGCAAATATTGATAATTACTAGGTGGGGTAAACATGGCTGGCACGAAAAAAGACGACTTGAGCGCGGTTTTGCCGGAAAAACCATTGCGCCAAAAATATCAGCGCCTCTCGGAACTGGTGGTGGAACAGATCATCAGTTGGATCATGGATGGAACGCTCCGGGCGGAACAACGCCTGACCACCGACGAGCTCGCCGAGAAACTGGGCGTCAGCCGGATGCCGGTGCGCGAGGCCCTGCGGATGCTGGAGCGGACCGGCCTGGTCCAGTCCGAGCCGTATCTGGGCGCGCGAGTCGCCAAACTGACTCAGGAGGACATCGAGGAGATCTACATGCTGCGGCAGATCCTCGAGTCCACGGCCGGCCGGTTCGCGGCCCAATTGATCCAGGACGACGAGATCGCCCAGCTGGAGGCGATCCAGGAGAAGATGGAGAGCCTGATCCGGCAGGACGCCAAGGAAAACCGGAAAGAAGTATTTCATCTGAACCGGGAATTTCACCAGACGCTGTACGAGGCCTCCCGTAAGCCGCGGCTCTGCGAGTTCATCGGCAACCTCTGGGACAGCATCGCCTATTACCGGCTGATCTCCGCCTCCAGCCAGGACTATGCCATCTGGATGAAGAACGAGCACCGCAGCTACATCGCTGCCTGCAAGAAACATGACGGGCCGCTGCTGGAAGGGCTGATCCGCCAGTCGTTGCAGAACCATATCAAGGATCTGCCGCAGAATATCGAGAAATTCTATCGGATGATCGAGGCCAGGAATCAATAACCGGCGACTAAGCGCCGGTCCCAAAGAATCCCCCCGTAACGAGGGGATTTTTTCTTTTGGGGCCTGGCGGCAAGAAATTCTCCGATGAAGGACCGGATTTTCGATCGGCAGAACCGGATTCTCCACCGGCAGAACCGGATTCTCGATCGGAAGAAGCGAATTTGCGATGGGAAGAACCGGATTTTCGATCCGCAGCAATGGATTTTCGATCGGCAGCACTGGAGTATGGATCGGCGGCAGTGGATTTGCGATCGGCGGAACCGGAATCGCCGCCGGAAGGATGAGATTTTCGATCGGACGGACCGGAATGGCGATCGGAAGCAGGGAAACGCGGCGGAGATGGCTGGCCGGCGGTGGCCGGGGAAGTTGCAACGGCCGGCGCGGATGTTTCCGGAATGTTTCATTGCACGAAAAGTTATTTTCATTGCGAAAATAAAAATTATCCCATTTAGCATTGGAGATGATACGAATTTTTGCGATAAGTAACTGCTTGACACCATTTTAAATCAGTGTTACAATCAAATTAAATATTTTCACATTGACAAAAAGTAGGGATTTTCATTCATGAGTAGACGAAGTCGCGTTTTGAGCAGCACCCGCCTGATCCGTTCCTTTAACGCTATCGCGGTACTCCAAACCCTGTACCAGGAGGGCAGCGTATCGCGTTCCCGCCTGACCGAGGTGACTAAGATGAGTCCGTCGACGGTGACCCGGATCATCGCCGAACTGACCGAGCAGGGGTTGATCACCGAGGAGTGCATCGGCGAGTCCAACGGCGGCCGCCGGCCGGTGATCTTCCGTTTGAACTACAATAATCTTTTCGCCGCCGGGGTGCAGATCCTGCGCGACCGGGTGGCCATCGCCATCTCCGATGTCAAGGGCAATCTCCTGGCCCGCCAGGTATTTCAACAGTATTCACTGGAGCCGGTCACCCTGGTCCAGGAGATCGCCGTCGAATTTCAGAAACTGTTGGCCTCCAGCGCCATTGATAAGGAAAAGATCCTCGGCGTCGGGGTGGCCATCTCCGGCATCGTCGACAGCGAGAGCGAGACCCTGATTCAGTCGGTCAATCTCGGCTGGCGCGACGTCAAAGTGGCCGAGCTGCTTGAAAAAGCGTTGGGCCTGCAAGTGCTGATCGAAAACGACGCCAACGCCGCCGCGCTGGCCGAATTCTGGTTCGGCGGGGCCAAGGACGTTTCCAGCATGATGTATGTCAAAACCTCGACCGGCGTGGGCGCGGGCATCATCTCCGAACGGCGGCTGTTGACCGGAGCCGGCGGCATGGCCGGCGAGATCGGACATGTGCCGCTGGTCCCGGGCGGCCGGCAATGCCGTTGCGGCCAGTCGGGGTGCCTGGAGACCTATCTGTATCTGGCGGATGTCCTGCGCCGCTACGAACAGGAGACCGGCCAGGCCATCGCCGGGAAAGAGGAGTTTTTCCAAAAAGCGGCGGCGGGCGACGCCGTGGCCCGCATGCTGATTCATGAGGCGGCCGACGCCTTGGCGACCACCGTCTCCTTTGCCGAGGTCCTGCTGGACCTGGAGATGATCGTGGTGGGCGGGCTCTGGGGCAGCCTCGGCGAAGTCTTCCTGGGCCGGATCGAGCAAAAGCTCCAGGGCTTCCTGGAACGCACCGGCCTGACCAAGAAAGTGATCTTCCGCGGCTCCGCCCTGGGCGAAGACTCGGACTTGCTGGGAGCGGTGGGCCTGGTGATCAATGAATGGTTTACTCCGCCGATCTGAGCCGTCTTTTTCCGTTCACTTCATTTCACTATGAAAATAATCCTTTCCGGGAATTAAGGCTGCCAAAGGGGGTGGGCTTGGAAACGGGAAACGGTTGAATCATGGACATTCCAGCGGCTCTATAATTAAGAAGGAGGGAAACTGATGAAGAAAGGTCTAAGTTTGGCTTTGGTTTTCGTTCTGGTCATGGTTTGCTCCCTGAGCACGATTTTTGCCGAAGACACGGTCACCCTCAAGGTCCTGAACTACATGGATCTGTCCAGCCCCGGCGCGCAGACGGAGATCAATCAGATCTGGGGCGACTTTGAGAAAGCGAATCCCAATATCAAGATCGAGCGCGAAGATCTCTTCAACGAGCCGTTCCACCAGAAGACCGAGGCTTACGCGGCAGCCGGCAAACTGCCGGATGTCATCTACATGTGGCCCGGCGGCCGTTCCACCACGCTCCATACCCGGCACCTGGTCAAAGACCTCCGGCCTTTCCTGGGCAAGGACGCCAAAAACTTCTCCGCGGCGGCCCTGGTCCCGCAGGCCGGCGGCTATCTGGGCGAGATTCCCATCGGCGTCACCGCCACCCATGCCTTGTACGTGAATAAAAAGATGCTCGCCGACCTCGGCATCGCGCTCCCCAAGACTTACGCGCAGCTGGTGGCGGCGGCCAAGCAACTCAAGACTGCCGGCAAAGGCGCCATCCTGATGGGCGCCCAGGACGACTGGGTGATGCAGTCCTGCCTCTTCAGCATGATCGTCGGCCGGATCTGCGGCGATGATTATGTGGCCGGCTTGAAAGCTGGAAAGATCAAATTCACCGACGCCCAATTCGTGAAAGCGCTCAAATTTTACGCCGGACTGTACCGCGATGGCGTGCTGGATAAGAAGAACCTCCAGACCGCTTACAACGACGTGAACGGTTTGTGGGCCTCGGGCCGAGCCCCGTTCATGGTCGACGGCGACTGGAAAGTCGGCAACTTCCTGACCGATCCCACCACCAAACAGGCGCTGATTCCCGTCGCGGAACAGGCCAATTATGCCATGACCATCTTCCCCCGCATCCCGGGCGAGAAGAACCACCAGACCACCTCGGTCGTTCCGGGCGTCGGCTTCGGAATGAACGCCAAGATCCCGGCCGGCTCCGCCCGGGAGAAAGCCGCCTGGAAGCTCATCTCCTGGCTGGTCAGCCCGGAAGTCCAGAAGATCCGGCTGGAGACCGGCGCGGCCTTCCCGTCCCGTAAAGGCGTCACCAGCGACAAGCTGGAACCTCTGGCCCAGGAGCGAGCGCGTTTCTACGGTTCCTTCAAGGGGACTTGCGTGCTCGACAACGAGCTGGACGCCAAGGTGTACGCCCCGATCAACACCGGACTTCAGGAGATCGGCCTGGGCGTCGCCACGCCGGAACAGGTGGCGGCCAATGTTCAAAAAGCTTATGAACGCTGGAAAACCGGACAAAATTAAAAGAGCTGTGATGAACCGGCTAATAAAGCCGGGAGGTCACAGCGATTGCTTGAAGCAAGTGATAAAGTCGCGACTTTATCACCTGGCTTCCAAGCGGTTTTCCGAAAGCATTGCCACGGCGGGCTCGTAACGGACCCATGGGTGAGCGGCTCGTACCATCGTCAAAGGCGCGAACCGCTCTTCCCGGAGGGGAGGCGGCGGGCGGAATGACTCCACCGGATTCATCCCGCCCCCGCTCCGTCCGGCCCATGCCGCTCTCCTCGGTACCGCTCCGCCGGCAAGGATCGTCCGAACCGTTTTCGCTTTGCTTTGAGCCAGCTTTTTTGCACGGATGTTGTGTTTCCGGCTTCCAATCCGGGCAGGGCCACACGGCGGCGTCCGCCGCGAGAGTCCGCGCCTCTCCCCGGGTCTGAATGGCCGGTCCGGTGTAAGCTCGATTTTTGCGGAGGTGATGATCTTGAACCAAGAAATGACTCTGAATAAGGAAAAGTGGCTGAAAGTAAAGGGCAAAAAGTTTTGGACCGAGGAGCGCCGCGCCTATCTCATGCTGGTGACGCCGGCGGCACTGCTCTATTACGCGGTGATGGCTTTCCCTTTCCTCTTCTCCCTGGTGCTAAGCTTCACCAATTATACTTCGGGAGAACTCGTCACCACTCCCATCCGTTTTATCGGCTTGAAACATTACTTGGATATGTTGGCCGACCCGTATTTCTGGATATCGCTGACCAATAACTTTTATATCGTCTTCATCTCGGTCTTTGGTCAGATCCCGCTGGGCTTCGTCATCGCCTATATTCTCCATCGCAAGCATGTCAAAATGACCGGTTTCTTTCAAACGATGATCTACTTTCCGACCATCATCTCCACCATCGTGGTCGGCATCCTCTGGCAATCGTTTTTCTCCCCCTATGGTCCGCTGACCGAGATCATTCAGCGCATCATCCCGGCCTGGGAGAACAACCTGTCGGTGGACCCCAAAACCGCCATGATCCCGGTGCTGCTGGCCGTGCTGTGGATGTACACCGGAAACTATCTCATCATCTTCCTCGCCAACCTGCAGAAGATCGACCCCGAGGTGATGGAGGCGTCCAAGATCGACGGCGCGTCCGAGGGGCAGGTGTTGCGGTACATCGTCTTGCCGGCGCTTTCGGGCGTCATCGTGACCTGCGCCATCCTGGCCATCTCCGGGTCGCTGAACAGCTTCGGGCTGATCTTCGCCATGACCCAGGGCAACCCGGCCCGCCGGACCTCGGTGCTGTCCCTCTACATGTATGACAACGCCTTCCGGGGCGCGCCCGACTACGGACTGGCCAATGCCATCTCCATTTTCATGGTCCTGATGAGTTTCGCCATGATCCTCATCACCAAAGCAGTGGAGAAAAAGTTTGGAGGTAGAGAATGATGCGGGACGGAGCGCTACGCGGCAAACGGCGGAGCGGCGAAATCAGCGGGACCACTCGGGCGCTGCTCTATATCGTGCTGATCGCCTTCACCGTGCTGACCATCTATCCGTTGATCTGGCTGACGATCAGTTCTTTCAAGACCACTCAGGAGTTCCAGCTCAACAAGCTGGGTTTGCCCATTCACTGGACGCTCATCAACTATCCCATTGCCTGGCAGATTGGCAATTTCGGCACGCTCTTCATGAACAGCCTGTTCTATACGACCGCTTCCACCTTGGCGGTGGTCTTTCTATCGCTGGCGGCGGGGTTCGCCTTCGCCAAGATCCGCTCGCGGGCCACGCCGCTATTGCACGGCAGTTTCGTCATCGGCATCCTGCTGACTATCCAGTCGCTGATGATACCACTTTTTCTGGTGGCCTCCGTCACCCGGCTGGTCGACACCCGGCTGGGGGTGCTCATTCCCTATGTCGGCATGGGGCTCCCTTTGGGCATTTATCTCTGTACCGAGTACATCAAGGGTTTTCCCGACGCGATCGTGGAATCGGCCCGGCTCGAAGGGGCCGGCTACCTCAAGATCTACGCCGCGATCATCGTGCCCATGGCCAAGCCGGTCTTCACCACCGTGGCGGTATTGAACGTCGCCGGCGTCTGGAACGAATTCATGCTCGTCAACATGCTGGTCTCCAAGGATGCGTTGCGTTCGTTGCCGGTGGGCATCTTCCGATTCTCCGGCGCGCTGGCCTCGGATTACGGAAAACAATTCGCCGCCTTGATGATCGGACTGATTCCGATGATCATCTTTTTCCTTTTCTTCCGCAACCAAATCACCAAAGGGGTATCCGCCGGAGCCGTCAAGTGAGGGAGTTTTGGGAGCGTGAGGCTCTCCGAAGCCGGTTTACTCTGACGGCGGTCGGCGCAGGATAAACCATCCTCAAGCATTGGAGTGAAAAAACCGGGGAAAGAAAGGAGTGATGGCGGTAGGGACAAGTAAAAAAGAAAAACCCAACCTGACGGGCCTGGCAGCGGGTCGGGTTGGGAACCGCGACAGAGAGACTCTGTCAACAGTATTACCTCTATTATAAACATTAAGGGGGATGACATTCAATGAAAAAGTTCGTCATTTTATTGACCGTAGCGCTATTACTGACGATAGCTTTTCCGGCGCTGGCCGTGGATTGGACCTTCAGCGGCTGGGCCCATTCGGAGAATACGATTGGGGAGAATGTCGACTGGAGTCCGACGCTTTCCGACGGCAAGACCAATAATCCTCACTATCTACAGACCAATGACGATCCTTCGGAATACGCCTTGGAAGCCCGTTTTACCGTAAACGCCAAAATCGACGACCAACACAGTTTTTTGTATCAGATCCGGACCAAAGGTTTCTACAATGACGGCGGTTGGAGCACCGGAACCAGCGGCGACGGCGTCGTTACCCGTTTGGCCTATGCCACCTGGAAACCCAGTGACAAATTGAGCATTGTCGCCGGAAAAAACGCCTACTGGTTGGCTAGTGGTCTACTCATGGACGACTTCGTCCGCGGGGTCAACCTCAACTATCAACTGACTGATAAGACCAGTCTGTTCGGGTTGATCGGCCGGTACGAATCGGGTTTGTCCACTCAAATTTACGCCGGCGCGCTCAATACCAATTTGGGTGGCGTGGATCTGGGCCTCACCGTATTGGGAAGCAATGATACCATTCAAGGTGGCGCCAAAGGGCTCGCCAACGCGACAAGCGATAAGTACGACGGTACTTTGATTTATGCGATCCATGGCGGCAAAAATATCGCCGAAGGATTGAATTTATCCGCGGCTTACGCTGTCAACAGCAAAGCGGAGGACGCATGGAAAACTGCCCGGGATAAAGATGAGAATAGCGCATACAAGGTTCAACTCGGGTACGGCGGGATCAAGAATCTCGGCCTGTATCTCCAATACTTTCAACAGGATGCCTTCATGATGTGGCCGACCGAGACCGGAAACCATATGGGCTGGTGGGGCGATATGTACAGTGCACCCACCGGGATCCATGGATTCAGGCTGATTGGTGAGTATAAGGTCAGCGATTATGTCGGTTTAACCCTTGCTCATGGCAGCTACAAATTGAACGATTCGTCATACAACGATGACACTTTCACCAAAACCACCTTGGAACTGACGATCGGATTCTAATCAAATTCAGCCGGAACCCCGCGGCTTTTCGCGGCGGGGTTTTCCATACCTCCGACGGCGACTTTCCTCCTTTGATCTGGCCTCTACTCCGGTAGAGGTATTTTTTTTGACAAGGGGCGGGGAACGGCGGGCATGGAGGGTTTTGCCATAAACTCCAGCTGAATCTGGGCCGAACCGGCAGGAGATTTCGGGCGGATTCCGTAATACATACCACAGAAGACAGGCGGCAGCGCCGCCGGAATAGCTGTCTTTGGCATAAAGCCGATCAAAGGGGTGCAGGAAGGTTGAACCCGGTCCAACATCAGAATCTGGAGACTGTCCAAAAGCTGGCGCTCACGCCGGAACTCCGCCAATCCCTGGCGGTTCTGCAGATGACAGCCGCTGAGCTCCAATCGTTCCTGGGCGAGCAGCTGGCGGATAATTGCCTGCTGGAAGTGGAGGAAGCGGCGGATGCGGGGCGGGAAGGGCCGGACGAAGCGGACGGGGCCGATGCTCCGGAGAAGCCCCAGGACGTCGATGTCCGGGAGTTAGCTGCCTATCTGCTGGCAGATGACGAGCGGGAGGAGACAGCGGCTTTCTCCGCCGGGCGGCGGGAGGAGGCGCCGGTTTATCCGGAAGCCTGGACCGACGAGAGCCAGTCGCTCCAGGATTACCTGCTGCAGCAATTGCGTCTTTGCGCCGGGAGCGGGGCCGAACTGGCCATCGGCCAATACCTGGTGGCCCATATCGACGACGACGGTTATCTGCGCTGCTCCACCCATGAAGCGGCGGCGGTTTTTGGAGTGGAAGACGCGCGGGTGGAGAAGGTGGTCCGGTTGGTGCAGAGTTTCGATCCCGCCGGAGTGGGGGCGCGAAGTATCTCGGAATGCTTGAGTCTGCAGATTGAGGCCGCCGAGGCGGCGGAGTCTGAAGCGGAGCTTCGCGCCATCGCCGCGGCGATCGCCCGGGATTACCTGGAGGAGCTGGCCGGCCGGAAACTGAATCAGATCGCGCATCAGCTAAAAAAACCGCTGGAAAAGGTGCAGGCCGCGGCCCATTGGCTCCGGAGCCTGAACCCCCGGCCGGGCCGGCTGATCGGCACTGCGCCCTTGACCGAGTATATCATCCCCGACGTGACCATCCGGGCCATCGGCAATGATTGGCTGATCGCGGTGAATGAACCCGATTCGGCCCGGCTCCGGGTGAGCGCCGTCTATCGCCAAATGCTCCGGCAGGAAGGGGCGATGGACCGGCAGAGCCAGGATTTTTTCGAAAAGAAACTGCGCGCCGCGGTCAGCCTGATCAAAGCGGTCGAACAACGCCGCGCGACGCTTTATAAAATGGCCGAGGCCATTCTCCATCTCCAGGGGGCGTTTTTCAGCCACGGGCCATCCGGTCTGAAACCCTTGACCCTAAAGCGGGTGGCGGAGGAGGCCGGATTCCACGAATCCACCGTCAGCCGTTCCCTGGCTGACAAGTATGTGGCGACCCCGTTCGGGGTGTATCCGTTTCAATACTTCTTCACCAGCGGCATCGCCACGGATGATCAACAGGCGGCCTCTTCCACGGTGATCAAAGGATTGCTCAAGCAGATCATCGCCGGGGAAGCGAAAGCGGAACCCTTCAGCGATCAGCAATTGGCGGAGGTCCTCAAAGAGCGCGGGGTCCGGATCTCCCGCCGGACCATCGCCAAATACCGCGAAGAGCTGGATATCCCGCCGTCGAATCTGCGCCGGGCGTATTAAGAGTTCGCCGGGTAAATAAAAAAACTGAGTATCAAGTCATTACCGCAGTAATAGGCAGTAATAGGATGAAATAAATTCGTTTTGATTCCATTTGCATTCGGCCTTCTATGTAAACGGCTTTGTTAAAAGTCGTTTGCATTAGGAATGCAAATCTTAATAAAGAAATTGAATTCAACCTATCCCGGCGAAGCCGGAACCAAAAAGAACGGGGAGCTCAATGTGGCGATGAAGTAAGCCCAAAAGCGACCTCTCCCCGGTCCTCTCCCCGGCGGTATTTCATCCATGAACCGCCGGACTGTATCCTTCCTGGATATGGTCCGGCGCGGTAAATTTTGAGGGCTCATTCGACGGGGAGGGGTCAATCGCTTGAAACGAGGGCCAATGTTGATGTAAAAAGGTAAGTTCTTTACGCGAATCAACCACGGAAATTAGGCCAAAGAGAAAGTCCCCCAAAAAGGCAATAATTTGTGGCAATCCACCCCTCCCCGTCGAGTCAACCATCAAAAAGACTGCGCCGGGGAGGGGACGGGGGAGAGGTCAGTTTTTAGACAATCAGCGCGGCAAGGATCAGTTTGATTCTAAAAACGTCGCTGTATAACCTTGTTACGCTTGAGTTTTCAAGATCACTTTAAAATATTCTACCCAAAATGAACTCAATTTCGTTCGTTATTATAGATGGCCTATATAGCTCCGCTCACCCTCTGACTGTACCCGGTTTTCGCCGCACTTCCCCGACTTATCCACAGCCAAAACCGTTAATCCGGTTAAACGGAACCGTTTATCCACAAAAATAGATCGCTTATCCACAAAAAGAGCTTGCTGAACGACTGAGCAAGCTCTCTCATTCACAAAACCAGCTTGCTTATCCACAAAACGAGCTTGCTGAGTGACTGAGCGAGCTCTCTCATTCACAAAACAAGCTCTCTTATCCACAAAACGAGCTTGCTGAGCGACTGAGCGAGCTCACTCATCCACAAAAAGAGCTCTCTTATCCACAAAACGAGCTTGCTGAACGAATGAGCTCTTTCAATTACCCAAAGCGATCTTGATTTACAAAACGTTCTCTTTTAGCTCCTCAACCCGGTCATGTATCCGCAAAATGAAGCGAAAAGGTAAATCCGCAAGAAACTACGTAAGCATAATAAGGATTAGGTCCAGCCTTCCTCCTCTCTCTTAGCTCTCCACGGCGGTAATCCATCCATGGACCGCCGTGCTTAAACCGTCCTGGTTCTGGCCCGGAATCGGGGAGAGTAACCAGGAAGGTTGTATTTTCTTGCGGTGGTATCTTGATGCTCAGTATAAAAAAAACCTCCGCACCGGAGTCCGGCACGGAGGTTTTTTGGAAGCTTATTTCTTTTTGGTATTCAACTCTTTGATGATTTGATCGCCGTTGATGCTCTTGAAGAAGGCCTCGTATTCCTTAAAGCCCTCTTCGATGGAGGAGGTGCCCAGAATCATCTTCAGGGCCAGTTCCTGGCGTTTCTTGACCAGAGACGGTCCGACCCGGTCGTAGGTCGGGGACGCGCCCGCCGGCACGACGTGTTTCGGGCCGGAATACTTGCTGATGTCTTTGGTCAGTTTCAAATAGGTGGAATTCATGTCCTCGTTGGGGAATTTGAATCCGAAGTTCAATTGGTCGACGTCGACGAACATCTTCATCACCTGGGTCAGATCCAGCGTCATTCCGCCGCTTTCCGCCTGCGGAGTCAGCTTGGCGTTGTTGCCCTCAATGGTGTAGTGTTTGCCGGGGAGACCGATCCGGACCGCTTTTAAGCCATCCGGAGTATAGTACATCCAGGCGATCAGGTCGGTGGCTGCTTGCGGCGCCTTGGATTTGGGAGAAACGGCATAGGCGTCTTGAACCGCCTCATTTAAAGTTCCGCCCAAGCCCTTCGGACCGGTCAACCGGAAAAGCGGATGGAGATCCGGTTTGATATTGGGGGTCAACCGGGTGATTTCGCCGTAATAGTAGAAATAGCGATTGTCGTAGTCCAGGTTGACGGCAGCCTTGCCGGAGATCAGATTGTTCCGGAGCGTGGTATTGTCGCAAGTCGGGAACTCTTTATCGAGGATCCCCTCTTTATACAGCCGGTTGACATACTTCAGGCATTCCTTCATTTCCGGAGAGTTGAAGGCGTCATAATACTTGCCCCGCTTGTTCTTGATGAACTCGTCATAAGCGCCGAACGTGCTGTAGAAGAACGGCATGTTATCCATGAATTTCGGGAAAGAGAGCGGGATGATGTCTTTTACCTTTTTCATTTCATTGTAGAATTCCTCAGTGGTCGGAGTGCTGGAAAGTTTGACGCCGTATTTGTCGAGGATATCCTTCCGCGTCCAGAGGACTTTCTCGGATTCTTTTCCCATCGGAATGGCATGAATCTTGCCGTTGACTCTCATATAGTTGAAGTATTTGCGATCGATCTTCCGGAATTCTTTAACCTTCCGGACGTACTTATCCAACTCGGCGGTATAGCCCCGGTTGGTGTACGCCTGGACATTGACCATGGCTTTGGTCACCCGGTAAACATCGGGGATGTCTCCGGAAGCCAACAAGACGTTGATCTTGTCGGAATACGCATTCATCGGGATGGCCAGCATCTTGATGGAGGTTTTCGTCTGTTTCTCCATGTAATCCTTGACCGCTTCCTGCAGGCCGGGGTCGGTCGAAGCGCCCCAGTTGGGCATGCACACCGTCAGATTCGCGGGGGCCTTGGCCGTAAACCCGGCCGCGCTCATCAGCGTAAGCGTCAATAAACCAATCACTACCAACAATACGGTCCTCTTAGCATTCCACACGCTTCCTACCTCCTAATTCTTTTTGGATTGGGGATGGGGCACGGTTTTTAGAATCCGGGCGTCAACTCCTTTCCGGTTCGGGATATCCCGGTGTATGATGAAGATTAAGCTCATCCCTTAATCGATCCCAGCATGATTCCGGAGACGAAATGCCGTTGGATGAAGGGATAAAGGATCAAAACCGGCAACATGGCCACGAGCATGACGGCCATCTTAAAGTTGCTGTATACGCGGTTCGCTCCCGACTGGATCGAAGCGTTGTCGAAGACCAACTGACGCAGCAGGACCTGGATCGTATATTTGGTGGCGTCATTGATGAACATCAGCACGTTAATATACTGGTTCCAGTAGAATACGACATAGAAGAGGGTGATGGCGGCGATGATCGGGATGGAGACCGGAATGACGATCTTAAAGAGGATCCCGACCTCGGAACAACCGTCCAGCCGGGCCGATTCCATCAAACTCTCCGGAATGGACATCATGTAATTTTTCACTAAGATTAGATTATAGGTCGAGACCAGGACCGGGATGAATAACGCCGCATAAGTATCGATCAGCTTCAAGCTTCGCACCACGACGTAAAAAGGCATGATTCCGGCGTCAAAGACCATGGTCACGAAGATGAAGCCCATGAAGAACCTGCGGAAGACCAAATCCTTTTGAGCCAACACATAACCGGCGAGCAGGGTCAGGACCATGGACAATGCCGTGCCCACGACGGTTACGAAGATCGAATTCAGAAATCCCCTCATGTATCCGCTCTGGAAGACGACCGCATAACAGTTGAAATTAATCTCCGTCGGAAGCATGATAAAATCCCGGTAAATCACTTGATGGTCCGGGGCCAGGGAAGTGACCAGGGCCATCCACAATGGAAAAAGGACCGCCAGCGCAATCAACACGCACAGGGTGACATTGAGAACCAAGAATACTTTTCGGCCCAAACTGAGCTGATAAACCATCTTCTCCACCTCGTATCAAGAATTGAAAATTATTTGATTACAAAATGCTTTCGTGCATGACTTTTTTGCTCAAGCTGTTGGTGCCGAATACCAGAAGTAAGCTGGTAATGGAGGTAAATAGGCCGATGGCGGTGGCGAAACCGATGTCGCCGTTTAAAAGCCCTTCCGTAAACGAATAGGTCTGCAACACTTCGGATACTTGGTAGACGGCCGGGTTATACATCACCAAAATCTGTTCGAACACCCGCAAAATATTGGATACTTGCAACAGCAGGACTACCGCGATGGTACTGCGCAGACAGGGCAGGGTGATGTGCCAGAGCCGACCCCAGTATCCGGCGCCGTCCACCAGCGCCGCATCATAAAGCTCGGGATCGATGGTAGCCAGCGTCGCGATATAGATGACCGTTCCATAGCCGACGTCTTTCCAAAGGTGGGACGAGACCAGAATGGAACGGAACCAGTCCGGGGAAACCATGAAAAAGATCGGCTTTCCACCGAAGATTTTGATGATCTCATTGACAGGGCCCGAACCGGGGGAAAGAAGCATTACAAAGAGGCTGCCGACGACCGCCCAGGAGAAAAAGTGCGGGATATAAATGGTGAATTGCAGGGCCCGTTTGAAGCGGACGCTGCGGAACTCGTTTAGCAGCAGCGACAGAATGACCGGGACCGGGAAATAAAAGATCAGGTAATAGGCGCTGATAATCAACGTATTACCAAAAGAAGTCCAAAAGCCGGGCGACTGAAACAAGCGCCTGAAATTATCCAGGCCGACAAAAGAGATGTTGGCGGAGAGACCCGAATCGGTAAAGGCCAGATACGAGCCGATCATGGGCAGGTATTTAAAGATAATATACCAGATCAGGGTCGGAAGCAGCATTAATAACAGAAATCGCTGCTGTTTCAGCCTGATCAGGAGTTTTGACGGCGTCCTCTCAGTCATAAACTCCAGGCTCTTTTGGGCTTGCGCCGAATTGTTCATCATTGGCTCACTCCTTGAAGTATCGTTAGATTTGATTTATGATTAAATAAAATTTAACTTTGACTTTGGATTTGTGTTAACCGAAGCCTAGATAGTGTTATTGCTTCCTTGATCTGGCTTGACCACTCTAACGTAATTTTAACATTTTGCAATAGGGGCGCAAAGCAAGATATGCGGTTTATTTTTAATATTCACAAAAAATGCATGAGTTTTAGTCCAGCCCGCCGGATGAAACGGGCGTATTCCCAAACTGTTGCCGTAAAACCCCATTGCGAGCAGGAGCATTCCGCAAAATCCCCCTAAAAAAGTCGCAAAATGGACAAAAATGATGCAGATTTAAAACGCAAAAATGAGTATCATAGAAAGTAGCGATGGAACGCCCGCGTTTCAAAGCCGCCAAAAAGTCGCAAGACGGGATGCCTTCGGGGCAATCCCTTTCGACGAGGAAGAGCAGGAGGGGTCCGCTTGATTGAAGTGGAAAATGTCACCAAGCGGTATGGCAGCCGGCTGGCTGTCGACCGGTTAAGCTTCACCGTCAACCGGGGGGAGGTCCTGGGTTTCCTGGGACCGAACGGCGCTGGGAAAACCACCACCATGAATATTCTGACCGGCTACATCTCGGCCAGTTCGGGAAGGGTCCGGGTGAACGGGCTCGACATCCTGGAGGCGCCGTCCGAGGTGAAGCGGACGATCGGATACCTGCCGGAAACGCCGCCGCTCTATCCGGAGATGACGGTCCGGGAGTATCTGAACTTCGTCGCCGAACTGAAAAAAGTATCCCGGGCCGACCGCTTTAGGAACTTGGAGCGCCTCGTCGACCTGGTCAGGCTGCAAGAGGTCTGGCCCCGCTTGATCAAAAACCTCTCCAAGGGGTATAAGCAGCGGGTGGGCCTGGCCCAAGCGCTCATCGGCGCGCCGGAGGTTTTAATCCTGGACGAGCCCACCGTCGGTCTCGATCCCAAACAGATCATCGAGATCCGCAATCTCATCCGGGACCTCGGCAAGGAGCACACCATCCTTTTGAGTTCCCATATTCTCTCGGAAGTCAGCATGGTCTGCGAACGGGTTCTCATCATCAACCGGGGGCGGATCGTCGCCGGGGATACCCCGGAGAATCTGACGCGCAGCCTCGCCACAGGCAGCAAGCTGGCCCTGCGGATCGCCGGTCCCCCGGAAAGCGTCGCCGATCTGCTGCGCCGGATTCCCGGCGTCAAGTCCCTGGAGGCCCAGGGGGTCCGGGAACCGGGAACCATTGATCTGCTGGTCGAAGCGGAGTCGGAGGCCGATATCCGCCGCGCGGTCTTTGCCGCCCTGAGCCAGGCCGGGTATCCGCTGTTGATGATGCGCGCCGTCGATCTGAGCCTGGAGGAGGTTTTCCTCCAAGTCACCGGCGACAGTGCGCCACCGGCCGGCCAACCTTCGCCCGAACGGGAGGTGTCGTGAGATGGGCGCGATTATCAAACGCGAATTGAGAGCCTATTTCGGAACGACCATCGGCTATATCTTTCTGGGCTTTTTCTTATTGGTCGCCGGAATCTTCTTCACCATGGTCAACCTGCTCCCGGCGAATCCCGATTTTAACGGCACCCTCAGCACCATTAATTTCGTCTTCATGCTAGTCGTTCCGGTCCTGACGATGCGGCTCTTCGCCGAAGAGTCCCGCCAAAAAACGGATCAGCTCCTTTTCACCAGCCCGCTTTCGCTCACCCGGATCGTGCTCGGCAAATACTTCGCGGCCCTGACCGTGTTCCTCTGCGCGTTGCTGATCACCGGCCTCTATCCGTTGCTGCTCAATTTTTTCGGCAGCATGGCGACGGGGCGGATCATCGGCGGCTATCTGGGTTTTTTCCTGCTGGGCGCTTGCTTCATCGCGGTCGGCCTATTCATCTCCTCGGCCACGGAAAACCAGGTGAGCGCGGCGGTAATCACCTTTTCGGCGTTGCTCTTCTGCTGGATGGCGGAGCTGATCGCTCCGGCGCTGCCGGACAGCGGCGCCAGCGGACTGGTCTTCATGGGACTGGTGGTCCTGGGCGTCGCCTGGCTCCTCTTCCACATCACCCGGGACCGTTACCTGCCGTTCCTCGCCGGAGCGGCCGGAGCCGGCTCGCTGGCGCTGGTCTACTGGCTGGCGCCGGGCTGGTATGACGGCATCGTGAGCAAGGTGCTGGACTGGTTCTCCCTGTATAAACGGTATCATAACTTCGCCCAAGGCAATCTGACCCTCGGCGGTCTGGTGTACTATCTGACCTTTGCCACGGCTTTCGTCTTTTTGACAGTGCGGCAGATTGAGAAACGGCGTTGGAGCTAGGCCGCGGTCCAACAAGAACTTCCGCTTTATAAGCCATGTGATAAAGTCTCTTTCCAAACGATTCGACTGGCAAGAGGATTTCAAAACGACTTTATCACTTGCTTCTCTGAGCTTTTGTGTTCACCCTGGCCTTCGGACAGGGTTTATCACAACGCTTTTATAAGCCATGTGATAAAGTCTCTTTCCAAACGATTCGACTGGCAAGAGGATTTCAAAACGACTTTATCACTTGCTTCTCTGAGCTTTTGTGAACACCCCGACCTTCGGACGGGGTTTATCACAACGCTTTTAGTAGACGAGGAGGAATCAAGGTGAAAGTCGCTGATATCCGGCAATCTTTTACGGATCCCAAGTTCCGCCACGGCGGTTACGCCGCGTTGATCACTGCCATCGTACTGGCGATCCTGGTGGTCCTCAATATCGTGGCCGATCAAACCGCGCTCAAATGGGATCTCTCCGAGCACCGCTGGTTTACATTGTCCCCGCAGACCCAGGCCGCGCTGGAACGGTTGCGGAAACCCGTCACCATCTACCGGCTGGGTACGGCCGGCGGCGGCGACCCGCTGGTGAAGGAGTTATTACAGCGCTACCGGGACCGTTGCCGGTTCATTACCGTCCGGGCCGTCGATCCCGACCGGAACCCGGGTTTTGTGGAGCAATTCCGCGGCGACGGCGGGGACCTGACGGCCGGCAGCCTGATCGTCAGCGCCGGGGCGCGCTACAAAACCATTCGCGCCGAAGACCTCTTCCATTACGACGACAGCGTTCCCGGGCGGCGGCAGGTGACCTCCCTGGCCCTGGAACAGCGGGTCACCGGGGCGCTCCTCTATCTGGACAGGGCCCGCAATCCGGTGATCTACACGCTCTCCGGCCACCAGGAGGAGCCCCTGGATGACGATATCCTCCGGCAGCTGGAGGCGGAGAATTATACCGTCAAGGAACTGTCGCTCTTCACCCGGTCCATCCCGGGAGACGCCGACATTCTGATGGTGGTCTCGCCGAAACGGGACCTGACCGCCGCCGAGGCGGCCAAGCTCCGCGACTTCCTGGCCGGGGGCGGCCGGGCCGCCCTGCTGATCGATCTGACCCGGAGCGATTACCCGAATCTGGGATCGGTTCTGGCCGGCTACGGGGTGGCCGTCCGGCGGCTGATGGTGGTGGAGGACGACAGTTCGTTCAACGCCGGCAACCCCATCTTCCTGCTGCCGCGGCTGGCCGCCCATCCCATTGTCGCCGCCTTGCGGGAGCAGAAAATGCCGGTGCTGATCCCGGCCAGCCAGGCCATTCAGACGCTGGAAGTCAAGAAACGGACCGTGACGGTGGAGCCCCTGCTGACCACGTCGGCGAAGGCCTGGGGCCAAACCCGTTTCGGCGACGCCGCCCTTCAGCGGAGCGACGCCGCCCCGGCGGGGCCCTTTACGCTGGCGGCGGCCGTCAGCGACTCGCCCGGCGCCGGCCGGAGCCGCGCCGCCAAACTGGTGCTGATGGGCAGCGCCTTATTCCTGAACCCCCAATTTAGCGGGAGCGTCCCCGGGAATACCAGTCTGTTGACGAACAGCTTGAACTGGCTCTCCGACCAGCAGGGCGGATTGTCGATCCAACCCAAAAGCCTGCTCTCGCTCCGGCTGAATATGAACGGGTTTCAGGCGTTAATCTGCGCGGGGATCGCCGTGATCCTGATCCCTCTGGCGGTGCTGGCCGCGGGAGTGACGGTCTGGCTGAGAAGGAGGCACCGATGAGCGGAGCGACGCGGCGCGGCCGGAACCTTTTGATCCTGGGCGGAATCCTGCTGGTATTGCTCGGTTCCTGCGCCTATTTGCAATTCCAGGCGCGACAGGGAGCGGGGGCGAAAACCGCCCCGGATCCGCCGCCGCGCCTCATTTCCCGGCTGGACGAGGCCCGGATCGCCCGGCTCGTCCTGGAATCGCCCCAAGGGAAGCTGACCCTGGTGCAGCGGGACGGGGCTTGGAATGTCGACGCGCCCTATCCGGTCAAGCTGGATCCGGTGGCCCTCTATGGGCTGGTGGCCAACTTCACCGCGCTCCGGGCGCGGGAAGTGATCGACCCGCGGCCCGGGGATCTGGCCCCCTACGGACTGGCCCGGCCGGCGCTGACGGCCAGCGCCGTGCTGACCGACGGGACGGAGCGCCGCTATGCGCTGGGCGATCTGGCTCCCAGCGGCGCGGGATATTATCTGAAGGCTCCGGCCGACCCCGCCGTCTACCTGATCGCCGCTTCCGACGGCCGGAAATTCCGGTATTCGCTGGCGGATCTCCGGGACCGGGAGCTGCCCGCGGTCGCGCCCGAGCGGCTCAATTATTTTAAGCTCTCCCGGAGCGGCGGGGCAGCCATCGAGATCGTGCCCGACGACAGCGCCGGGGGCGGGAGGTCCGATAGTCCGCTGAGCGTCTGGAAGATGGTCCAGCCCTACCGGGAGCCCAAACCGGTCAACAGCGACCGTTTCAAGCCGGTCCTCGACGCCTTGGCCGGACTGAGCACCCTGACCGAGGTGGTGGCGGACCATCCGGCCGATTTGGCCCCATACGGCCTGGCGCCGGCCCGGGCCGAGCTGATCGCCGGAGACGGCCAGACCCGTCTCCACTTGCTGATCGGGAAGGAACGCGACGCGGAACAGGTCTATTGCAAGCTCGCCGACGAAGCGCGGGTCTTCACCCTGCCCCAGGCCGGCCTGGCCTTTGTGGAGACCAAGCCCTTCGCTCTGATCGAGCGCTTCGTCTGTCTGGTCAATATTGACGCGGTGGAGCGGATCGAGGTGGCCGCGGCGGGCCGGACCCGCACCATCGCCATCGTCCGGAAACCTTCCGCCGCGACCGGGGGCGAGGCGGCGACGTTCCGGGTGGACGGCAAGACGGTCGCCGCCGCCCCGTTCCGTAAGTATTACCAGAGCCTGATCGGGCTGATGGCCGAGGCCGAGAACGACCGGGGGCCGGTGCGGGAAGCCCCGGAGGTGAGGACCAGCTTCTTTTTGCGCCAGGGCCCGCAAGAAGGGGAACGCCGCGTCCTTACGGTCAATTACCTTCCCTACAACGCTGATTTTTACGCCGTGGAGCGCGACGGCCGGACCGAGTTTCTCATCTCCAGGGAGCAGGTCGGGGAGATGCTGCGCCGGCTGGCGGCGTTGGCCCGGGGCCGGTGACGGAGGATGATATGAAAAAAACCCAGTGAAGACTGGGTTTTTTGTTTGCGGTGGAAACGGCTTCCACCGTGCTGCCTGCAGTAAAGCTCAGGGGGAGAGTCGATTTTGGGCCAAAGAACTCACCCCTTGAGTCACCGGAGAGCCAGTAGTCACCATAGTACCTTTCCCCCCTTTTTGAAGCAAGCCGGTTCAGAAAGCGAAAAAAGGGAACCTTGTATTACCGGGGCTTCCCCGACTTATCCACAGTCCAAATTCATTAACCATATTCAACGAAACCATTTATCCACAGCAATAGATGGTTTATTCACAAAAAGAACTCTTTTATTCACAAAAAGAGCTCGCTCAGCGACTGAAAGAGCTCATTCTTCCGAAAAAGAGCTCTTTCATTCACAAAAAGA